>NZNH01000001.1 GCA_002694825.1 Acidimicrobiaceae bacterium | reverse complement strand
GGGCACAGCTTTCACAGTGCACAATGGGATCATAATTATAATTTAGAGGGTAAAAAAGTAGCCGTTATTGGAAATGGACCAAGTGCAATTGGCTTTATTCCTAAAATAGCAGAAAAAGTTGAGAAATTAACTATTTTTCAAAGAAGTAATAATTGGATAGTTCCTAAACCTGATAGACCATATGGTTCATTTGAAAAATTCTGTTTAAGAAATATTCCTCTTTTAGCAAGGATGTACAGATTTTACTTTTATTTAACTCAAGAAAGAAACTATTTAGCTTTTTACTATAAACACAACAAGGCCGTAAAAATTTTAGAAAAGGTTGTTTCAGCTATTCTAACTAAATTTAAGTTATTTAAATTCGAGGATGTTTATAAAGCTGGGGCTTTTATGTTGATTGAAGAACAAATTAGTGATGAAAAATTGAAGAAAAAACTTATACCTGATTACCCAATTGGTTGTAAGAGAATAATACCAACTAATGACTATTATCCAGCGATTTGTAAAGATAATGTATGCCTTGAGACATCATTAATAGATAAAATTGAAGGTAATCAAATAATAACTAAAGATGGAAATCATCATGAAATAGATGCAATTATATTTGGTACCGGTTTTGAAGCTAATATTTTTATATCTCCAGTTAAAATTATAGGATTAAATGAAATAAAACTAGACGATGTATGGTCTAATGGAGCCGAGGCATACAGAGGTGTTATGGTACCAAATTTCCCTAACTTTTATATTTGTTATGGTCCAAATACAAATACCGGACATGTTTCAATAATTTATATGATTGAGTCACAGATAATGTTCATAATGAAATGCCTTAGATACTTAAAAAATAAAAATTTTTCATATATTGATGTTAAAGATGAAGCAATGAAATTATATAATTTTAAAATTCAAGAAAAACTAAAAGATACCGTTTGGGCATCTAACTGCGGAAGTTGGTATAAAACTGATGAAGGAAAAATTATAAATAACTATCCCGGTTTTGGAATTGAATATCAAATCATGATGTCGCGACCCAATTATACAGACTTTAATTATAGTAACAATTAACTTAAAATCACTTATTTTCAAGATTTCTGTAAATATCGAGAACCTCAGGATTCAAAAGAGCCTCAATATTTTTAATTTCTTTTTTATGTATAATATTTTTTACAGCCAGCTCTGAAATTTTTCCTGATCTTGTCCTTGGAAAATCTCTAACCTCATAAATTTTAGCAGGTACATGTCGCGGGCTTGCTCCAGATCGAATTGAATTTTTTATTTTGTCTATTAAATCACGAGTCAAGTCAAAGATTTCCTGAAGTATTAAAAATAAAAGAATTCTCTGATCATTCTTCCAATCCTGGCCAACTGCTAAAGCTTCTTTCACTTCCTCTAGTTTTTCAACTTGTCGATAAATTTCTGCCGTTCCAATTCTTATTCCACCAGGATTCAGTGTTGCATCTGATCTTCCTTCAATAATAAAGCTATTGTTATCAGTCTCAATGACATAATCTCCATGATGCCATACATTATTATACTGTTCGAAATATGATTTTTTAAATACTTCATTATTATCATCGTTCCAAAAACCTAAAGGTATCGATGGGAAAGAATTTATACATACCAGTTCACCAGGTTTTGTAAAAACTCGGTTGCCTAAGTCATCCCAAGATTGAACATCCATACCAAGTGCAGAACATTGAATTTCGCCTCTTTTAACTGGTAAGCATGGGTTACCATGAACAAAGCAGGCAACAATATCTGTTCCCCCAGAAATAGATGAAAGTTGAATATTTTTTTTAACATTTGAGTAAACCCAATCATAACTTTGAGGTGCTAACGGTGAACCAGTCGAAGCAAAAACTCTAAGATAATCAAATGAAAGGTTTTGGTTTGGCTTAATTTTTATTTTATTTAAACTATCAATATATTTTGCTGAAGCCCCGAAAAAACTTAGCTTCTCTTCTTTGGCAATCTCAAATAGTATAAGCGGATTTGGAAAAATAGGAGAACCATCATATAGAACTAATGTTACCTTCGAAGCTAAAGCTGTTACCATCCAATTCCACATCATCCAGCCACAAGTAGTAAAATACATAATTCGATCATTTTCTCTCATATCACAATGATATCTATGCTCTTTAATATGCTGAATTAGTGTTCCACCAGCAGAATGAACAATACATTTTGGTTTACCGGTAGTTCCACTAGAATAAAGGATATAAAGAGGAATATTAAAGGGAAACTTTTTAAACTCAAAGTCATCAATATCCTTATCTGAAACAATACTATGCCAATCATACTTATATTCATTTTCTGAATTCCCTATATACCTGATATTTATTGTTTTTTTTATTGAAGTTATTCTTTTAGCAATATTGGCAACCTTATCTTTTATACAATATTTCTTACCAGCATAGATATAACCATCAGTTGTTATAAATATTTTTGGTTGGCATTGACCAAAACGATCAATTATACCCTCCTCACCAAAATCAGGAGAGCAAGATGTAAATATTGCACCTAATGATGCAGTGGCTAACATTGCAATAATTGATTCCGGTGAATTTGTTCCTAATACAGCTACCCTATCACCTGATTTTATGCCATTTTTGATTAACCATTTTGCAAGTGCAATCGTTTTTTGCTTTAATTCATTTAAAGTTAAAGAAATTCTTTTTTTGCGTTCATCATAAAATACAATAACCTCACGATTATTCTCACCAGCTAATAGATTTTCAGAAAAATTTAGACGACCTTTTGGAAAAAATTTGCTTTTGATAAGATCATCATACTCGCTAATAATCTGACTACCTTTATCTCCAATAATATTAGCCTCATCCCAAACTAAACTCCAAAAATCTTCAATATTTTTTATAGACCAATCGTGAAGTGATTGATAAATGAATTGCCCAGGACTTTTTATTTTTGTTTTAAAAACTCTCTCATACAGCCCTGCCATATTTGTTTTTTTGATACTTTTCTCACTTGGTTTCCATAGAATTTTTGACATTTTTTAATTAAATATGTTGTTTATTCAAAGGCTTTATGCAAATCAAATAGGATATCTTCTATAGTTTCTAATCCAACAGAAAATCTAATAAGACCATCTTTAACACCTAAGGCCTCTCTTTTTTCCTTTGGAATTGAAGCATGTGTCATTGTTGCGGGATGGCAAACTAAACTCTCAACACCACCTAAACTCTCGGCTAATGTAAAAACTTCAAATTTACCTAATATTTCTCTTACTTTATCCATATCATTATCGACGATAACAGATAACATTCCTCCAAACATATGCATTTGTTTTTTTGCTATCTCGTGGCTTTCGCTACTTTTTAAACCTGGATATATAACTTCAATGTTATCAAAGTTTTTTTCTAAATATTCTGCAGCTGCAAGTGCATTACTGCAATGCTTCTCCATTCTTAATGATAAAGTCTTTAAACTTCTTAAAAGTAGAAAGCTATCAAATGGGCCTGCAATCGCACCACTTGCATTTAATAAATAATTAAGGTTTTCAGATAAATCATGTCTATCCTCTGAAACTACAGCCAAACCTGCAACAACATCTGAGTGTCCACCTATATATTTTGTTGCAGAATGCACAACAATATCAAAACCATGATTTAGCGGTTTTTGAACCCAAGGAGAGCAGAAAGTATTATCACAAACTTTGATAATATCTTTACCTTTTGATAACTCAATTATTCTATCAAGTTCAATAATTTTTAAAAGTGGGTTTGTCGGAGTTTCTAACCAAATCATTTTTGTTTTTTCATTAATTGCATCTTGAATATTTTTAGGATCAGAAAAATCTATAAAATCACATTTAATTCCTGACGCTCTTTTTTTTACATTTTCAAAAAGCCTGTATGTTCCACCATAAAGATCATCACAAGCAACTATATGATCACCAGAATTTAAAAGATCAATGATTGTAGATGTTGCTGCCATTCCCGATGAAAATGCATGCCCGGAGATTCCGTTTTCAAGGTCAGCTATGCAGTCCTCAAGCGCTTTTCGTGTTGGATTTGCACTTCTTGAATATTCATAGCCCTTATGTTCACCTGGGGCCTCTTGCTCGTATGTTGAAGTGGCGTAAATTGGTGTCATGACAGCACCAGTGGATGGATCACTCACTTGCCCCGAATGAATTGATCGCGTTTCAAAACCTTTTTTATCTTTAACCATTGATATTAGTCCTCTTTAAATATGCAAGTAGATCAATTTTAGTAATAATACCAACAAATTTTTTATCATCCAAAATAATAGCTAAACTATTTGTTTTAAAATAGTCAATTAACTGATCTAAAGAGTCATCAACATTTAAATTTTTGAAATTTTTTTTCATAGTTTCAGAAATTTTTCTGTCAAAACCATGGCCGTTTGAACAATTATTTAAAACATCGTCTTCCGTTATAATACCAACTAAATTTTCCTTATCTAAAACTGGTAATTGGGATACATCTGAGTCATTCATCCTGTTGAAGGCCACTAAAAGACTATCATCAGGTTTCACATAAATGACTTCATTCATATCAAAACGTGAAACTAATACATCCTCTAAAGTTCCTTTTGGATTAAAATTTACTAAATCATTTTGAGCTAACCATTTTCCGTTAAAAGCTTTTGATAAATATTTATTGCCGGTATCACATATTAATGTGACAACTTTTTTTTGCTCTTTTTGTTCTTTACACCATTTTAAAGCCGCAGCAAAAAGTGTACCTGCCGATGAACCAGCAAGTATCCCTTCCTTTTTTAAAAGTAATTGTATCGCCTCAAAAGCCTCTTTATCAGAAACACTTATCGCATCAGTTATAACATTTAAATCACAGTTTGTTGGAATATAGTCTTCACCAATACCCTCAACAAGCCATGACCCGCCATCATACTTGAATGTTCCAGTTTTAACTGCATCTTTAATAATCGAACCAACAGGATCAGCTGCTACAATACTTGTTTTTGGAGAAACTTTCTGGAAAAACCTTCCCACGCCTGTAAGAGTACCTCCACTTCCAACTCCAGCAACAAATGCATCGAGGTCACCATCCATTTGTTCATAAATTTCTGGCGCCGTTGTTTCTTCATGGGCCATTATATTTGCAGGATTATTAAACTGGTCAGCATAGAATGCACCTGGGATACTTTTAACATATCCTTCAGCAATATTATGATAATATTCTGGATGATCTTTGCCAACATCAGACCTGGTAAATTTTATTTCCGCTCCAAGTGCTTTTAAATGGGCAATTTTTTCTAAACTCATTTTGTCAGGAATAACAAGGAGTACTTTGTAACCTTTAAGTATCCCTACTAATGCAAGACCAATTCCTGTATTACCAGCTGTAGCCTCAATAATTGTTCCGCCAGGCTTTAATTTACCCTCTTTTTCAGCCTGATTTATTATATAAGACGCAACCCTATCTTTAATTGAACCTCCTGGGTTATCAGACTCCATTTTTACAAATAATCTACATAGACCTGTATCAATATTTTTTATCTCTACAAGTGGAGTATTTCCTATGAGTGACAGGACTGATGAATGTGTTTTTGACATAATTTATAACCCAGCAAGGAGATTTGTAGCACAATTTAGTGGCGGTCCCTAGAGGATTCGAACCTCTGACACCTGGTTTCGAAGACCAGTGCTCTATCCAGCTGAGCTAAGGGACCTTAAAATTCAATATATATTTTAAAATAACATAATTCATTAAAATTTATTTTTTTATGATAAGTTGATCGAAGGATTAAAATGATAAAAAAAATACCAATATATTTATTAATAATTTTACTTACATTATTAACAATTTATGTATCTAAATTAATTTTCTTCAAACCTTTTTCCTTTAATCACTTTTTAACAAGACAATTTGTTTTTAATACTCTGGATAGTCCTGAGTCACTTACATATATTGGTTTACTTGAGAAATATGGTTATAGATCTTACAACGGAAAGCTATCAGATTACTCTCTTGAAAAAGATAAAGATGATCTAAAAAAACTGAGGAGAGAGTATAAAATACTAAATTCTTATCAAGATAAAGAACTTTCGCCTGATGAATTATTAAGTAAAAAAATTGCTCAATTTCAGATGAAAAATGAAATTGAACAGATGACTAAATACCCTTACCACGCTTATCCATTAATACAAATGAATGGTTTACATACAAGAATTATAGAATTTATGACGGATATTCACCCAATCAAAGATGAGAAAGATGGAGAATATTATTTATCAAGATTAGCGGAAATACCTAATGTTTTTGCTCAAATACTGGAAAAAATGGAAAAAAGAAAAGAGTCAAAAATTTTTCCACCCACTTTTATGGTCGAAAGGGTAATAGATCAAATTGAAAACATTATCAATATTCCTATAGAAGCGAATCCACTTATGACAATCTTTACAGAAAAATTATCTTTAATTGGTATCGAACAAAAAAAGATTGATCTATTTGAGGACAAGGCCAAGAAAATTATCACAGAAGAAATAATTCCAAGCTATCATCTATTATTGATGCATCTCCATGAAATTAAACCATTGGCAAATACTAATCATGGAGTATGGAGCTTACCTGATGGAGATAACTATTATTCATTAAGACTTAAAATAATGACGACATCTGATTATTCTGCCGAGACGATTCATAATATAGGACTTAGTGAAGTTGAAAGAATTACAAATGAGATTAAAGATATTTTGAAGGCAGAGGGATATGAAAATATTGATGATGTAGGACAAGTTTTAGTTAAATTGAATGAAAGTGATAAATTCTTATTTAAAGATGACCAAAATTCAAGAAAAGAAATCATTGATATTTACAATAATATTATTAATGAAGCTTATGATTTAGTGCCGCAATATTTTCGGAAACTCCCGAAATCAAAAGTGATAGTCAGACCTGTACCAACATATTCAGAAAAAAGTGCTGCTGGAGGTTATTATCGTGGTCCTTCTCTCGATGGAAAAAGACCAGGTATTTTTTATGCAAATTTATATGATATAAAAGCAACGCCAAAATTTGGAATGAAAACATTAGCTTTTCATGAGGCGATACCGGGGCACCATTTCCAAATTGCCCTAAATCAAGAAAATAATGATCTTGGTATTTATAGGAAATATGCAGTAAATTCTACTGCATATTCTGAAGGCTGGGCTTTATATGCTGAACAATTGGCTGTTGAAATCGGTTTAGCAGAAAATCCTTATGACAAAATAGGTTTCCTTCAATCTGATTTATTCAGAGCTGTTCGGTTGGTAGTAGATACAGGTATTCATCATAAAAGATGGTCTCGTGAAAAAGCTATAAATTATATGTATAGAAAAACAGGTAAGGCTATGAGTTCAGTTGTAGCTGAAATCGAAAGATATATTGCTTGGCCAGGCCAAGCTTGTAGCTATAAAATTGGTATGCTCAAAATTCTTGAACTAAGACAAAATGCAAGAGAAACCTTAGGTATCAGATTTGATATAAGGGATTTCCATGATTTTATTCTTGAGAATGGAGAGGTACCCCTAACTGTCTTAGAGGATAATTATAAAGAATGGATAAAGAAGAAAAGTTAAGATATTAAGATTCTTCTTCTGAGACTTCTTCAGTAGCCTCTTCTTCAGTAGCCTCTTCCTCAGTAGCCTCTTCCTCAGTAGCCTCTTCCTCAGTAGCCTCTTC
>NZNH01000014.1 GCA_002694825.1 Acidimicrobiaceae bacterium | reverse complement strand
TTATTCTCTAATAACCTTGAACGTTTTTCTAACCGTTTTACCTTCTAGAACAACTATGTATGCTCCAGGGATTTGATTCAATAAATCAATGTTTGTCTTCCTAGATACATCTGCTATATCCTGGTATCTAGTATAAATAAGATCCCCCTTCTCACTAAACACACTAACCTTAACTCTTGTGTCCTCTCCTCCTACGTGTACTTTTACATCACTATCAGTCGGGTTTGGATAATAATGAATATCCTCCGATATAAATACTTCCTTCTCAACAAAACCTTGACACTCTAAGTCTGTATCCACTCTTATTATGTTTAATCCTGTAGATAAAGTTGCTTCAAAACTATTTCCAGTAACTCTCTTCTTAACTCCATTGATCGTTACATTGTACTTCTTGGATCCAGTCATCTGTATGCTTGTACTCTTTCTATCATTATCAATATCAATAAATGCAGTTAGTGCTGGTGGCTCACCTACTACAACTTCAAAACACTGCTCATAGTTAGCCTGACCATCTACACTAAAGCAAACCTCATAAGTGCCTTTAGCTAAACCAGTGACTGAAGCGGTTTTATCTGTTCCTGTGATTGTTACGTTATCCTTACCAGTAATTGTTACTGTATAGTCGTATGAAGCATCCTCAACACTCAAGTCTATCACTCCATCACTATTGCCAATACATGTTGCACTAGCAACCTCGACCTTATAATTGTTCACAGGAAGCTCAAAAATCTGACAACCGGTAACATCAACCTTAGCACCAGCAGGTGTGTCAGGACATTGGTCCTGAGAATCATAAACCCCATCTTCATCTGTATCAATTTTTAAGAGAATATCATCATCATAAACAATAAGTTCAATTTCATCACTGAATTCAGAACCAATAAAAGATGCATCAACAGCTTGAACTGACCAATAATACTTACCTGGGGATAGAGCAATTTTCCACTTTAAGTTGTGCTCTGCATTTCCTTTTGAAGGTATGGTTCTTATACCAGTTTCACTTGCATTAGGAGTCATTATTTCTGAACCACCAGGTGTTGTACCAACCCGAATTGAATAAGATAATCCAGCTGATTGTGTTAAATCATCAGTAGAGCTGTTCCACTCTAACTCAACAGGAAGTTTCCCTGATACAGATGATTGATCAGTTAAGACCTTAGCATCTTTTATTGATGGAGCTGATGGAGGATTATTTTTAACATATTTAATATTTTGATTTTGAGATCCAAAAACAACAGACTCAACAATATCATTATCAACTGGATTTACAGAATTTGTTTGAAAAGATGCAGATTCAGATCTTACATTTAAAAAGGTGCTGATAGTGTGATAATTATCGTTTTCTTTATTTGTTCCTGAAAGTACAAAATCTAAATCACCATCTCCGTCAATATCACCAAATTCAACATCAGCATCAACTATTTCACCAATATCAAATGAACTCTTAACATATTTATTTAACTGTGAATTATATTCTCTTAATTCTGAAATTTTTCCAAGACCAGATTGGATACCTGAATACAATAAATCTGAATATCCATCACCATTAAAATCTCCATAGTCAATTTTACTATGTCTTAAGCCAGGAATATCAATAGTGTTTAGTCTAGGCCAATCAGTTATATCTTCATTTAGCTTATTAACATAAATTTCAAAAATATCACCTGATACACCTGTACCAGTAATTAAAATATCCAAATCACCATCTGTGTCATAGTCAAAAAAGTCTATTGAACCATCTCGAGTTGCGGCAAAATTATTGCTTGTAACTTCAAGCTTAAAGTCTCCGCCTGTATCGGAAATATTTTCATATAAATATGATTTTAAACCACTAGACTGATCAAAACCAGTTATCACAAAATCTAAATCTTGATCATTATCTACATCCCCTAAATCAAAAGATGAATTGGATAAAGCTTCAATCTGATCTGAAACATCATTTTGACTAAATGAATTATTTGAATCATAAGAATAAATTATAAGCTTGGGTGTTCCAGATGTAATATTATCATTTGTCAAACCAATTTGAAGAATTTCTAATTGACCATCGTTATTCAAGTCAGCAAGCTTTACTTTACCTTCAAACAAACCATCACCTAATCTAACCTGCTCATAAATTAAAGTCTCTTCATTTAAATTACTACTTCCACCATCAACAGGTTCTTTACCAAAATGAACAAATAAATCACTTGGATTGTCATTATTATATGTTTCAGTTGTATATCTATTAATAACAACATCAGGATATTCATCATCGTTTATTAAACCTACCTGAATATCTGAAATATCATGTAAAATAAGGTTTGCTAATGAATTTTCTGTTTTTCTTTCTCTATCAATTCTTATCAATCTTTTTTCTTCAGCATCAAATTTGTGTCCAGTTAATGCATAATTTTCATAAATAGTTCCCGAATCATTTTTCCATTTTACCTGAGACCCATACAAAAGGTCTAAATCATTATCACCATCTAAATCTGCTAATTTCAAAACAGGTTTTTCTTTGCCTGGAATGTATCTATCAACTATACCACCTTGATTTAGTAGTTTCCATTCATACAGTAACTCAAGTCTAATTTCATCTGAAAAATTACTGGCTTTTACACCAGGATCAATTGACTGTGCTGATACATAATAAATTCCAGGGAAAAGATTGGTTTTAAACTGATTTGTTAAAATTGGTGGTGGAGCTGAAATTAATCGGGATCCAGTTTCTAAATTACTTAATGTATTTGAAAGCTCAGAACCTCCAGATGTCGTCCCAATTTTTAAACTATAACCAATGGCATTAGAAAAGTCATCAGAAGATTCATCCCAATCAAATTTGACGTTTCCATACCCTAAGTCAGTAACAGATAAGTTTTTTACTTCAGTTGGTGCGGTATTCTGTTTTGCTGGTAAATTAACTTGATATAATATAGTCTCTGCACCACTATCACTAAGTCCACTAACAAAAATATCCAAATCACCATCAATATCATAATCAACAAACTCAACAGTAGATTCTCGAAGTCCTACAAAATTAAAATCAGACTCAACCATTGTGTTCCCTTTTGTAAAGAAAAGTTTAGTAATAGGTGATCCATTAACATCCTCACCTGTATACATAAAGTCATTTGATCCATCATTATTAATATCTCCAATCGCAACATCTCCATTTTCTAGTGCAATTTGAGGCGTTCCTGACTGACGATCTAATCCTCCGACTGACCTAACTAATGTCTGTAAATCACCATTATTATCTCTTCCATTTATTATATAAGACAGCTCTTTAGTAGATTGATTAAAATAAGTAGAAATTGATGCATTTTTTAATGCAAAAGGTATGTTTTCTTCAATATCTCTTGAATATTTTAAAGGAAGGTTCTCGTATTTTGGATCATCTGGTGAAATAAATGAATTGAGCTTAATTTGAGCTCTTAACTCCCCATTAATTCTTTCACCAGTAAAAATTAAATCATTATCAGAATCCTGATCAAAATCGGCAATTTCTAAATCACCATATTTAAATCCACCACCAGAGAAATAACTGAGATCTTGAACAATAAACTTATCTTGACCATCTACTCTCAAATATAAATAAGAAAAACCATTTTCCTGATCATCAATCCCAACCAAAGCCAGGTCAATGTCGCCATCATTATCCAAATCACCCCAAGACATTTTTGAAGCATATGCATTTGGAATTCCCCAATCCGCATTTGAGGTTTCAAAAGTTTGGCCTTCATTATTTATATAAATATTAGTTTTGGCAGTTTCGTTATATCCTGAAACAACTAAGTCAAGCCATCCATCTTTGTTTAAATCAACCCAAGAAAGGTCTCCGTCATATACTTTTGTAAAGTTTTGGTTAGTATCTTCAAATGTTCCATTCTTGTTTTCATATATAGCTGTAACTGCTCCTACTGAATTAGATTGACCCATAATTGCAAGATCCATATCCCCATCCCTATCGTAATCACCCCATGAAATGGAACTCTTAGAAAGTTTGATAAATGGATTATCTTTTTTCTCAAATTCTAATCCATTATTTTTTATTGTAATTGTTGTTTCTCCAATTGAATTCAGGTTCGCATTCGTAACTGAAGGAGTTAATATTACTGTTTCATCATCTTCAGAATTTTCAGGGAATTCTTCAATAGCAGAGATTTCAATACTTGCAGATGTTTGACCTGCTGCAATTTTAATTTGTGGATCAATTTTATAATCCTCATCTAAAGTGGCAGTTCCAGAAATAGCAAATATAATATCTGTATCCTTTGAATGAGCTGCACTAATTGTAGCTGTAATTACACCTTTTTCATGTTCATATATTTCGGACTTATCAACCTCAATTGATGATATATCAGGAACATCATCACTAATTAAATTTATTGTATTTGAAGTGGCTGTAGTTGAAGCATTAACTAAATTTCCATAAGTTAAAATTATAGACTCAATAATTTCAACATCTGAATCATCCTTACCATTAGTTGAAATTGTAATAAATCCTTTTGATGAGCCAGCTGATATTTTTAATGGACTATCAGAAACTGAATATTCACTTGCATCAGCGGTTCCAGAAAGAGTAAATGGAATCTGAATTTCTTTTCCGCTAACAATAGACACAGCTGCCTTAACAGTTATATCTGTTGATGAATTTTCTTCTATAGATTCAGCACTTTGAGTGAATGTAATAGTAGGTGGATCATCATCATCAGTTATTGTAAAACTAACTGCGTCAGTGTTTGAGTTGTTTGCCCCAATTACTGTTCCTGGAGTTAAAATTACAGTTTCATCATCTTCATCAGAATTATCTTCGATGATATTAATATCTAATGAAGATGTTGTTTGACCAGCAGGAATAACAATAGATTTAGATAATTTAATTTTTTGAATTCTATGATTCCACTTGTCTGCAACATACATGTCTCCTTTGGAATCAAAAGACATATCAAACGGTTGATTAAATTTTTTAGAACCATCCCCTTTTGAACCACCCATTATTAGTCTAGCCTTTTTATCACCATAATTTGGAGACCATTTCATAATTTTATTTTCTCCATCATCTCCGGCAATTGCTATATAAATAGCATCATAATTATTAATGTAAAAACCTTGTACTCCATTGTGAACATCAACACCATTATATAAATTATCAATAATAATTTCAGTAATATTATCAGTTGAATTTAATTTCCACACATATCCATATTGTTGATCTAATACATATATGTCATTATTTGAATTAACGTATACATCTGTTGGTTCAAGTTTTTTATTAAATGAGGATGGGATTTTAGAAGAATCAAAAACTGTTTCACCTGTATCTGACCCATTTTTCCATAACTGAATTCTTCCATTATTAAAGTCTGCTATATAAATATCTCCATTCTCTTTAACGTATACTCCTCTTGGGTCATGAATTTGGTTTTGGTCTGTGCCAAAACCGTTACCACCAGCCACAACTATACCGTCTGAATTACCGGGTTCAAACTTTATAATTCTATTATTTCCAGAGTCAGATATGTAAATATTTTTATTTGAATCCATAAACATCCCATCAGGGTCATGAAGACAAGTATTACATGTACCTAATTGACCTCCAATATATACTTCACCTTGGTTTGAACCAGCAGGGAATTTCTTAACCGAATGTCTAGCAGAATTTAAGACATACATATTATCATCGCTATCAAAAGCTAAATCAGTTGGGCGAGCTAATGCAGCTGGAGTTAATGATAAATCTTGGAAACCAGTACCTGCCACAGTAGAAGCTTCACGATCAGAAACTGTATTTGATAAGGTAGAATAATCCTGTTCCATTGTAGCTGTTCCTGAGTATGTAAAAGGAATTGTTATATCACTTAAATCAGCCTCTGAAATCGTAGCAGAAATTGTAACTTTTCCAGACTCCTCAACAGTATTTTTATCAATACTAATAGCACTTACGTCAGGGATTACATTAGTAATGTTAATGGTTACAGTTGCAGGATCACTATCCTCAGTACCATCATTAACCTTAAAGGTAAAGCTATCACTTGATGCAGTATCTGATGTACTAGTATAGGTTGCAGTTACTCCATCTAAAGTAACAGTACCATTTGAAGGATTTGAAACAATACTGTATGTTAAAGTTTCTCCATCAGCATCTGTACCAGCTAATGTGATGGTTTTTGCTGTTTGCTCTGTTGCTGTAACAGTTTGAGCAGTCGCAACTGGCTTATCATTGACAGCAGTTATGTTTACAGTTATTTTTCCAATATCACTATCAGCTGTTCCGTCATTAACTTTAAAAGTAAAACTATCACTTGTTGCAACATCAGATGTACTTATGTAGGTCAAAGTTGCCGATGTATTACCCTTTGGATCAGCAGTATCTACATTTAAGGAAACTGTTCCATTACTAGGTGAATCAACAATATTATAAAACAATTGATCTCCATCTAAATCATTAGCAGAGAGAGTTATTGTTTTAGCAACTTGCTCTGTAGCTTGAACAGTTTGATCAGAAACAGTAGGAACATCATTAACTTGAGTTATGTTAATATCAACATCTACCCTTTCAGAAACCAATCCATCAGGATCTTTAACTCTAAATTTAAAATTGTCAGTAGTTGCAGTATGTGAAGTACTAGTATATATCACATTTGCAGAACTTAATGTTTTTGGTAAATCATCAGATTCAATTTGAGTATCACCATCTGTGAGTGTACCATTACTTGGAAGATCCATTATAACAAAAGCTAAATCATCCCCATCAGGATCATCTCCAGTTAATGTAATTGTTTTAGCAACATTTTCAGTAGCACTAATAGCATTATCACCTTTTTTTTCAGTTGCTGCGGGTTTATCATTAACAGGTGTAATATTAATGGTTACAGTTGCAGGATCGCTATCGAGAGAGCCATCGTTAACTTTAAAAGTAAAACTATCACTGGTAGCTGTATTTGATGAACTCATGTATGATACAGTTGCACCATTTAAAGAAACAGTACCATTTGTTGGTTGGTCAACTATTTCAAAAGTTAAATTATCACTTTCAGGATCTGTTCCTGAGAGATCGAACTGTTTTGAAACTTGTTCTGTAACTTGAACTGTTTGAGCAGTGGCTGTAGGAGCATCATTAACTGCTGTAATATTAATAGTAACATCTACAATAGGAGAAAGTAATCCATCTGGATCCTTAACTCTAAATTCAAAAACATCACTTGTTGCAACATCTGAAGTACTTACATATGAAACATCTGTAGAACTTAATGTTTTTGGTAAATCCCCAGATTCAATATTAGTATCTCCATCTTTTAGAGTACCATTATTTGGAAGTTGATTAATTATAAAAGTTAAATCATCACCGTCAGGGTCAGTACCAGCAAGAGTTATTGTTTTAACAACATTTTCAGTTACTTCTACAGTTTGTGCAGTTGCAGTTGGACTATCATTAACAGATGTAATGTTAATAGATACAGTAGATTTATCACTATCAACCATTCCATCATTAACCTTAAATGTAAAACTATCACTCGTTGCATTATCAGATGTGCTAGTGTAAGTGGCTTTATTTCCATCTAAGGATAGAGTTCCATTAGATGGTTGATCAACTATACTGTAAGTTAGAGGATCATTTTCTAAGTCTGTTCCAGCTAAAGTAATTTCTATAGCAGTATTTTCATCTGTAGTTACTCCTGTTTGCCCTGTTGCTGAAGGAGATGTGTTTTTAAGATTAAAGACTCTCGCATGACCAGAATTTGTACCGTTTCCATCATTTTTCCATCCACCGACAATAAGAGTTGTTCCGTCTTTTGAGATTGCAACGGACGATCCAAACTCATCTAAAGTAGCTTCTCCATCAAAATCTACAACTATTTGT
>NZNH01000013.1 GCA_002694825.1 Acidimicrobiaceae bacterium | reverse complement strand
GCTTGCACATTTGGTGGCGGATGATGCCGCATTAGACCTGCCGAGATTACAGGATTTTGTCTCCGGCTGGAAACAGCAGATGGCATTGACGTTATTTTTGACTGGGGCGTCAGATCTGGCGGCATTCAGGCAGGCCGAAATCTGCTGTGATGGGGCGGTGATTGCACGGTAATTGCGCCGCGCCCGAACTGATTACAGCCATTGCAAAGCCAGCAATGCGACCACAATATACCGGCCGGTTTTGGCCAGCCCAACGATAAGCAAAAACTGTAACAAGGGTTCGCGCATAATGCCGGCGACAACGGTCAACGGGTCGCCAATAAATGGCACCCAGCTTAATAAAAGGCTCCACCGACCATAACGATGATACCAGATGGTGGCCCGTGATAGCTGTTCTGCGGTTGCCGGAAACCATGGCTTGCCGGTAAAGCGTTTGATGCCGCGGCCAAGATACCAGTTCACCACCGATCCTAAAATATTGCCAAGGCTGGCGGTCGCGACCAGCAATGTGACCGATGCTGGCGATGCCAGAATAAGCGCGGCAAGCCCCGCTTCAGATTGTGCTGGTAGAATTGTTGCGGCCAGAAATGCGGCGATGAATAGGCCGCTATAAGCCCCGAATTGTCCCAGCAAATGACCGCGCCTCCAGCGAATTATCAACGGCGTAGCTACGCCAACAGACAGGTTCTAGCAACAGAAGACCGGTTTAGACAATTCGGAAAATTACCAGCTGGTACGCTGATTTTGTCACAATTTGTCAAGACACTTGATTTACATTTTTACAAATGTAAAACTTTACTTAATGAACACAGCAGATCATTTTATCCGCCAATCCAACGCGAGGGAGGCTTTCATGCGGTTTAATCGAGAAGTGAAAAAATGGGCAACAGATCTACATATTTTTCTGCACAAGGCCGAGCATTTTCTGCCACATTGCAACACATCAGAGGAATTCACTGCCAAAGTGTTTGATAGTTTCGAGGAAAAGCCACAATTTCTGTCAAATGATGAAGTTGAAGAAATGTTGCTGGAATTATGGAGCGCCTATAAAGATGGTCGGCTCACCCATGTTGATTAGGCGTCGTCATAGAGACAGTGACAAAAAAGATATAATTACGCGGACGCCCACGTTGGTTACATGGTGATCAGCGTGCCGTGATTTTCTAGGGCAATTTCACGCATCAAAATTGAAAATCTGTCGGTCGTTGCACTTGGATTAATGAAGTTAATCGCATTGATACGGGCGCCGCCGCTATTGAGCTTGCGCACCGCTTCAATGACACCATCGAAATCACCGCCGGAATAATCATCGCCCAGTACATAGATCGACATGTCTTTGGTCGAAGATTGGAAATCTGTCAGCGCCCGCACCAAACCTTCGGCGGGACTGCTATTTGACGTTGATGACCATAGATTAAATAGCCGCAAAATCCGCTCGCGCATTTTAGGTGTGTCAGTAATCCAGCGTTTAGCATAGGCAGATACAAGATAGCTGCCATTATCATTCATCACCTGAATGCCTTTTACTCGCGGGTGCTGTTTCAGAATTTGGGACATCCGGTCGGCCACGCGTCCCCATATTTCGCGCATACTGCCGGATGTATCAACAATGAATATGACATAGTCGCGATCGACCAGAATACCGCCGGCCTCGTCATCTGGATCCGCCGGGTCTGGGGTTGTGGCCCCAGCAATTTTGACTTGTTCAATCTGCCGTTCCAAAGCGGCGATTTGCTGTTGTTTTTGCGCGTTGCGGGCTTGTTTGGCGGCAAGTTGCTGGCGCAATTGGTCAAGCTGTTGTTGCCGTTTTTGTGCATTGTTTTGGCTGGCGGCCTGTGCTGAAGATAGATCATCCAACGCCGCCTGTGCCTGTTCGGTTTTTTCGGTAATTGCGGCCTCTGCCAAAAGGCTGTTATAGGCGGCGGCAGTATCAGCTTGTGGCGGCGGGACGGTTGCATCATTTGGAAACGGGTCAAAACGAAAAATCAAGATCAGCACCACAACCGCGCCAAACCCGCAGGATATGATATCCAGAAAGGACAGGCTGAACGGGTCCAGATGTTGACGTTTCTGCGCGGCTGACGGCTGTTTGCTCATGGCCAGTTCCGTGCCGCGCTCAACAAAACACCACCCTTGCTAAGCGCCCATTTAGAAAAAAGCGGGGCCGCATCGGGATCGCCCTCAAGCGGCATTAATACCACCGAAATCCGCACCGGTTTGCCGGCGGCGGCGGCCACCGTGCGTTGAAACAGGCTGACCCGGCATTCGCCGGTCACTTGTTTGCGTTTAAACCATTTGCTACCGCACCCATCAAGCCCGAACAAAGTTTGGCCACCCGGTGCGGCTGTCGGCAGGCCATCGGTGATTATATAAATGCTATCTGCGCCGGTTTTAATCGCGGCATCGACCGCGGCTTCTAAATTCGTACTGCCTTCAGGTACAAGCGTTGCCATTTCGGTTTTTACTGCGCTGAGTGCCACGCTGTCGGTTGCCCGCACCCAATTTGCGGTGTGAAATTTTGGGCTGGTGCTGAATGAAGCGATATGGATTTGCGATTGCGTTGGGGCGCGTGCGGTCATCCACCAGACGGTATTCAGCGCATTGACCCATTTTTCCGCACCTTGGCGCGCGGCGGCCGGGCCAGCTTTATACTGCACGATTTTAACAAGGTCACGGGCAGTCATAGAGGCGCTTCGGTCCAGCAAGATAACAATTTTTGCACCTGTCACTTTCAGCCCAACAAGATATTGGGGTTGGGTTGTGCGCACTGTATCGATGGCGTCTGGTGGCGTTTGTGCTTGTTGTTGCACCAATCTGCTTGTGGCGTTGGTGATGGCTTGATCCAGCGTCGCTTCTTGCTTGGCCGCCGACGCTAGATCATCACGGGTCTTTGCGAGCGCGGCATTTATTTCGGCCACAATTTGCTTTTGCTTGGTCAGATCAGCTTTTGCATTGTTTTCTGCCGCGCGCAATGCGGCCAATGCATTTTGCAAATTATTCAAATCAGCTTCGGCCTGTTCGGAACTGACAATTGGTTCAGGCTGAGGCGGGACGTCTGGGGGGGCTTGTTGCTTGAGCACGACAAGAATCAAGATGACAGCACCCAAACCGCACGCCATCACATCCAGAAAGGCTAATGTTGAGGGTTCGGTGCGGCGCATGATGATCAGCCACTGCTGGCTTTGCTCAGCCGGTCCAGCACTTTTTGTTGCAGATAATCATTCACCGAAACAATAAGGCTGTCTTGCAAACGCTGTAACTGATGCAACAAAAACATCAGCACGATGCTGATCACCAGTGCCACAAGTGTTGAATTGAATGCCACGCCAAGACTGCTGGTCATGCCGGAAATATTCCCGGCGAGCGCTTCATCAGCGCGCGATAAGGCTTCGCCAATGCCGCGCACCGTGCCAATAAATCCAATCGACGGCACCGCCCAGATCAGATAACGGATCATTGAATTTTCCGCTTCATTTTTATTGGCAAGCGCGGCGCATTCACTTTCGACAACTTCCGAAGCGGAATGAATGTCTCCAGCAACAAGAAACCGGCGCAGGCTTGATCGCAACACCCGGATCAATGGCGCATCGGCAAGATCGTGTTTCATCGAGTCAAGTTCGGCCAGAACCTGTTTAATATTAGACGGCGATAAATCATTGTCTTTTAAAAAATCCACATCGAACAAAAAACTGCTTTTGGTGATCTGCATGATTTTGTCGAAAATCAGAAACATCGCCCAGAGCATCAAGATGAAACAGACTTCCTGTTCAAAATCTTTCAAGATGATCCAGATGGATCTTGTCAGTTCGGGCTGGCCTTGCGCGGCAAGCGCTTCCATCATCATGGCTTTTGGCCGGATGACGATGATATATAATGCATGCACCGCGATTGTTGAAACGCTCAGCGCCAATAAACCCTTAATTGTTTGTCCCATTAGATATCCACCGGAAATGTGACGGCTGTGCCGACTTTGATTTTTGCCGCATACACCACCCCCGCGGCCCCAGCAACGATGACCCCTAACAGCATCAGAATGAAGAATGTGCGCATATCAGCCGCATCCATATGTTGTATTTATCTGCTGTCTAGCAGGTAAATCTGTGTAAAGACCCACGCCGATCATATCAAAATTACCGGGTTATAGATAGCGGGCAAGCCTAAAGCCAACATCATCGCGCGGTGTATCACTGCCATCGCGAAATGCGGCGCGTAATTCGGTGCGGCTAGCCGATTTGAAATTAGCCCCTTTAATAACATGCGGCCCGGCACTGTATTGTCCCAGCGGGTCTACTTCAATTATATCGGGTGGGGGCGGGGTAAATATATAAGCATCATGTGTCCATTCACTGACATTCCCCACCAGATCATACAAACCAGATGGATCAGCCGGAAAGGATTTGGCCGGGGCACGGCCGCTAAATCCGTCCTGATAACCAGCAATATAGCTGTCTGATGCGGGCTTGGCCTTGTCTCCTGCTAAATTACCACTATTCGGCGGCACCACCGCGTCATCCCCCCATGGGAATATGGTTTGCTGGGGCCGGCGATGGGCACGGGCAAGAAATTCCCATTCGGCTTCCGTGATCAATCGGTAGCCATCAGCCTGTGAATCAAAGCCACTGACGCGGCCATTTTTTGTGAGATAAAAAGGTGTCAGGCCTTCATTTAGGCTGAGCTCATTACAATAGATGGCCACCTGTTCCCAAGTGAGATTGACCACTGGCAGGTGGCCGCCTTTGCCATAAAATTGCACCTCGGTCAGTTCATGTGTGGCGACATAAAAGGGGCGTTGCAATTCAATCTGCCGCAAAAATTCATTTGCCCGTTGGCCTTTTTCTGACCGTTTGCCGCCCATCTGAAACCGTGCCTGTCTTGGTTTAATCAGGCGCAAATCAATGCCATTGGCATTAGTGTAGAGTTGCGGGGCATTTTGTAATTTTGCCGCGGCCGTGGTGATCAGGGTAAAATCATGGATTTGCGGTTGCTTCGGCTTTGGGGTGATCGATTTGGTTTCGGTCTGATAGCCATCAGCGCGCAACTCTAGCGTTGCTGGCACTGTTGGCACTGATATCTGCACCGGGGTGGCGCCTAACAGCTGGCCGTCAAGATAGACATCAGCGGCAATATTGGCGGTGACGGTAATGTCAGCAAATTCCGGGTCAAGCGCAAGCGACAGGGCGATCAGCTCGCCGGGCGAGACGGTCTGCGATTGCGTTTTGCTGACAAAGCCGGGTTTGGCATATTCAATATCTAGCCGCTTGCGATAGGGGATATCGATTATTTTTTTGCTGATATCTTGCCGCTTGCCATTCACAAATAAACGGCCACCAGGCGGAGTGAGTTGATGCTGAATGCGGATGGGGAGCGGTTGCAAATTATAGGATCTGATGAAATCACGCTGTGTCTGGGTGATGGTAATGCTGTCGCTAACAGATTTGTGGCCGGCGGCTGAAAGATCGATTTGATGCGGGCCGGGGCCAAGCGAAATTGGTGTGCCGCTATCGACCGGCTGGCCATCAACCAGCATGGTGCCGGGCGGTGTCATGCTGGCGCGCAGGGTGCCGGTAATGCCGGGCAAATCAATCGCAAGGTTGGTGTCCTCATCCGCTGCAATCGTCAGACTGCGTTCAACCCTTTCATGATAGTCGGACGTGACGACAAGCTGATAGGCGCCGGGGGCAAGATCTGTATCAAGGCGGTTGGACTGGCTGACGAAATTTCCATTCAAATACCAGTTGACCGATGTTGACGGCGTGACGGCGGCACGCAACCGGCCGGGTTTTGGCAGTAAAATGACCGTCATATCGGTGCCAAAATCTGTGTCATCAATGGTGAGATTTGCGGTCTGGTATTTTGCCGCTGATACGCTGAGTTGCACCTGGTCAGACACGGCGTAAATGCGATTGGACAGGGCAAGTGCCAACCCGTCAGTAACTTTGATCAACGCGGTTTGTTCGGCGGTTTCTGGTTGTACGGTAACGGACAGGCTACGAAATGACAGAAAATATCCCGCCAGCACAAGGCCGCATAGCATAATCCCAAGGCTGGCAATAACGGCCGTTGTGCGTTTGCCGCGGGCGGCGCGGCGCAGATCATCATCAAATCGGTTCATCAGCAATCACCGTAATTTGTCTACCTGAATCGCCGGGGCGTAGCGCCACCGGCACCTGAATGGTGACATAGCTCTTGCGCTTACCAACAAACAGATAATCACCCGGCGGTAATTGAATGGATTTTTGCGCGACCATACCAACCTGACCGATTGACTTGACCTCAACAAACGTAACATTGTCAGACACCACAATGATGTCGAGCGGCGCTGTGTAGCTAGTCAGGCTAGTGCTGAGCGCTGTGGTTAATGTGGTCAAAGTCGGGCTAAAGGCCAGCACCGATTGTGCATCAGCGATCAACCCTGTGGCACGTTTTTGGGCTGAGTGCTTAATCAACTCATCAGGCGCGTTAAGAAGCTGTCTCATGCTGGTCATTAGTTGATGCACCCGTTCGATAAAATCGGCGCGTTGCTGGAATTTCTGATAAGTGTTAAATTTTTGACGATGACCACTGGCCAATTTTTGTGCCGCGGCCCAATTATCATCAGCCGCAAATTGGTCGATAGCCCGCATGGTCGTTTGAAAGGCTATTTGTTCTTCAAGCTGGGCTATATCTGCCCGCAATTTTGCAAGTTCAAGTGTGTTCGGGGCAAGTGTCTGCAGCTGGGTAAGCACCGCACGGGCGGTGCCAGCATCATCGGCAGATAGTGCCGCGGCGATCTGACCAAGCAAATCATCAACGCGCTGTTGATGAAGGCGCTGGCCAACGGCTGCTAAGCGGTCATCCAAGCCAGCCATGTCGTGCTGAAGTCTGGTTATGACCTGTAATGCTTGTTGTTCGCCTGTCAGGTTATTTTCAATGCGGGCCGCATCAGCCTGTTGCAGTGCCTCACTCACCGCCGGCCAGTCAGCCGCAAGTGCCAAAAAATGATCCAGAGGGTCTTGGTTTCCTTGATAAATTTTGCCCGCTCTGGCCAAAATTCCGGCAAGATGTGCCAGCTCCTTTTTTTGCCATGCGATGTCGGCCTCACCAATTAATTGGTCAAATTTATCCAGCTCAACCGCCATCATAGTTTTAAGTGCTGTTGCGGTGTTGGCGAGGGTGGTGCTGGCGTCTTTATAGCGGTTTTGCCCGGTCAGGCTCACCAGATCGGCTTCTAGTTGACCGATCATCTGTAGATAGTCTGGTGATGCTGTCATTTCAGGAAACAGCTCTAACTCGGTCTTTACGTCACGATTAAACTCCTGCATGGCAGACAAAAACTGTCGTTTGTCTTCGGGTGAGTCAGCTGGATTTAAGCTGGTGGTTGGTTCCGTAGCGGTCACGCCAGTGGTGGTGGGCGATGGGCCGGATGTGGCCGGTGCAGATGCGCTGTTAGCTTGTCGATTGTTTGTGTGTGCGGGCGGTGTTTGGGCATCTGTTGGGGCTGGCGCTTGGCTCGCCGCGTCCAGCAGTAACACCCCAAGCCCGATGGCAATCACCGCGAACCCGCCAAGCATGCTACCAAACATGATGCGGTTACGGCGCTGAAGCTGGGCGATGAGCAAATCCGAATTGGACATTATTTCCTTATGGTATTTTTTATTCTCTGATCGAGGCTATAGGGTTTTGGCTGGGGTTTTTTCCAGCTCGTAAATTGTTTTTAAAAATGCGCGCCATTGGGCAAATTGCTCTTTTGCATCACCAACAAGCTCTTTTTCTTTTTCTTCAAATGCGACCACTTTCGGGGCCACGTCAATTTCCACCGAGTCACCAAGTTCCTTGATCAGATCATTATGCATTTTGGCTTCTTCAGCGCTTTTGATGGCATCACCGGCAAGCCCAACGCTGAGCATACCAGCACCAACCATGGCTGTTGCCGCCAGCGTGTCGCCGACCGGGTCATAATTATTATCATAGGCAGATGACCCCGCGGCAATGGCCAGCCCCAGCATCAGCGCCGCCCCCACAGCCGCCTTGGCGGCATCTTTTTTCGCTTGCCGTTGGGCTTGATATTCGGCAAGCGTTTGTTCTTGCCACAGCCGGTAGCTTGGTGCGATTTTTGCGGCGAACTGTTCATAATCGGTTTGCAGTTGATCAACGAAAAGCTGGTCACGTACACGGATGGCACGCACTTTTTGGTACATGCTATCATCTTCGCTTGGCAGACTTGTCAAAATGATCCGGCCTTGCTTGGTTTCCATATGTTCAGCAAAGGCATCTTCAGAAAAGCTGGCGGCAAATCGCATATCGGTCAGCTTGGTCAGATCATCAACTTGCTTGCTGGAATGTGTGTCCAGAAGATCAACGACAAAGGCGGCGGCCTCGTCAAACACCGGTTGATAGGGATGCTTGTTCTTATGCCGCGGATTTTTGAAAAATTTTTCATCGACATCATGCGAAAATGACTTGGTTTTAAATATGTCATGCATTTTCGGCTTGCGTTTGCCAAAGCCAAATCCGGCCATTTCATCGACCAAATCGCGCCCTGAAATATCGGCCACGGCGAGATCAATTTCAACCTGATGGCCTTTTGATTCAGCAATGCGCCCCATGACATAAATAGCCGCGGTTGCAGACCGATCAGGCGTGACCCGCACTGCGCCGAATTTTTCCGTACGTTCAAGCGCATTTTTCAGCTCTATTGCAAATAAATTGGCCTCAGCACGGCGCAGTTCTGGCCATACCGGGGTGTCCCCGTCTTTTGTGGCGGCAAGGCCGGCATCAAATGTTGGCACGACAATATCAAGTTTGCGGGTTGGTGCATCAGCGGCCTGTTTTTCTGCTTGTTCGGCCTGTTCAATAGATTGCGATAAAGCCGGCCCAACCGCTGGGCCGCTGGTATTTGGTTTACTGCCAAGATTGCCCAAAAGGGACTGTGTGCCAACGCCACAAGCTTGCAAGCTGATGATCAGTAGGATTGCGATGATACGATTGAAGAGTTTCATTTTCGTCTCACTCCTGTTCAGGAAGCCCCTTGTAGCGGCGGTATTCATTCCACAGATTCTTTTTTGTATCCGGGTCGGTTTCGGCCATTGCCGCCGCCCGGATTTGTGCCTCAAATACCGAGTCATTCTCAGCATCTGGGATATCATCAGGTGTCTTGCCGTTTGTCAATCTGAGGTCTTGTGCCGCCGCGTCATTTTGCGCCCCGCTAATGCCGGTATCGACAGCGGTGGGTTGCGGCGTGGTGCCTGCCATATCAGACGCAGTTGGCGCGGCGGATTCAGTCAAATCCTGCTCAAAATTGGTACCGACTAAACTGCCGCTGGCGGTTGCGGTGCCGGACGGGGTATCAGATTGGGCGCTGGACGGGGTGATAATTTGACTCGCCGTTGTGTCATCTGGGGGGCTATCTGCTTCTGGGCTGCTGGCATTTTCACCATCTGCACCGCCAGACTCACTAGCAGCATCACTGGCCGTATCACTGGCCGCATCCTGCGATGATGCGCTATCACTATCGGGGCTTGACGCCGCCGGGGCGTCACTTTCTGATTCACGATCGCAATGGTCAATTGTGTTAACGGATTGAAAAAACTGTTGTGACAGCCGTGCTAGATTATCTTCGCGTGAGGCATCTTGATCAATCACCGCCTCAAGTTCAATTTCGGTGCAATCGCGCATTTTTG
>NZNH01000012.1 GCA_002694825.1 Acidimicrobiaceae bacterium | reverse complement strand
GACCTCGACAACCTCTTTTAGAATAAATGGTGAACCAGAGACATTCTATGAGAGCGCGGAAGTTATTTCTGGCACCCATCCAGTTTTGGATGACGAAGGCAAGCAAAATTTAGTTATGGGGATTGCTAGACTAAGGGATGGTAAAATTTTTCGTTATGACCATATGAGAAAATTATCAGATTAACATTATTTTATCGAGATTCAAAAGTGGTGACAGAAGTTATGCATGGGAGCATACATACTCCTGCCAAGAATATAGATGGAAGAAAACGTATTTTTAATTGACATGCATTGACGAGATTTCTATGAGTTATGTTATAACATAACACAATGGAAAGTATAATGAAGATTGCATATGTATTTAAAACTAGTATGGCAAGCACCTTTCAATTAGGTAGCATGATTTTGCCGCAGCTAGAAAACGACACTCACATGGTTGATGTCGTTGGAATGTTTTTCTTTGATGATAACATATTCTGCCTCCAGAAAGACAACCCGGTAGGGGAGCGACTGAGCAAAATAGCAAAAGAAAAAGGAATTTTGTTGATGGTCTGCGATCAGTGTGCGGTAAGGCGTGAGCTGGCAGAGGGAACTTTTGAGCAGTGCGGAAGCGGAGAGGTTAAACCAAAAGGACTTGTGGATGGAGTGCAAGCGGGTTGTTTTCCACAACTTTACCAGGCTCTTGCTGGAAGTCCTCCAGACCAAGTAATTACTCTCTGAAGAGAGCCTTTTGCTCTTGAATCAAAGCAATTAACACTTGCTGCTTTTGCCTCGCGTGACGGTGGGTCTATTGCTTAAACAGGTCGACAAAAAAGTTAATTTGACGTTGTCATAACACACGACACATAAAAGCGCTGCATATATGCAGTAAATTCAATATTTTAGGAATATAACTCAGGTATTTGCGATAATAGAGCAGCTAATTCGTAAATAGTAGGTCGGCGGTTCAAGTCCGTCTTGGGGCACCAATTAAATCAATGGGTTAATTAAAATCGTCAAAAATTTTTACTTATCAGGGTAACATATGGGGTAACGAATTGTTTTATTGAAGATTGATCTAATCGGTTTTACCGACCTGAAACTGAGTTTTGGTAAGCCTCAAGGTCTTTGATTAGGGATTGGCCGACAGGCATATTGTGCCGGGTACAAAATTCTTCCCAAACTACTCCGTGGGGAAGATCTTTTAATTCTTCGGTAATTGTCAGTCTTTTAGTAAAATCCAATTTATTTTCAGCATCACGTAATAGTTTCCAAGGCTTCAATAATGCTTGTAATAATGCTTTTTGCATGTTTCGTGTTCCGATTACCCAGGCTGCAGTACGACTTATAGTTGCATCGAAAAAGTCTAGTCCAATATTGGTTTTGTTAAGTAAATCGGCACTTACCAATTCGTGTGCCATTGAAAGGATCTCATCATTCATCAAAATTACATGATCGCTGTCCCATCTCATAGGTCGGGAAACATGTAGTAAAATTTCATCCAAAGATAAAGCTAACGCGCTAAGCTTGTCCGCCGTGTTTTCAGTTGGTAGCAAAATGCTCTTTAGCACTTTCATAATTCATTATGCCGCCTCCTAGCGTGTAAATGCCTGGACGTTACCAGCATCAACGTTCAAGATATTACCTGTCGACTTGGCAGAAGTTTCACATGCAAAAAAATAGCATGCATCTGCAATATCTTCCGGAAATACAGACAGTTTAAGCATGGACCGATTTCGATACATCTCCTCCAAGCCCTGTTTATCTACTCCGTATGTGGTAGACCTTTGTTCTAGCCATTCACCCTCCCAAATCTTGGAACCTCTTATTACTGCATCTGGATTTACCACGTTCACTCGTATCCCAATATCTGCACCCTCTAATGCCAAGCATCGGGCTAAATGAATTTCTGATGCCTTAGCCGTACAGTAAGCGCTCGCGTTTGGCGAAGCAGCAAGGCCATTTTTAGACACAACAAAAACTATAGATCCACCCAGTTTTTGTTTTCGTAAGACCTTAAATGTTTCTCTGCTGCATAGAAAGTAGCCTGTAGATAGGATTTCCATATTATTTTGCCAGAGTTCTAGCGTTGTTTCTTCTACAGGAGCGGATGATGCAATGCCCGCATTTGACACCAATATATCTATACCGCCAAATTCTACAGAAATTTCAGCGAGTGCATTTCCCACAGAGACTTCATCCGTTACGTCCATAACAATGCTTCTGATTTGATCCTTGCCAAACTTGTTAATCAAAGTATTTTCTGCGGTTTTTAGACTATCCGAATTAATATCAGCGAGCATAACGCAAGCACCTTCTGTTAAGAAGCGTTCTGCAGTAGCCATCCCAATACCGCCCCCACCTCCAGTTATAAGCGCTACTCTACCTGCTAAAGATTTTGGTTTTGGCAAGCGTTGGAGTTTGGCTTCTTCTAATAACCAATATTCTATATCAAAGGCTTCTTGTTCAGGTAATCCCATATAGTCACTGGCAGAGGATGCTTCACGCATTACGTTGATGGCATTTACATAGAATTCGCCCGATATTCGGGCTGTGGTCTTATCTTTTGCGAAGGTAATCATGCCAACGCCTGGCACCAGATATACAACGGCATTGGGGTCTCTAAGATTAGCACTGTCTTTGTGCTTACACCGATCATAATAGGCGGCATAATCTCTTCGATAATCTGCAATTTGTTTTGGTAGATTTCCTATGACTTCATCCACATTTTTGGCACCAGGATCAAAGCTTAATACGAGAGGTCTAATTTTCGTTCGCAGAAAATGATCTGGGCAAGATGTACCCAAAGCTGCGAGCGGTTCCATTTTATTTGAATTCACAAATTCTAATACAGCATCACTATCGTTAAAGTGGCCGACCATCCTATGCTTATCAGAAACAAAACCGCGTATGTCCGGCATTAATTGTGCAGCAATAGCACGACGGTCGGCCGTTGGGAGGCTCTTATATTTTGCACCACCAAATGGTTTGATTTCTTCATTATTTTTGCCAAACCACGCGACAGCTTTATTTATCACGCTGATTGTGGTGTCGTAGCATTGTTTTGAAGTGTCTGCCCAAGTGAACAATCCGTGGCTTTCGAGCACAACACCTAACGCGTTTGGATTTTCACGACAGAAGTTTTCAAGCCATAGCCCCAGTTCAAATCCTGGGCGTTTCCATGGGAGCCAGCCAATAGTAGATCCAAATATTTCCTTTGTAAGGTCCTTAGAATTTTTGGCAGCTGCAATTGCTATAATTGCGTCAGCGTGAACATGGTCGACATGCTTGTGTGGGACATAAGCATGCAACGGTGTATCTATCGAAGCTGCGCGCGGGTTCAGATTAAAGGTACAGTGCGGTAGGTACTCCACCATCTCATCTTCGTAATCTACTCCACGGTAAAGACTTTTCAAATCATTCAATTTTTCCATATACAGACTTGCTAGTCCATCCATTGTGATAGATCCAATATCTCCACCAGAGCCCTTTACCCATAACACTTCGACGTTCTTTCCAGTGAGTGGGTCTTTTTGGATTGCTTTCGCAGAAGTATTTCCTCCTCCGTAATTCGTAACACGCTTATCTGAACCAAGAATGTTCGAACGATAAAGTAGAAGTTCAGCCTCAGTTTTGCCAATAGCGTCTTTATCCATCCATCGATTTTCGAGAAGTGTTATTTTCTTGGCTTCTTGCATTTACCCCTCCCAAAGACGCCGACAACCGCTTGAACACTATAGTATACAGTGAATTAGGACCATTTATTTGTCAATCAATAATAATCATAAGTAATCATTTATGATTATATATGATTGAAATTTATTAAAAATGATTGACAGACTCATTTAACTTGGTGAAGCTTCGTTTAAAGGGGGATAAATGCACGAAAAAGAGCGCCATAGAGTAATCTTGTCTGCCGTAGAAGATAGACCAGTTGTAACAGTTATAGATGCTTGTAATTTGACGGGAGCATCTGAGGCAACGATAAGAAGAGATATAGCAAACTTGCATATTGAAAAAAAACTGCGTCGCGTAAGAGGTGGGGCAGAAGCAATTGCACCTCCACAATTCACGGGACTTGCAGGGCGCACTTTTGCTGTAAATGAGACCCTTAGGATCGACGACAAACAGGCAATAGCTCAAGCTGCCGCCGCACTATGTGATGATGGCGATTCAATTATAATAAATGGGGGTACCACAACATTTCAGATGGTTCACCCACTAGTTTTCCGGCGCCTCGCAATACTTACTAATTCTTTTCCTTTAGCCGAGCATTTGTTAAAGCACTCGAAAAATACCATTACACTTTCCGGCGGAACTATTTATCGAGAACAAAATATTCTTCTATCTCCATTTGAAAATGACATTACTCGTAACTTTCATGCCAAGTACATGTTTATTGGAGCGCAAGGTATTAGTCCTCTTGGGCTTGTTGAAGCCGATCCTCTGGTAATTCAAGCGGAGCAAAAGCTTATAAGACAGGCTGATGAGTTGGTAGTTTTGGCAGACAGCTCAAAATTTGATAAGCGTTCAAGTTTAATAATTTGTGAGCTATCAAAGATAAGTACAATTATTACGGATTATAAAATATCGGACAAAGCTGCATCAATGCTGGATGCTGCTGATGTGAATTTGATTGTAACCCGCTCGGGTGAAAATCAATATGAGGGGGAGGCAGCCTCGTAACAAGCCTTATTTCAAGCAATGATGTTCCATAGGGAGGAAATGATGTTTTTTGTGGATATGCACAGCGCTGGCGTACTGCGTTACAAGATTGAGGTTCTTTAATATGGTTGTGCATAGGTCAAATGCAATTTCTCAAAGTACAATTCCGGATGAATTAAATAGTCTCTTGCTATATTCAAAAGAGCTTGGATTGGACAGAATGCAGATACAAGCGGCAGGCGGTAATACATCGATCAAGGTTGGTGATACATTGTGGGTAAAAGCCTCAGGAAGATGGTTATCTAGAGCTGATCAGGAAAATTTTATGGTGCCGATGAGCATTTCTAGCATAAATTCTGCTTTAAGCCTCGAAAGCTGCACTGACAGCGATATTATAGAATGTATCATTCCTGATTCTTCCCTTAATAGTGTTCGCCCATCTGTTGAAGCACCAATGCACGCTATTCTAGAGTCTAAATTTGTTGTTCATACACATGATCTTAAAGCTATTGCTCTCACGCTTAGCGGTAAGCTTCTCCCCAAATTACAGGAAGCTTTTGAGGGTTTAGAGTGGAGATTTGTGCCCTATATTAAACCCGGCATAGATCTTTGTCGACGACTGCAATCGCTAAAAAATAAAAATGATAAAGTATTCGTATTAGAAAATCATGGTTTGGTTGTTTGTGGTGACGATTTAAATGAGTTAAAATTAACTATGAGTGATATTGGAAAGCGCTTAGAGTCACAGTTTGAAAGGTCTGTTGAAAAGCCCCAGATGCCGAGAAAAAGAAACTTTAATATTAAGGGTACTGGGTACACTTTTTGTGATGATGAACATATCAATGAGCTGGCATTAAAACCTAACTGGAGACAAAGGCTTTCGCAGGGCATGTTGATGCCTGATTGCGTTGTTTTTTTAGGACCTAGTATTCCTTCAGTTGATCCATACGAGATAGGTTTTCGTGAAAAACTTACGAAGTTGTCGAGTTCTAATCTACCATTGAATTCCTGCATCTCTCTGGTTGATCACGGTATGATCATTAGGGATGATGCGCTAAAGGGTACTGAGGAGATGATACGCTGTTTGCATGATTTAATGTCCATGCTTCCTGATGATGTAGATCTTAATTATCTTAATAACGATATAATTCAGAGCCTGCTGAATTGGGACGCGGAAAAATATCGTCAAAAACAAAATATTTTTGAGCAATGAAACTTGCGGGTTCAGATCGTAATATAGTGGTGCTTGATATTGGGAAAACGCACGCTAAAGTTCTTCTTTTCAATACTCTTGCTTCAAAAGAGTTACTAATCTTCCAGAGAAAAAATTTAATTATTAATGAGCCTCCATACCCTCATTTTGATGTGGATGCCTTGAAAAGTTTTATTATTAACGCATTGACCGAAATAGGTAAAAGCTATTCGGTAGACTCAGTTTTTACCTCCACACATGGTGCTTGTGCTGCTTTTATTTCTAATGAAGAGCTCGTACTTCCCGTTTTAGATTATGAATTTGAGGGTCCCGATACAGTGCGACCCGATTATGATAAAATCCGTCCAGAATTTAGTCAAACTGGTTCACCAAGAATGGATGCTGGTCTAAATCTTGGAGCACAAATTTATTGGTTAAATAAAACCTTTCCCGGTAAATTTGCAGAAGTGGAACAGATACTATTTTGGCCTCAGTATTGGAGCTATTGGTTTTCGGGAGTTACATGTTCTGAGATAAGTTATGCCAGCTCTCATTCAGATCTTTGGGATATTTCCAAAAATGATTTCATTGATCTTGAGATATATGGGATTAGTTCAAAAGTAAGGTTCCCACCATTGAAAAAAGCATGGGAGCAAATTGGTGGATTAAGAAAAGAGCTTTCCGATCAGACAGGGTTACCTGAGGGAACACCAATACTTTGCGGGGCACATGACTCAAGTGTGACACTAGCTTCCCCCTATTTAAAAAGAACGCTACCATGCACAATGCTGTCTTCGGGAACATGGATAACACTTTTTTCGCTGGGTATTACTAACTTTAAATTTAATGAACAAACTGGCTTGATGCTTACCAATGATTGTTTTGGTAATTTGGTTCCGAACTTTCGCTTTCCCGCAGGAAAAATTTATCAAGATGTATTGGAAAAAGAGCGAACTGCCGAGGATGATTTTTCCCTGATGGATTGGTCGTCAATACGGGTTGTTGATTATGCCAGTGCCCAAAAAGCAAAATTCATAAATTCCCTGTCCTCCCAAGAAATTGATATGAGTAAATTTAGTTTAGCTTCAGTCGAAAAAGGTATTTCTACCATTTTGGCTCAGGAGACATTAAATGGGTTAGATGCTATTGATGCAAAAGGCCCACTAATTGCTTCAGGGCCATTCTTACATAACCAGAATTACATAAATTGCCTGAAGAAAGAGTGGCCTTCACAAATCGTCAGTGAGAAAAATCATCTCAGTTTATGTACTGGAGTAGCAAGCTTAATTGAATATGGTTCTTCGTAAATAGTAGGTCGGCGGTTCAAGTCCGTCTTGGGGCACCAATAAAATCAATGGGTTAGCAGATATAGGGTAGGATGCAAACTTCTGTGGGGAAACGCAGG
>NZNH01000011.1 GCA_002694825.1 Acidimicrobiaceae bacterium | reverse complement strand
TGTCAAGAGAGATACGCCGAAGGCTGACGGTGACCCCGGCACTCAGGTCGTCGTCCGAGCCCCCGAGCTTCACCGTCCCCTCCTGGTCAAAGCGCATCTCTGAGGCATCGCTGTCATCAGTGGCAGCGCTGTCCCCCGAGGTGGTGTCGTCCTCGGAATCGTCGGACGTGGTGGTTCCTGAACCGTCTACTGAGTCGGTCGCGTCGCTGGCCGTTATGTCAACGGAATCGACGCTTGCTGGGGCTTCGTCGTCAGAAGCGAGGAGCCGAAGCGCAGCGAGGAAGCCACCGACGGCGAGGGCGAGCAAGAACACCACTGCAGCGGTCGCTCTCGCCGCCGAGCCGATCACTGGTCGGTGATCAAAGGAGCCGGTGGCCCGGATCGGAAGTTGTGAGCCGCGAGCTGTGACCGACAACGAATATCGATTTGCGTCGAGCAACCTCGGTTTGGCTCGAACTCGCAGCTTGGCGGTCTTGATGTCCCCGGGAGCCACATCGAGATGCGTCGGTCGGCAACGCAGCCGGAGGGTTTCCGCTGCACCATCAAGATGCAGGGACACGTGTTCGGATGAACGATTGGTGACGACGATGTTGGTTTTCGCCCGTACTCGGCCGCGAACAACCCCAGGGGCCAAGGCCACATCGACGCCCTCGAGTGGGAGGATTGTCAGGGTGAGGCGGTTGGGGCGATACGACTCACCGGTCGAGGTGTCAACGAGACGGACCATGGCGAGGTGACGTCCATGCGATGCCGCAACGGGAACGGTGAACGAGATGTTGCCCCTCCAAGACTGGTTCGGAGGGAGTTCGGGGATCGGCCCGATCGGCGCGACCCAGCCTTCAGGCAGTCCGATGACATCCAACCTGGGTTGTGCAACGGTCGACCCAGTGTTCACGATGTCGACTCGCACGTGCGCCGCAGTATCAGGCGATGCGCGAATCTCGTTGCTATACAACAGGGTCGTGATCACGGCTAATGGCTTCTGGCGTGCGGCGAGGGTGGTCTATGTGTACCGCGACTTTCGACCATGGGCACTCGTGGCTGCAAAATCACCCTCGGCGGCAACGAGTGCCGCGTGCTCATGAACTGCTTGTGTCGATGTCGATGTCTGTCGCAGCCGTTCCCGGAATAGCGCTCACGATCTCGGACGCAATCAGTGTGCTACTCCCGGGAGCCAGAGCAACGGCGACGACATAGTCCTGCGGGGCCTCAAGGCCAGCAAACGTGTAGCGACCGTTTGCGCCGGTCGTGACTTCGGCGAGCACCGTCGTATCGAATTCCTCGATCTTGAACAGCCTTACGACCGAGCCAGCTCGAGCGATCCCATCTTCCAAGATTTGTCCAGAAATACTGGCTTGGGGAGCCAAGACCACGTCCTGTTCGGTCACAAGTCCACTCGCGATGGTCACCAGAAGCGCTGAGGTGGAGGACCCAGCCCGGGTGAACGTTGCGGTGTAGGTGCCAGGCGGGATCCGGTCGATCCGGAAGCGTCCGAGTTGATCGGTGACATCTGCCGAAAACCCCGTGAACACGGCGTCCCCGTTTGTCAGGGATACGCGTACCGACCCGAGTTCGTTGCCATCGTCGTCGCGAACGATGCCCTCTACCGTGCCGGTGTCGGCGGCAAGGGCGGCATCGACGCCCCGCAGGTCATTGCCCGTGTCGGTTGCTCCAAGCTCGACTGCTTGTGTCTGAGAGACAAAGCCGGGTGCTGCGACGGTGACGGCGTAAGAGCCCGGTGTTGGCAGGTCGGCGATGAGGTAGGCCCCAGTTGCGCTCATCGATCGGGTGGTCCGTTGCACGTCGGCTCCGGTGACAGTGATCAATGCGCTCCCGACAACGCTGCCATCGGTCGACGTGACCCGTCCGGCAATCGAGCCGAGTGCCGAGGACAGTCGTATGCGGAGGTCGTCTACCTCGGACCGGCTGTCGTCAAGCACGATCGACAGTGTCTCGGTCGTGAAGCCGGGACGCGAGACCGTGAGGGTGTACGCAGCCGGGGTTGGAAGATCTCGAAGGGCGAACGTTCCGACGTCACCTTCGGTTGTGAGGGTGAAGGTCCGTCGGTTGGTTGATCCGTCGGAGATCTCTACGGTCACATTTCCGAGGGCACCGGCGGGGCCTTCGACGAGCCCTGAGACGACGCCAACGCCTTCACGCAGCACAATTTCGATGCCCTCGACGGCTTGCCCTCCGCGAACACTTACCGAGCGAGCTTCTGCGGCGAAACCAGCCTTCTCGATGATCAGTTCATAGAACCCCGGGCTCGGCACGTCCGCGAGGAGGAATGATCCGTCGGTTGCGACCTCAACCCGTTGTGCTTCGGCGGGGACGTCGCTGTCGATCGAGTCGGCAGCAACCACGAGAACTGCCATTGCTCCGGAGGGGTCCTCGGCCATCACCCGTCCACTGATTGAGGCAGGTTGGCCGCTCAGTACGAAGTTTTTGCCGTCCTCTGTGGCGTCCAAGGCGACCTTGATGTCGTCGGCTTCGGCGTGGGTCGGAGAATCCGGAAACCACAGCGTGTCGAATCCAGCGCCGTTCGCTCGGATTCGGTAGTCACCAGCGCTGAGCCCTGTGAGTCGGTAGGTGCCGTCACTGCCAGTGGACACTGCGCTCAGCGGTGTCTCGCCATCGGCGGCACTGAAGATTTCGACGGTGACGCCGCTGATCGCGGTTCCGCCGTTCGACTCGACGGTGCCAGTGATCGTGCCCGGGTTTGTCGCCAGTGTCTGCCCTGCCGGGCCGTCGTCAGCGATCGCCGCTTCGATGAGATCTCCATCGACTGCGTTGGAGTTTGCAACCGACTCAAAGCCGGACCGGATGACGACCGCAAAGATCGTGATGGCCGTGAGCAGCCCGGCGAGGGAGAGCATCCATCTACTGATCCGCGGCCGCTGGATGAACATGGCCGCACCCTGCGGTGGCAGTTCAACCCCGTCAGCCTTGAAGGTCAACGGGCGCGGCATCGGGGTGCCGAACCATGGACGTCCGCCGGAGACTTCAGCGCGAATGCTCTGCATCTCTCCCGGCTCGAGCCGAACGGTGACGGGATCGAGGCGATAGCGGAGTGCCTCCTCGTCGTCGGACCCGAAGAGCTGGCTCAGAACAGCGGCATTGCCGGCGTTTTCGAGGAGGATGGCGAACACGGCCCGCGAGCCGGCCGTGACTGTCGGTGGGTCGACTCGGATACGGAGGTCTTCGAATGATCCGACCAGAAGGTTGAGCGTCGCTAGCTCAAAATCTTTGACCGACTCACGCGAGCTGACATGGATCTGCAATTCACGTTGGCCCGCCGGAAAGCGCCGAGGGAGCATCACCGTGATGTCCATTTCGCAGGACTCCCCAGGAAACACGCTTGCCGAGTTTCCGGTGATGGAGATCCAGTCCTCGTCGGCACCGAGAACACTGACGTTGTAGCCAGCGATGACTGAACTGTCGTTGAAAACGGTGAGTGTCACCGTGCCCGTTGAGCCTGGTTCAAGCTCGAGCACTGATGAGCTCAGCTGGACTCTCATTGGGCAGCTCCGACGATGACCGATGCGTCGGCTTCGAAGCTGGCGTTCACCGTCGCGGCGGATCCGGCCTCAACTTCGACGAGGGCGACGTGTGTCGCTCCAGAATCCGGATCCTGAAAGAGCAGCGTGTAGCTCCCCGGTGCGATCTCAGTGAGGAGGTAATCGCCGGCAGGGTCGGTCACCGACGTGGTTGTTCGATTTGTCTGACCATCGGTGAGGGTGACGTCGATGCCGGCCGTCGGAGCGCCCTCGAAGACGATGGTCCCGCTCACTGCGCCGGCATTTGGTGTGAGAACGGCGTTGATGCCATCGCTGCTTTCGCGGTCGCCGAGCGAAACGGCGAGGGTTCTAGGTTGGAAGCCGTCTCGGGTGAACGTCACGACATAATCGCCGGGGGTTGGGAGCCCTCCGAGGTTCCAGCCGCCGATGTTCCCTGCGGTTAAGGACTGCACATCGAGATCAACCCCAGAGCCGACGACGGTCACTTGAACGCCTCCAAGCGGCCCCGCTGGCCCGCTGACGGTGCCGGCGAGTGACCCGGTACCACTGCGCAGTTGCTGGTCGGCGTCGGTGATCTCAGCACCGGGCTCAAGTTTGAGCGTGATCGCTTCTTGGTCGAATCCATCGGCACTGAAGATGATGAGGTAGGTCTCTGGTGAAACAAGCCCCTCAAATTCGTAGACGCCGATGTCGGCCCCGCTCGTCGGTGTCGTCGTTTCGAGAACGGTTTCACCGATGTATAACTCGACCTTCACGCCGCCGAGTGGAGCGTCGTTCGATGTCACGAGACCTCGAACGGAACCGGCATCAGCGAGCAGCTGGCGGGTGTTCACGATGACGTCGGCTCCACCGTCAAGTTCGGTAATGAGCGTCTGGGGCGTATAGCCATCTGCGCTGAGTGTCAGTCGGTATGTTGCGGGTGTTTCGAGGCCGCTCAAGGTGTAGCTGCCGTCAGTGTTGATGGTTGTGGTGATACCAGTGACGGCTTGCCCCACGGCGTCGTTCACCCAGGTTTCGGCGGCGACGCCGAACTCGGTTGGACCGTCGTCATCTCCAGTTTCGACGAGGATTTGGCCTCGTATGGTGCCCGGGGAACCCGCCGTCGTGATGGGGCTTTCCTGGTTCGTGGCCTTGCCCGGTGCCGCTATCTCGGATTTATCGGTTGTAAAGGTGGGGAAACCGTCTCCCTCGACTCGAATACGATAGGAACCGGGTAGGACCGGCAGGACATAACTTCCGTTCTCATCGGTCGCGGCTGACGAGACGGTCTCTTCGGTGCCGTCAGCAGCGGTTCGGATCGCAGAGACGGTGAGGCGAGGGATTGGATCTCCAGAGGCATTCTCGATCGTGCCGGTGATGGTCGACGTGATCGCCGTCAGATCTAATTCGGGTGGTGCTCCGGTGAAGAAGTCGGTTCGAAGGGTCTTGGCTGACGCGTCCTCGGCCAAGACATTGGCGATCGCCCAGGTAAAGACGAGTGCCCAGAGGGCAACGATTGCCCCCAAGGTCACGATCGTGCCCACGCCCCCGGGGATCCGGGGCTTCTGAATGAAGGTGAAGGTCTCGGAGAGTTGTTCCTCGCCATGGTCGGCTTCGACGGTCACCAATCGGACGGTTGCCTGTCCGAAAAGTGGGCGGCGTCCCTTGAGGTGAACATGGGTCTGCGCCGATTCGCCGCCTCGGAGCTGGATGACTGATGACTCTGTGGTGATCCGGAGTGCCCGCTCCGAGTCAACGGCGCTCACGTGTATCGATGCCTCGGTGTTGCCTCGATTGCGAAGATCGACAGCGAGTTCCGTTGAAGCGCCTGCCCGGGCGGCCCTCGGCGATAACGACATCTGGAGGTCGTCGATTGGGGCTACGACGAGTGTCAGACGCCGGGCGAGCGCCGTTGTTCCATCAATGGTGCTCGTGAGATGGACCTCGATCTCGTGTTCGCCTTCGGGAAAGGTCCTGGGAAGGTCGAGGTAGACCCTGATGGACCCGCTCATTCCGGGATAGACCGACACGACAGGTACTGGAATCGTGACCAACGAGTCGTCGATGCCAGAAATCCGGGTGCGCACACCGTCGACAACGTCGCGGGTGTTCTGCACCGTGAGCGTCAGCGCGTTCCGTCGCCCAGGTGTGACTTGGAGTACCTCAGCCTCGGAGTCAATCATGGTCAGGACCTCAGTCGACGACGACGCCGCCGGCCTCGGGAACGATGACCCGCCGTGGGGGATCAGAGAGGATCACAAGTTCGTCGCCTGCTTCGGCTCGCACGGCAAACCGACCCACTGCGTTGATCGTGGTTGATGCGTGAGGCGCTTGCACTAGGAGGCCTTCAGCGCCTTCGAAGCGAGCGATACCTGCAATTCGTCTGCTTGCGGACGCCCGGCTGGTTGCCGGATCTGCGATACGCGTGGCAAGCGACTCGACAGGTGCACCGGCCGGAGTCGGAGCCTCGCCGGGCAGAACCGTTTGGATCGTGACCTGAATACCGGGTTTCAGCTGGCCGTCAAGTGCATTCCAGAGATCGGCTTGTTGCTCCGCTCCCGTGCCACTGAGCGCAAGTTCAGCTGCTGGAAGGCCATCAAGCTCCTGCGGGTAGTGGTCGGTGCTGATAGCGCGGTGAGATACGACTGCTGCAAGCGTCGATCCCAAAAGCTGTTTTTCGTCTTCATGATCCGCCGACCACGCGGTGACGAGATAGCGAAGCTCAATCGGCACCGGAGCGTTGGCGTACACGGTTCGCCCGTCGACTTGCGCGGCGCGCTGCCCGGCGAGATCACGATCCGTGTTGCGGTTGATGCTCCACAGGAAAAGGTTGAGTGTGGGTCGGTTTAGCGACCCTCCCCACTCTCGATCGGGCGGATCAAACGAAACGTCAACGTCGCGTGCGTCGAGCCCGATGGACGTGCGAAGGAAGCTCTCGAGCGCTGAATCGATATGTTGCAGCATTTGCGGGCACCCCAAAAGGTCCAGACCCCGCGCCGCTGGCTTGGCCATAGTACCAGGGCGCTCTCGTCGTGATGGTGGATGGTCCACGGTCAGACTGGAGCGGGATGCCAGCCTGTCCCTGATGCGAACTGTCGCCTGCGTCGTGGTGCTCGGTGCTCTTCTCGCGGCAGCGTGCGGGCCGTCCTCGGTGGAGGTTGCCCCGACCGAGGTGACGACCCAGACGATCGAGTCGGTTTTGCCATCGACCACCACAACAACGGCTCCTCCGGCCCCGACCACGACGCCGACCACCACCTCAACGACGACATCGAGCACCACCACGATTCCCGACGTCCCGCCGGAGCTGGTGCTCGACGACCAAGGGGTGCCGATGAACGGCCAGACCGACGGTGTCCTGATCACCGAAACGGGCTGGGTCACCCCGGTCTTGAGTGGTCTCGCCGGCGGCCGTCATCGGGTCTGGACACCGTGCGGTCGGACCCAGGACATCGCCGGTGGTCGCTTTGTTGATTCGGTCGATTTCGTGCTCGACCCGGGCCACGGAGGCTCTGAGCCCGGAGCGGTCGGTCGGGGAGGCCTCCGCGAGGCCGATCTGAATCTCGACGTGACACTGAAGCTGCGGAATGCGCTTATCGATGCCGGTTACTCGGTGATGATGACCCGCCAGACCGACGTGCGGGTGCCGATCGTGACCCGCGCCGAAATTGCGCAGGCACTCGACCCGATTGCGTTCATCTCCGTGCACTTCAACGCGGGCACGGACGCGGTGAGCGCCACCCCCGGCACCGAGATGTACCACCAGATCGACAGTCCCGATTCGAAGCGTCTCGCCGGTCTCATCTACGAGGAGTCCTTCGGGGTGCTCGACCAGTTCGACATCAGATGGGTCGCACTGGGGGACGCCGGAACCCTCGTTCGACCTAATCGGGAGGGAGGGGATTACTACGGAGTGTTGCGCCGCCCGGCCCCGGTGGTGAGCGTGCTCGCCGAGTTCGCCTACCTGTCCAACCCGTCCGAGGAGCAGCTCGTCTCGGAGCCAGTGGTCCAACAGATGCTTGCCGACGCGACCGTGAAGGCGATTGAACGGTTCTTGACCACCGACGATCCCGGCTCTGGTTTCATCGACGATCCGATCTTCCGCGGGTACGGGCCGTCGGGCGCGGGTCGGACCACCAACTGCACGGATCCTCCGCTCGAGTGAGGCGGTTCACCTGCAACGTCGGCTGAACGCCTGCGGTGTTCGTCATGCGTGAGGCGTCGGGCGCCGAGCAGTACCCCCGGTGCCTGGTAGCTTCCGACAGGTGAGCGAATCGCGTCGTGCCTTGGTGTCGGTGTATGACAAGTCTGGGGTCGTCGACCTCGCCCGAGGTCTTGCCGACCTGGGGTGGGAGTTGATTTCCAGCGGAGGCACGGCCCGCGTCATTGCCGACGCCGGCATTCCGGTCACCGATGTGGCTCAGCACACCGGCTCACCGATCATGCTCGGGCATCGGGTCGTCACCCTCCATCCCAAGGTGCACGGTGGGATCCTCGCCGATCGCACCGACCCCGAACACCAAGCCGACATGGCCGAACACGACATCGACCCGATCGATCTCGTCGTCGGCAACCTCTACCCGTTCGGGTCGAGCGTGGCCGACTTTCAACACGGAGCCGGTCGCCCCGAGGAATTGATCGATATCGGTGGCCCCGCAATGGTCAGAGCGGCGGCGAAGAATCACGCCCAGGTCGGCGTGGTCGTCGACCCGTCGAGGTACGACGATGTTCTCGCCGAGCTTCGCGCCTTGGGTTCCCTCAGCGATGCAACCCGCCGTGCGCTCGCCCGCGACGCCTTCGCGCACACCGCCGCCTACGACGCCGCAATCGTTACCTGGTTCGACGAGACCGCCGACGAGCCGGAGACGCTGCCCCCGACGATCCATCTCGCCCTCGAACGCGCCGACGTCCTGCGCTATGGCGAGAACCCGCACCAACAAGGCGCCCGTTACCGACGAGCCGACCAGCCGGGCATCTGGGATGCGGTCGAACAGCACAGTGGCGTGGCCCTCAGCTATCTCAACTTCTTCGATGCCGATGCGGCATGGCGTCTCGCCCACGATCTCGGTGAGCAGCCGGCGGTTGCGATCATGAAGCACGCCAACCCGTGTGGTGCCGCCGTCGCCGCCGATCTCGCCTCGGCGTACCGACGGGCATTCGAATGCGACCCGCGTTCTGCGTTCGGCGGCATCGTCGCCACCAACCGGATCGTGGATCTCGCCACCGTCGAGGCGATGGTCGATGCGGCACAGGCCGATGTGGTCCTGGCCCCCGGCTATGAGGACGGGGTCATTGAGCAGTTGATCAGCAAACGAAAGAACACCCGCATCCTCACCGTGGCAGTGCCCGATGCGGCACCGACCCTTGCGATCCGGCAGATGGCCGACGGTTTCCTGGTCCAGCAGAATCACCGTTTCGATGCCCAGCCCGACGATTGGACCGTCGTCAGTGATCGGCAGCCTTCGGCGCAGGAACTCGCCGACGCAGCGTTCGCATGGAGGGTCTGTGGCCATGTGAACTCCAACGCCATCGTGCTCGCCAAGGACGGGGTCGCCTGGGGGATCGGGGCCGGCCAGCAGAACCGCGTGGAGTCGGGTGAGATCGCAGCGGCGAAAGCGGCCGGACGAGCCGAGGGCGGGGCATGCGCCAGCGATGCGTTCTACCCATTCCCCGATGGCATCCATGCTGCTGCCGATGCCGGCGCCGCGATCATCGTGCAGCCCGGTGGTTCGGTCGGTGACGAGCAGACCATCGCTGCAGCAAACGAGCGCAAGGTCGCCATGGTCTTCACCGGCGAACGCCAGTTCCTTCACTGATCCTCGGTATCGAGACGAGCCACTGATGAGCGAACGCCAGGCAAAATCCGTCGATTGGGCGATGAAGGTCCAAGCGAGCCGCTCCGGCGGGGTCTTCTACTGGGCGGTCAGAGGCCTGCTCCGACTGACGCTGTTGCCGTGGCTTCGGGTGACGGTCGAGGGCGCCGAGCACCTCGACACTCCCGGCCCGGTCATCCTTGCGCCGGTGCATCGCAGCAACCTTGATTCGATCCTCGTCGCCTGCACGGCGCGACGTCGGCTTCGAGCCCTCGGCAAGGAATCGTTGTTCCTGCACCCGGTCTTCGCCTGGGCGAACGCAGCGCTGGGCGCCATCCCGGTCCGACGGGGCGAGGCCGACCGTCAGGCGATGAAGGCAGCACAGACGATCATCGCCGACGGCGCCATGATGATCGTCTTCCCTGAAGGCACTCGGCAGTCCGGCGATCAGGTGCTCGGGGTCTTCGACGGCACGACCTACCTGGCTCACAAGACCGGTGCGCCGATCATTCCCATCGGGATCGGGGGAACGGAGGCGGCGATGGCGAGCGGCTCGAAGGGCATCCGGCGGGTTCGGTGTTCGGTGGTGGTGGGCGAACCCATCGCTGCGCCGGAGGGAAGGCTGAGCCAGCCCCAGCGCCATGCCTTCAGCGAGAACGTCAGTGCCGAGCTCCAGAAGGTGTTCGATCGAGCGATTTCGATGGCGGCCGACTGATCGGATCGATGACGCCGACACCCGCCCGAAATCGGCTCGCAGGCAGGCCCGAATCGGCCTCAGCCAGCTACCATCCGAGGTATGGCTGAGAAGATCACGATGCAGGAAAACGGCACGCTTCACGTGCCGGACAACCCGATCATTCCGTTCATCGAAGGCGACGGTACGGGTGTCGACATCTGGCCAGCCGCAAAGCTCGTCCTCGATGCTGCCGCCGCGAAGTACGGCAAGACCATCGAGTGGATGGAAGTCCTCGCTGGCGAGAAAGCCTTCAACGAGACCGGCGACTGGCTGCCGCAGGACACGATCGACAAGTTCGAGGAGTACCTGATCGGTATCAAGGGTCCGCTCACCACGCCGATCGGTGGCGGCTTCCGCAGCCTCAATGTCGCGATCCGGCAGATCATGGATCTCTACGTGTGCCTGCGCCCCGTTCGTTGGTTCACCGGCGTGCCCTCACCGGTGAAGGAACCACACCTCGTCGACATGGTGATCTTCCGGGAGAACACCGAAGACATCTACGCCGGTATGGAGGTCGAGGCGGGCACGCCCGAGGCCAAGCGCATGATCGAGCTGCTCCACGACGCCTACGGCTGGGAGATCCGCGAGGATTCCGGTATCGGCATCAAGCCCGTCTCCAAGACCGGGTCGCAGCGTCTGCAGCGGGCTGCCCTCGAGTACGCCGTGCGTCGCAACCGCAAGCGGGTTCACTGGGTGCACAAGGGCAACATCATGAAGTTCACCGAGGGTGCCTTCCAGAAGTGGGGCTACGACCTCGTTCGTGAGGAGTTCTCCGATGTGGCCGTCGGCTGGGACGACTGCGGTGGCGATGCGGGCGACAAGATCCTCGTGCAGGACGCCATCGCCGACATCGCCCTTCAGCAGGTGCTCACCCGGCCCGCCGAGTTCGACGTGATCGCGACGATGAACCTCAACGGCGACTACCTGTCCGATGCCCTGGCTGCCCAGGTGGGCGGCATCGGCATCGCACCGGGCGCCAACATCAACTACGTCACGGGTCACGGCGTCTTCGAGGCCACCCATGGCACCGCCCCGAAGTACGCCGGCCAGGACAAGGTCAACCCGTCCTCGGTGTTGCTGTCGGGCGTCATGATGTTCGAGCACCTCGGCTGGCAGGACGCCGCCGACGACATCATCCGTGCGGTCGAAGCCACCATCGGCGACAAGGTCGTCACCTACGACTTCGCCCGCCTCATGGATGGCGCTACCCAGGTGGCGTGCTCGGAGTTCGCAAGCGCGATCGTCGACCGCCTCTGAGCCGACCCCTGCGGTGGTCTGCTCGCCGTTTTCACACGAAGTCGAGTGGCCCCGCCACCTCGTCGATCGGGGCAGCCATAGCGAAAAGTCGGCCCTGGGCGGCGTGGCAGCCGAGTTCGGTCACGGCGTCGAGTTGGGCTTCTGTCTCAATGCCCTCGGCGACGACCTTGACATCGAAGATGTCGGCGAGGGCGACGATCGCCGTGACCACCGCGCGGTCGTCGGATCGGTCAGCAACGTTGGCCACAAAGCTCCGGTCGATTTTCAGCACGTCGAACGCATTCGATCGAAGCCGATTGATCGACGAAAAGCCGGTACCGAAATCGTCGAGCGCAACGCGGATACCGACGCTTCGGAGGGTGCGGAGGTTGTCCTCGGCGACCTGACCGGCCTCCATGATCGCCGTCTCGGTGACCTCGACGATCAGGTTGTCGGGATGGAGCCCTGCCGCTTCGGCGGCGAGTGTGACGCGATGGGCGTAGCCGGGACGGTCGAGTTCTCGGGGGGAGGCGTTGATGGCGACGACTGCATCGGTGTCGTGGTGACGTCGCTGCCACACGACGAGATCCTGGGCGGCTTTCCGGGCGACGAGTTCGCCGACTTTTCCGATGAGCCCGCTCTCCTCCGCCGTGGGGATGAACATGTCGGGCATCAGCAGCGTGCCGTCGGGCTGTCGCCAGCGGGTCAGCGCTTCAAAGCCGATGACTTGACGGCTCGTCAGGTCGACGATCGGCTGGTGGTGGACGACGAGTTCGTCGTCGCTGATCGCGTGGGGGAGCGCACGGCGGAGGTCGCGCTTCTCGTCGGACTCGGTGAGCAGGACGTCGTCGAAAAGGCGAACCTCGGCACCGGCCTGCTTGGCGGCGTACATCGCCGTGTCGGCCTGGCGGACGAAATCGGCAGGGTCGAGGTCGGTTCGGCCGCGCAGCATGGCGACACCGATGCTGGCGCGGCAGCCGATCCCGCCGGTCGACTCCGGCGTGATCGATTCGACCGCATCGGCGATGCGGTTGGCGAGCCGGAGCGCATCCGGTTCGCTGATATCGGAGACGATCACCATGAACTCGTCACCGCCGAGCCGACCGATCGTGTCGGAGGCGCGCATTGTCGCCCGCAATGCGTCGGCCACACCGCGCAGGAGTTCGTCGCCGGCGTCATGGCCGTAGGTGTCGTTGATCAGTTTGAACCGGTCGAGATCGAGATAGAAGAGCGCCACGTCGCGGTCGTAGCGGGCGGCTCGGATGAGCTCGTTCTCGAGGTTCGCGGCAAGCAGTGTTCGGTTGGCGAGGCCGGTGAGTGGATCCTCGATGCTGGAGCGGGTTGCGTCCTCGGCGATGCGTTCGGCTTCGCGACGAGCCGACCGCTCCCGGTCCAGGCGACGTCGGAGTCGTTCGATCTCGGCGACGAGCGAAACGTCGGGATCGGTGCCGGGCTCCGACGAACTCATGCCGTGAGGTGGATCCGAAGCTCGCAATGCGGATCACCGCCGTGCGTGCAACTCGGCTGGTCGATGTGAACTGTCCGACCCAAATGTGAGGCGACCCCGATGGTGAGGCCTTCGGCGAGGAAGCAAAGCTTGCGATCGGAGACGTACCGCATCGAGATGGTCTGGTCGTCGATCGGGGAGATGTCGAAGTCGGGCGGCGTGGCGCCGGGGTAGAGCTTGCGCACCTCTGGGTGGATCATGTGGTTGAGTGCCGGCAAGAAATCCTCGAGCGTGATCTCGTCGAAGAAGTGGGGGAAGGCTTCCACGAGGAACGGGACACAGTTGATCCCGACCCACCGCAGACGTTCAGGGATGGTGCCGCCGGTCTCGTCGGGGAGTGCGCCGACGATGGCGGCGAGCTCCTCGTCGCCGTAGTTGCCGAGCGATGTGTATGAGCCGTCGACCTCGGCTCGGCCGAGGGTGTCGTCCCATCCATCAGCTCCGAACGAGCGTTCCACTGCGTCTTCGACTGCGTTGAAGATGACGCCCTTCATCGGGTGACCTTTCGACGGGATCCTGTGCCGTTCCCATCGGCAGAAACCGGTTCGGGATGAGTCCGGTCCGGCGGATACGGTGCAACGAATGGGTGACGGCGCAAACACCGAACACATTTGGCGCCGGGGCTCTCGGCTGATCTGGCGCTCGTTGCGAGCGTACCCATGGCTCCATACGACGGCAATGGTCGGCGCGCTCGGCTTTGTTGCGGCCTCAATCGGCGGGGCGTGGGTCCTTCGGGCCGCCACCGACGACCTCGTCATCCCGGCGTTCGACGACGGCACGGTCGACCGATCCGATGTCTGGGTCGTCATGGGTCTGATCGTCGTGGTGTCGGTGGGTCGTGGCATCGGCGTGATGATGCGGCGGTGGTATCTCTCGCTTGCCGAGAACAGCACCCAACGCGACTGGCGGCGGGCGCTCGTCAACCACTATCTCGATGTGCCGCTGCGGTTCCATCGCGAGCGGCCGACCGGTGAACTGCTCGCCCACGCCGATATCGACCTCACGACGGCCACGATGGTGCTCAAGCCGCTGGCCTTTTCGGTGAGTGTGCTGGCCCTGGTGATCGTCGCCGTCGTCACCCTGTTCATCATTCACCCGCTTGTGGCGTTGCTCGGCATCGTGCTGTTCCCGCTCCTCGTGGTGATGAGTCAGATCTACACCTCCCGAGTGGAAGCGCCGTCGGCGAGGGCCCAGCAGGCGGTCGGCGAGGTCGCCTCGGTCGCCCACGAAAGCTTCGAAGGCGCCCTGGTCGTCAAGACGCTCGGACGCGAAGCCGCCGAGGTCGAGCGGCTGCGCCGCGCGTCGGCCACCCTCCGGAAGGAACGCCTGGTCGTTGGTCGGATCCGAGCGGCGTTCGAGCCGAGCATCGATGCCCTGCCCAACATCGGTGTGGTTTTGTTGCTGCTCATCGGCAGCTGGCTGGTGTCGCGCGGCGACGCCACCCCTGGCGACCTCGTCCTGGCCGCTGTCGTGTTCGGCCTGCTCGCTACGCCGCTTCGGGTCTTCGGCTTCTTTCTCGAGGAGATGCCGCGCTCTGTCGTTGCGCTGGATCGCGTCGACAAGGTGATGGCCCAGCCGGTCGAGCAACGCGCCGGTACTGCCACCGTCCCGGCCGGACCGGTCGATGTGGCCGTGCACGGTCTGGTCGTCGGCTATGGCGAGCACCATGTGCTGCGGGGCGTCGACCTCGAGGTGGCTGCGGGCACGACCGCAGCGGTTGTCGGTGCCACAGGTTCTGGCAAGTCGACCCTGCTCGAGGCGGTCGCCGGCGTCCTCGACCGCATCGAGGGCACGGTTGTGATTGGTGGAGTCGACATCGATGACGTTGCCGCCGACGACTGGACCACTGCCGTTGCGATCGCCTTCCAGGAGTCGTTCCTCTTCACCGACACCATCGTCGAGAATGTCGCCCTCGGAGCTGTCGGCCTCGAGGAGGTCCATCGCACGCTGGCGATCGCCCGGGCCGATGGGTTCGTGGCCGATCTCGCCGATGCGGCTAGGGATAGATTCGCGAAAGGTGATAGAGTGGTCAGTTACGCCCGCTCCCACGCGAGCATGGAGGGCGAGGACGCCACGAGCGCTCTAAGAGATGACGCGGACAGAGGTGATAATTCCTCATTAAAAGACTGCTTT
>NZNH01000010.1 GCA_002694825.1 Acidimicrobiaceae bacterium | reverse complement strand
TCGCAGCACCGATCGAGATGACCATCAGCACCGAGTGGACGACCTTGAACGAGGCATCGTGGTTGGCGTCGAGCACGATCCCGCCACCGCGGATGAGCCAGTAGCCGATCGTCCACCAGATCAGGACCGGCAGGACCCGATTCCGAGCGGATCGACGAAGCGCGCCCACGGCCAACGCGACGAAGACGACGACCACCCCGAGGCGCCAGGCAGTCCCCCAGGCCGACAGTGCATCGTTCGACACGACGTTTCTGGTGCGCGACGCCCACAGGAAGAGCGTCCAGCCGATCAAGACGGTGAACGCCGGCCAGGCGCGGAGACGGTCGAGCACGATCAGAACAGGCCGAGCTGGGTGTCGTCGACGGTGCGGGCCTGGCCGGTCCAGCGGAGGTCGTCCATGAACGCCCAGCGTCGACGATGGATCGCCGAGGGGCCGAACCCGGCGAGCGCCGCCTTGTGGCGGGGGCACGGGTACCCCTTGTTTCCGGCAAAGGCGTACGCCGGATAGATGCGGTGCCAGCGCTCCATCATGCGGTCGCGGGTGACCTTGGCGACGATCGATGCTGCTGCGATCGACAACGAGACGGTGTCGCCCTTCACCAGCATCGTGGTGGGGTGGGTTTCGACGAAGTCCCAGTTGCCGTCGACGAGGACATGATCCACTGCGATACCGAGCCCGCTGATGGCCCGCTGCGCCGCAAGCTTCTGGGCTGCCGACATGCCGAGTTCGTCGCACTCGGCCTGGCTTGCATGGGCGACGTTGACATGGTCGGCCCATTCGTTCACCCGGTCAAACATGACCTCACGCTCTCCGGCAGTGAGCATCTTGGAGTCACGCACCTTGTAGAGCCGCTTGTCACGCGGCACGACGACGGCAGCCAGCGTCAGTGGCCCCGCCCAGGCCCCGCGACCGACCTCGTCGATGCCGACGACGATCTCATCGCCGGCATCCCAGCGTGCGCGTTCGACCCGAAGGCCGGGCGCCTTCGCCTTCAACGCTCCGCGCAGCTGCGGCGCTCTCGAGCTCACGACAGCGACGGTGGCGGATCGTTCGGGTCGAGCCGGACACCTTCCCGCTGCGCCTCGGAGGCCGGTGGTGCGGCAGGCGCCTCGTCCACATCAGCGACGAGCATCGTCTCGGACCCAGCCGGTGCCGCGAGCAGCGCCTCGCCGGACCGTTCGGAGCTCGACCAGTCCGGATCGAGGCCGGGGCAGCGGAGTACGGCACCGTCGGGGCCACCGTCGCGTTGCCATAGGACCGCAGGGCGTTCGCGGTGCCATCGGACACTGAACGAGAGCGAACCGAGGCCGGTCACCATGCCACGAACGTCGATCGGCTGACCGAACCAGGTCGTCGGCACCTCGGGCAACATGTCGATCCGTTCGACGAGATCGATGTCGCGGAAGAGATGGCCGAGCACTCGCTCGGCACCACGGGCCACGGCGGAGCTCATGGCCCGATCTGCGAGGGTCAGCGTGTCGAGCAGGGCACGGGCATCGGCGGCGGCTCCGGGATGAGAGCCATCGAGCGCCCGGGCGATGAGCGACACGGTCTGACGGTCGAGTCGATCGCGGGCGAGCTTGGCAAGCGGGCCGGCGACCTCGGCGAGCGCCGACGATGCGCCCTGACGCAGCTCCTTCGACGCAAGCGCTCGAAGGGCCACGACGGCAGCGTCGGAGCCGAGTCGGTCACGGTCGGCGGCGGCGAGGACCGCCTCGCGGCCCCGGTCGGCTTCGTCGTGCATGCCGGCCAGGTCGAGCCACCAGGCGGCTTCGCCGGCGGCAATCGGGTCGTCGTCACCGACGGCGAGCACGAGATCACCCAGCACTCGGCGCCAGGCGGCGGACAGATCGACGTCGGGCACATCGACCGTCATGGCGTCGGCGGTGATCGCCTTCCACCCCGCCGCGACGTCCTCGGGGGCAGTGGGGCGAGCCGGCAGGTCGCCGGTGATCGACACGAGCACCGTGATGGTCTGACGGTGTGGGAGCGGGACGAGCACGGCAGCTTCGTTCTCGCCGTCGGCCGACGCGGCAGTGGGATCGGCTTCCACCAGGGACCAGATTTCCGGCCCGGCGACGACCGCACCGGCATCGACACACGGCCGGATCCAGGGCACGCCATCGAGTTCGGTGCACGACAATTCGGCGTGGACGCGGCCCTGTGTGAGTCCGACGACGGCGACCACGACGGCGTCGGGCGAGGCGTTCTCGAACTGCCACACCAGGGTGCGGCCATTGCCATCGGTGACGACCGCCGACCGCTGGATGACATCGCCGCCGGGGACCCGCATCCATGTCTCGTACACAGGTGTGTCGTCGAGACGGTTCTGGCGCACGGCCGCCGACGTCGACGAGCGCTTCCACTCACGACCGGTGCGGACACCCCATTCGAGACACCACGATCCGTCGAGGGTGGCGACGGCGCCGTCGGGGGCGATGCGGGCGATCGGCCCGGCGAGGTCGCCGATCAGGGCGCCGAACGATGGGTCGAGTGGCGTGAGGTTCCGGCGCCAGAGGCGGTCGAGGAGTCCCATGGGTTTGTTCGTCGTCCTTTCGAGCGCCCTAGTGGGGATCGATCTCTCGGGCGGCAGAGGTGTTGACGAGACCGGCATAGGCCTCGAGGGCGGTGCGACCCTCTTCGACGCATGCCCGCATCTGGTCGGCGATCGGCGTGTACACGCCGTTGGCCTCGGCCAGCTTGCACACGATCGAGTTACGAGCCAGATGGGCGACCGTGGTGCCCCATGATCCGGCGCCGACGACGGCCACACGCATGGACATTGCCCCACCCTAGACTCGCGCCGTGGTCGCCACCGACGCCGCCGTGCTGATCCCGCTCCGGTCGTTCGACGACGCCAAGACTCGCCTCGCCGGCGTGTTGTCCCCCGCCGATCGTCGGCGCCTTGCGATGGCGATGGCGGAACGGGTCGTCCGAGCAGCACGAGATCTTCCGGTGCACGTCGTGAGCGACGACGCCGACGTGCTGCGCTGGGCCGAGCGTCTGGGCGCCAACGGGCTCGCACCCGCCGTCAACGGGCTCAACGAAAGCATCGACGCGGCCATCGCTCTCGTCGCCGCCGAGGACGATCCACCGAGCCGGGTGATCATCGCCCACGCCGACCTGCCGCTCGCCGACGACCTTCGAGTGGTCGACGGACCCGGCCTCGCCATCGCGCCCGACCAGGCGCGCGACGGCAGCAATGTGTTGTCGATCCCGCTCACGTCGGGCTTCACGTTCCACTACGGCCCCGGTTCGTTTGCCGCCCACTGTGCCGAAGCTGAGCGCCTCGGACTCGAGATCACCGTCGTCGACGAGCCCTCGCTTGCACTCGATGTCGACGATCCCGGCGACCTTGCCCACCTCCAGGTGGAAGGATCCTGACGATGCGTGTCGATCTACCCGTGCCGTCCAGCGCGCTTGCGGTCGGCGCTCATCCCGACGACATCGAGTTCGAGTGCGGCGGCACGCTTGCCAAGTGGGGCGCCGCCGGCGCGGCGATCCATCTCCTGATCTGCACCGACGGGTCCAAAGGGACGTGGGACGTCGATGCCGACACCGACATCCTCATCGCTCGCCGGCAAACCGAACAACGAGAGGCCGCCCGTCGTATCCACCCCGACGCCCAGGTGCACTTCCTCGGCGAAGTCGACGGCGAACTCGCGAACACGATCGAGCTTCGAGGCCGGGTCGCCCGGGTGATCCGTGAGACCACCCCCGACATCGTGCTCGGCCACGACCCGTGGCGCCGGTGGCGCATGCATCCCGACCACCGCAACGCCGGTTTCCTCACCGTCGACGCCGTCGTTGCCGCCCGTGATCCGCACTACCACCGTGAGCACATGGCCGACGGCCTCACCCACCACCGTCCTCAAGCCCTTCTTCTGTTCGAGTGTGAGGAGCCCGATCATGTCGAGCGCATCGAGCAGCGACATGTCGATGCCAAGGTCGAGGCACTACTCGCCCACGAGAGCCAGTTCGAGACGACGATGGTGATCGCCGCCGACGACGATGGCACCCAGGCAGCCGCGTTCCGTGAGCGAACCGAGCGCCAGGCCCGCACCCACGGGCGAATCGGTGGTGTCGGGCTCGGCGAGGCATTCCGCCTCATGGACCCGGCGTCTTGAGTCGGCCGGTCGCGCGGTGAAACGCTCCGTTGGCCCGGTGCGAGCAGGAGTCGTCCGCGGCGCGTGTCATCACGACTGTCCCGACACGTGCGTGTGGGAGGTCACCGTGGAGGACGGTCGAGCCGTTGCCCTTCGTGGACTCCCCGACCACCCCACCACCAAGGGCCAGTTGTGCCCCAAGGTCAACCGCTTCCTCGATCGAGTACATCACCCCGACCGGATCCTCACGCCGCTGAGACGAACCGGACCGAAGGGTTCCGGCGAGTTCACGCCAATCACCTGGGACGACGCCATCGCCGAGATCGGTAAGCGCTTCCGTTCGATCATCGCCCATTCGGGTCCGGCAGCGATCCTTCCCTACTCCTTCGACGGCACGCAGGGTGTCATTCAGAAAGGCATCCTCGCTCGCCGCTTCTTCGCTGCCCTCGGCACCTCCGATGTGCGGCGACATCTCTGCGGCGTGACCGCCTGGCTCGGAGCCGCCGACGTCCTCGGCACCCCCCGCGGCATCGACCCAGAAGACCTCCACCTTGCTCGCACGATCATCTTGTGGGGCACCAACACCTTTGTGACCAACCGGCACCTCTGGACGACGATCGAACAAGCCCGTGAGGCCGGCGCCGAGGTGATCGTCGTTGATCCGGTGCGCACGGCGACAGCCGAGCGAGCCGATCGCTTCTTGCAGTTACGGCCGGGCACCGACGTCGCCCTCGTCGCCGGACTGATCCACGTGATGGATCGCGACGGCCTGCTCGACCCGACCTGGCTCGCCGAACACACCACCGATGCCACCGACCTTCTGGTATCCGTCGCGGATGCGACCCCTCTGACCACCGAGGCACGTACCGGTATCCCCGCTGACGAGGTCGTTGCCGTGGCCCATCGGTTCGCCACTGTCAGGCCAGCGGCCGTCCGCTCACTCGTCGGCCCGGAACATCGGGGCAACGGTCGCGAGATCATGCGTGCGATCGCCATGTTGCCGACCGTGACCGGGGCCTGGCGGGATGCGGGTGGCGGGCTCGCCCGTTCGACCCAGGTCTGGTGGGAGGAAGCTTTCGGCCTCGAAACCGAGGAAGCCCGACTCGCGCCACCCGCTCGCAGCTTCAATATGGCCCGCCTCGGCGAGGTGCTCACCGACCCCACGGTCGATCCACCGATCGAGGCCTTGTTCGTCCACAACAGCAACCCGGCGGTCATCGCTCCCGATCAGAACCGCATCATCGAGGGTCTCCACCGTGAGAATCTCTTCACGGTCGTGGCGGAGCAGTTCCTGACCGACACCGCTCGTCACGCCGACCTCGTCCTTCCTGCGACCACCCAGATCGAGCATCTCGATCTTGCGCCGGCATGGGGCCATCTCAACGTCGCGCTGAACCGACCGGCGATTGCCCCGATGGGCGAAGCCAAACCCAACAACGAGATCTTCCGACTGCTCGCCACCGAACTCGGTCTCGACGCCCCCGAGCACCACGAGTCCGACGAGGACCTGATCCGCGGCCTGCTGGAGAACGAGCACCCGATGCTCGACGGCATCACGTGGGAACGGCTCGTCGATGATGGCTGGGCCCGGTTCGCGATCGACCCCGGCACGCGCCCCCATGCCGACACCACCTTCACGCTCGGTCCGCTCGACATCGACATTGCCGAACCCGAGGCGCCGTTCCAGCTGATCAGCCTGAAGCAACACGTCGGCTTCCTCAATGCGAACTACGCACAGTTCCCCGCACACCGGCCAACGCCGCCCCATCCTCGGCTCGAGGTTCATCCGATCGATGCAGCGGCGCTCGGTGTGACCGACGGCATGCGTGTTCGGGTCCACAACGAGCGCGGCTCACTCACCGTTGAAGCCACCGTCAGCGACCGGGTCCAACCCGGCCTCGTCGCACTGCCCTTCGGGTGGGGGCATTCGTCGACACCAGAGGGGCGGGCGGTCAACGCGCTCACCAACCCAGCCGTACCCGACGACGACACCGGATCGGCAGCATTCCACGACACGTGGGTGCACATCGAGGTTGTTTGACGCTCGACGATCCGGTCGACCATGAAGAGGTGACCGTCACCCTTGTCCACGCCGCGGCGACCTGGTTTCTCGTCGGGCTGATCTGGATCATCCAGGTCGTCCACTATCCATTGTTCGCCCGGGTCGGCGAGGACGGCTTCGTTGCGTACGAGGCGGCCCACACCCGCCTCATTTCCCTCGTCGTCGGTCCGGCGATGCTCGTCGAAGGCGTCGCCACCCTGTGGCTCTTTTTTTCCCCGCCCGACGGGCTGACCCGAACCCTGCCCCTCATCGCCGGGCTGGTGCTCGCAGGCGTCCACCTATCGACCATCACCCTCCAAGTACCCGCCCACGGGCGGCTCGAGCACGGATGGGATCCCGTCGTCGCCAACCGGCTCGTGCGCACGAACTGGATCCGCACGATCGGCTGGACCATCCGAGGGGTGCTCGCCCTGTTCATGATCGAGGCCGTCGCGTGACCGACACTCGCCCCACGATCTGGGTCCTCGGTGATCAGCTGCGTCGTACTGCGGGCGTGCTCGCCGAGCACACTCCCGACACCTGTCGAGTCCTGCTGGTCGAGAGCGACTCGATTCTCGGCCGCCACCGGTGGCATCGTCAGCGGGCCCACATGGTGATCTCCGCGATGCGGCACTTCGCCGCCGAACTCGAAGCGGAGGGGTTCGATGTCGACCACCGGCGGGCACCGACGCTCGCTGCGGGGCTGCGAGCCCACAGCGACGAGTTCGGGGTTGAGCGGGTTCTGGCAACCTCGCCGTCGAGCCACGACGCCGTCACCCGGCTCGAAGCGCTGGGTGTCGAGCTCTCGACCAACACGTTCTTCATCACCGACTACCGCGAGTTCGGCGAGTGGGCCGAGGGCCGGAAACGCATCCGGATGGAGGATTTCTACCGTCGGCAGCGCATCGACCTCGATGTCTTGATGGACGGCGACGAACCCGCCGGCGGGGCATGGAACTTCGACCACGAGAATCGTGAACCGCCACCCAAGGACGGGCGGGCGTGGCCAGCGCTCGACCTGTTCCCGCTCGATGCCATCGACCGCGACGTGATGACCGAGCTGGAAGCGAGCGACGACGTCGCACTCTGGGGAGCCGCCCCCGACGGCCGCTGGCCGGTCACCCGGGCACAGGCGCTCGAACGACTGCAGCGCTTCGTCGACGAGGGATTGCCGGGCTTCGGCGCCCACGAGGACGCCATGCTTGCGGCCGAATGGAAGCTCGCCCACAGTGTGCTCAGCAGCGCGATGAACATCGGTCTGCTCGACCCGATGGAGGTGGTCCGGGCGGCCGAGGTCGCGTATCGCGAGGGCCGGGCCCCGATCAATAGTGTCGAGGGCTTCATTCGCCAGGTGATGGGCTGGCGGGAGTACGTCTGGGGTCT
>NZNH01000009.1 GCA_002694825.1 Acidimicrobiaceae bacterium | reverse complement strand
TTGGTGATGAGGATGTATTTGCACTGACCGACCTGCATCGTCGACAGGTCGCGGCAGGTGAGCAGTTGGGTGAAGCGGGCGGCGTCAGGGCCGGTGATCTCGACCTGGCGCTCCACGGCGACGTCGCAGAGGATCGCCTCGTTGACGAGATTCCAGAAGTTCTGCTCCGGATCCCCGAAGTCGCGAGGGATGTACATGTGGTTGTACGTGGAGAAACCGGTGGCACCCCAGCGCACGGTGGCGTCGAAATACGGCGACTTTCGGATCTGGGTGCCGAAGCCGAAGTCGGCAGTGTCTGCCTGGCGCGGCTGGGGCGTGCCGGAGTTGGTCATGGGTCGCAGGCTACGGCTCAACGGGAAGGGTGACGCTGCGGGTCATGCCCCAACTGGGGATCACCGAACTGTGCTTGCCGGCGCCACCGATGACGACCACCTTGATATTGGCGGCGGCCTCGGTCATCGGGACGAGGTCGTCGTCGCTCAGACGCTGCATCCACGGGGCCCAGGCTCGGAGCCCGAACGCCCGCTTCAGTTCACTGACCCGCATCCGGGCCTGGTTGAAGAGATAAGCGGCGACATCGTTGCGGGTCCAGCCGTCGGCGGCGCAGGCTGCGGCGTGCTCGGGGCACAGGGCGACGAAGTATTCGCCCTGGCTGATCGGCGCATTGTTCTGGCCGGTGGAGGTCATCGCCGAGGCGACCTTGTCGAGGATGCGAGCGGGCTCCTCGGACTCCATGTCGTGGACGTTGTGGGGCGCCTCGCCGCAATGGATCGTGATGGCCGACGGTGCATCGACACCGACGCTGCGTGCGTAGCCACCCCATGGCGACTCGTCGAGGTTCTCGGCTACGCAGTAGCCGTACTTCGCAGGCCCACCTTGGGTCGAGGCGTCGCCGGGCCCGGGACGAGCACCCGCAATATGGAGCAGGATCAGCCGAAGGGCTCGACCAACCGCAGCGTTGGCTCGGTTGCCGGGCCCGAACGCGCCGAGGCCAGCGTTGAACCCGCCCTCGACTGCGGCTTGGCCGTGCACGATCAGGAGCGGCGCGACCGGGTGGGTGGTGGCGTTGACGCCGCGCAGGTTGAGGTCGGGGAGCGCGAGCGCCCGCACCGCGGAGATGAGCACCGGCAGGTGCTCGGGTCGGCAGCCCGCCAGCACGGCGTTGATCGCGATGGTGCGACGCGTGGCCTCGCCCGAACGGGGCGGCAACACGGCGATCACCTCGTCGGGGTCGACCGGTCTGCCGTTGACAGGAGCGAGCGCCCGGAGCATGGCATCGACCCGTTCAGGGGTTGGTGCCTCGAGCGGTAGGCCGTCACCCCAGCCGTTGCGCTCGTAGACGTCGAGGACCGTCTCGCCGGCCTCGACATCGACGTCGACCATCCCTGGTTCGTCCACGATCAGCCTTTCGAGGAGATGTCCTTCTGGAGTCGCGTGACGAGCTCCATGAAGGGGGGCTGGCCCATCGACCACAGCTGGGGGTGGATCTCGAAGTCGACCGCTTGGTTCGACTCGGTGATCGTGTCGAGCGTGAGGATCGTGGCTTTCGTGCGGGCATTGAGTTCGCGGTCCTGACCGGCGGCGACCGCGGCCATCTTGACGGCGGTGTCCACCAGGTCGGCATCGTCGATGACCTCCCACGCGAGGCCGACCTCTTTCGCCCGCTCGGCGCGGAGGATCTGGTTGAACATCACCATCGCCATCGTCGTGGAACGTCCGGCGATCTGGCGCAGGCGCCATGTGTGTCCGCCACCCGGATGGATACCGATCTGCAGGAAGCGAGAATCGAACTTGGCGTACTCGCGCCCGGCGAGGACGAGATCGCACGCCAGCACCATGTTCATGCCGGCACCGACGGCTGCGCCGTTCACGGCGGCGATGGTGGGCAGCGGTGTGTGAGCGATACGGAGGAATCCGTCGTAGATCGCCTTCATCTCTTCCGCGTTCGAGCCGGCCATCAGGTCGTCGAGATCGGCACCAGCGCAAAAGCCGCGACCGGCGCCGGTCAGTACGACCGCGCCGATGCCCTCGTCGGCCTCCCATGCGTCGAGCGCCGAACCGATCTCGTCGTTCATGGCGAGCGTGATCGCGTTGCGCTTGTCGGGATCGTTTAGCGTGATCAGGCCGACGCGGCCGCGGACCTCGGTGGTGATGAGACTCATGCCGAGCAGTGTGGCACCTGCCCGGCGTCGGAGCGAGGACAGATGCGGGCGGACCTTCGGCAGATGGGTACGGTGAGACCGATGCTCCCGCTCTTGTCACCGGACCTGGTCGAGTCGTTCGGCCGGGACGGCGCCGTCGTGCTGCGGGGTGTGTTCTCCGACTGGATCGAGACCCTCGCTGCCGGGGTGGCGACGAACGAGGCCGACCCGGGGGAGTACTTCGCCGAGAACGTGCCCGTCGGAGCGCCGGGCCGTTTCTGGGACGACTATGTCAATTGGGAGCGCATCCCCGAGTTCGAACGCTTCGCCCGCGAGTCCGATGTTGCCCGCCTCGCCGCCGAGCTGATGGTGTCCGACACCGTGCAGTTGTTCCACGATCACGTCCTCGTGAAAGAACCCGGCACCCCGACCGTCACGCCGTGGCACAGCGACCGCCCGTATTACTTCGTCGACGGCATACAGACGGTTAGCTTCTGGGTCCCCCTCGATCCGGTCACGACCGAGACGACCCTCCGTCTGGTCGCCGGCTCCCACCGGTGGGAGAAGGACGTGCTCCCGGTGCGCTGGCTCAAGGGAGACGACTTCTACCCGGATGCCGCTGACTACCTCCCGGTGCCCGACCCCGACAGCGATCCCGATCGGTACGACGTGCTCGAGTGGGCACTCGAACCAGGCGACGCCATCGCGTTCCACTTCGGCGTCGTGCATGGCGCCCGCGGGAATCCCGGCGCCGGACGTCGGCGGGCATTCTCACTGCGGCTTGTCGGTGATGACGCCCGCTATGTCTCGCGTCCCGGTCGCACCTCGCCGCCGTTCCCTGACCACGGGATGGTCGACGGCGACCGGCTCCGCGCCGACTGGTTCCCGGCGCTGATCGGCTCGATCTCGTGACCGCCACGGAAGGGCTTCGCGAGAGCTTCTCAGTCTTCAGGCTTCGGAACTACCGGCTGTTCTGGTTCGGTGGCTTGACGTCGAACATCGGTCGGTGGTTCCAGACGCTCGCCATCCCGCTTGTTGTCTTCGACCTCACCGACAGTGCCGGCTGGGTCGGTTTCGCCGGTTTCGCCCAGATCCTCCCGATGGCCTTGATGGGGCCCTACGGCGGGGCGATCGCCGACCGGTATCCCCGCCGGAAGGTGCTCCTTGTTACGCAGACGCTCCAGGCCTTCGTCGCCCTCGGTCTGATGACACTGTGGTTCAGCGGTGTGCGCTCGCCTGGGGCCTATGTGGCCGTCTCGGCGCTGGTCGGCATGACCGCCGGCCTCAACCTTCCCGCCTGGCAGGCGATCGTCAGTGAAATTGTCCCTCGTGAGCAGTTGCTCGCTGGCATCACCCTCAACTCGGCTCAGTTCAATGCGTCCCGCATGATCGGCCCGGCGTTGGGCGGTGCCGCGATCGCGTGGTTTGGTCCCGGCTGGGCGTTCTTCGTCAATGCGATCAGCTACAGCGCCGTGCTCACCGGGCTTGCGCTCATGCGTCTCGACATCGTGCACCGGCGACCCGAAGGTCGGATGCGGCCGCTCCACGAGTTCGCGGGCGCCGCCCGCTACGCATTTCGCAGCGAGGGCATCCGCACCGCCATCCTCACTGTCTCGATGATTGGGTTTTTCGGACTGTCGCTCCAGACGCTCTCGGTCACCGTTGCCGAGGATGTCTTCGACCAGGGTGAGCGGGGGTTTGGCTTGCTCCTGTCGTTCGTCGGACTCGGCGCCGTGTCGATGTCGCCGATCATCGCCGGCGCCGCCCAGCGGTTTCGACGATCTCAGCTTCAACAGACGGCACTGGTGCTCTACGCCATGGGGGCGCTCGTGATCGCGGTGGCTCCGGTCTTCGCCGTTGCGCTTGCCGGTGGCTTCATGATGGGGGCCGCCCACCTCACGTCGGCGAGCACGCTCAACACCGCGATCCAACTCCAGGTTGATGAGTCGGCCCGAGCCAAGGTCCTGGCGGTCTACCTTTCGATGCTGACGGCCTCGAACCCGATCGGCCAGTTGATCCTCGGCCAACTGATCGATCGCACCGATCCGCGTTTCGCCTACGGGGTGGCCGGGGGAGCGTTCCTCGTGATCGCCGGATTTCTTGCGGTCGGCGGTCGGCTCGAAGGGCTCGACACCGACGCTGGCGAGATCACGGAGGCATATGGCGGGGAGGTCCAGCCAACCACACCCGCTCCACCCCGCCGGGACTGATCACCAACCAGCGCCGAGCGTGGTGTCCTCGTCGTCGGCGAGATGACGCTTGCCGTCGTCACAGTCGTGACGGACGGGACACCAGCGGCAGGCTGGCCCGGTGGCGGTGGTGGCATCACGCTGGCCGGACGAAAGCATCAGCATCCGTTCGATGCCGTCGACGACTCGAGCGACGGTCGAGAAGAGAAGGTCTTCGGTGACGTCCTCGATCTGGAAGCGGCCCTGGTCGAGGTAATACGTGGCCAGTCGGCGCGGCGGGGTACCGATGCGGATCGCGTCGAGCAGGGCGTAGAAACGCAGGTCGTCACGGTGATGAATGGAGGTGCTGCCAGTCTTGAGATCGACGAGTACTTTGCCGGCTCGATCACCGTCGGCCACGCCGATCGACAGGTCGCAGCGTCCGCTCAGCACGAACCGGTCGTGGATCTCGACGCGCAGCGAGGTCTCGGTGCTCGGGTACCAGGCGGGCTTGAGCGGGGGAAAGCATTCGAGGAACTTCAGGACCAGATCGTTAGTCGTTCCCCGAAGTTCGGCTCGTTCGGTCTCGGAGATGGTCTGAAGCCAGTCGGCCAGGGGATCGATGCCCTCGCCGCGGCGGGCCATCGCCTCGTCGACGAGTGTCATCGGGTCGAGTTCTCGACGCCAGTGCACCGAGAGTTCGATCGCCTTGTGGGCAATCGTGCCGCGCGCGATCGGGACCTTCCATTCAAAGGGTTCGGCCTGCTCGAAGACGAACTTGCGTTCACAGCCCAGCACCTGGCCGAGGGCGTATTTGGAGACGAACATCGAGTCGCCCGGCTTCTCGCCCTCGCGAAGGTCGAGCATCGGCAGCATCGGTTCGAGGCCGTCCTCCAAGGCCCGTTGGAGCTCGTGTCGCAACATGGCGCCGAAACGGGGCCGCTGCTCCTTGGGCGCGCCGAGCTCGGCCAACACCTCCTGCTGCGCCGGGTTGAGCTCCTGCTTTGCTTCCACCCCCAGAGCGTCGCACACCGCCGTGACAGCCGCGAGGAGGCTGGGATGTCGCCCACAGCCAGTGGACTGTCACACCCCACTGGCAGAGTGGCGATCGGTGGAAGCGACGAGTCTTCGATTTGCTGCCGCGGCCCGTTCCCTCGGGCAAGCGGCTCGTCTGCGCTCCCTCGTGGTGCCCGGGTTTCGGTCGCCGCCAGGGTTGGCGGATGTGCATCGCACGCTCCGGTTCCGTGGGGGTGTGCCCACGATCGCTGTCCAGTTGAAAGGGCGCCCGTGGTCGGCGGTGGTCGCCGACATGATCGAGGGTGTGGTGGCTGCCAATGGGCTGGCGGGGGCGAAGGCAGATCGGGCTCGGGCGGCGCTGTGGCTGGCGGTCGATGATTCGGGCGAATTGTCTCCGGTCGACGACGGTGTGGCCGAGACGCGGCGCAGTGCTTGAGCCTGGGACATCTCGGCTTTCCGCCGTCTTCGGCGCCGGGGCTATCGTTTCGGCGGGCCCGGGTGGCGGAATCGGTAGACGCAGGGGGCTTAAACCCCCCGATCCCTTCGGGGGTGTGTGGGTTCGAGTCCCACCCCGGGCACCATCGAGGCCAACCGGCGCCCTGCGGTGTTCGACGGGCCCGGACACCTGTGCAAGACTCCCTGACGGTGCGTCAGATTCGCACCCACATGACCGGCGCCGCGGCGCCAAGAGGGGGATTCATTCCAATGAAGCGTCTGCTATTGGCCATCACGGCCGCTTTCGCCTTGACTATCGCCGTCGCCGCGCCGGCGTCGGCCCAGACCGTCGAGATCGACCCGAATCCGGTGTCGGGAGCCGGTGAGCAAGAGATCACGGTGACCGGCGCTGGCTTCTCTCAGGACGGTTTCCTGTTGCCCTGCCCGGGTGCCAACGCCGATCCGGCCCAGCTTTCCGAGGACTCGTGTGATCTCACCAACCTGACCCCGTATACCGCTGGTGACTGGGAGCACACCGTCACTTACGACGTGCCTGCGGGCGGGCTGCTGATCGTGGCCGGCAGCGCCGACCAGACCGAGGTCGTGACGGGCGTCATCACCGTCGCCGGTGGTGGCGACTTGCCCAACACCGGTGGCAACACCGAGGCCTACCTGCTGCTCGCTTTCGTGTTGTTCGGCGCCGCAGCCGTCTTCACCATGGGTGGCCGCAAGCTGCAGCGAGTGTGAGCGCACGCGGTTCGGGCCGTCGGCGCCGTCTGGCGGCCCGAACCGCAACACGCCTCGGGGTGCTCTGTGCGCTCGGGGCACTCGGCGTACTCGCGTTCGCCGCCTGGGAGCTCTGGGGTACTGGTCGCAAGGAAGCGGCGGTGCAACAGGAGCTCCGGACCGCATTCGAGTTCGTCGAGGTGTCGACGACCACCAGTACGCTGGCGGTACCGGACGAGGTTGAGGCGGATGTCGAACCCGACCTGCCCGGCGGTATCTCTGCCGACCTTGCCCGCGCTCGCTTTCCGGAGGACGGCGATGCCCTTGCCCGGTTGGAGATCCCGGCGATTGAACTCGACAAGTTCGTGATGCGAGATGTCGATCGGGAGTCGCTCCAGGTCGGCCCCGGCCATTACCGCGGTACACCACGACCCGGCTTCTCCGGCAACAGCGCCATCGCAGGTCATCGCTCGACCTATGGAGCGCCGTTCAAACGGGTCGACGAGCTCGCGCCGGGTGACACAATCAGGGTGCACTCGGCTGACGGCATCTTCTCCTTCGAGGTCGTGAGTCCTGCCGCGGCGTTCGGCGACCGGCTCGACACCATCGATCCCGACAAGGTCGCCGCCGGGTCCGTCATCGTCGATCCGAGCGACACCTGGGTTGTCTCGGATTTCGGCGACGCTCGGCTCACGCTCACGGCCTGCCACCCCGAGTTCACGTCAAGAAAGCGGATTGTGGTCGTGGCGGAACTGGTGAGCGAGGCGGTTCCCCTGGCAGCCGTCTTTGGGGGTCTCGATGCGGACGAACTCAACGAGCTCGTTACCGAGGACCTCGGCGTGCTCGAAAATTCAGCGTCGTAGCGGACGGGGCCGCGAGCCGATGCCCGCCTGCCCGGTGATCACGCCGGTGAGGGCGACGAGCACGAGGACGATTGCGCCGACCTGTACGCCGGTGACCGGCTCGTCGAGGAACGCCCACGCCACGGTGGTCGACACGACCGGCACGAGCAGGGTGAAGGTGCTCCCGAGCCACAGCGGGATCTGTTGAAGCGACCAGTTCATGACCGCATGGCCCAGTACGCCGGCACCGAACGCCATCAGTAGCAGCCAACCCCAGCTTTCGAGTGTGGGCCAGGCGAGGCTCTGCCCGAAGAGCAGTGCAAGCGGTGCGTTGATGATCGCCACCCAGAGCGCGGCGCCGACGGTGTAGTCGTTGGTGGTGATGACATCCTTCGCCCGCTTGGCGAAGACGAAGTAGGCCGACCAGGCGAACAGCGCCCCGACGGCGAGGAGGTCGCCGCGCCAGTCGGTCGGTGCGTCGGAGGCGGCGCTGAGCACGACGATCACGACGCCGGCGATGGCGACCAATCCAAGGGCCATGTCGCGTGGCCGGATGACCTCGCCGAAAACCCGGTTCGCCGCGATGGCGACAACGATCGGTTGCAGGGCGCCGATCACGGTTGCGTTGGCGATGGTGGTCAGCTTCACCGCCGAGAAGAACAGTGCGACATCGAAGCCGAGCGCGATGCCTCCCGCCATTGAGGCCCGCATCACCTTCCAGCCAATGCGATGGCGACGGGCGGACATGAGGGCGGCGACGACGAGTCCGTAGGTCCCGAATCGGTAGGCCGCCACGGCGAGGCCTTCCATGTCGACCTCTTTTGCGATGACGCTCGATATGCCCCACGCCGAGACGGCGACGGCGGCGCCGATCAGACCACGACCGTTGATGGCGTCCTCGGTGTTGACGTCAGTCCCGGGCATCGCGGCACGTTACCGCCGCCACCCGTTGCTACATCTCGTTCTGGGCGAGGAAGCTCTCGTAGACCTGGATCAGGACCTGTTTCTGGTCGTGGGTCAGGTCGTCTTGGGCCCGGATGGCAGCGATCAGGTCGGCCTCGGGTTCCTCGTCGAGGATGCCGGCGCGGACGTAAAGCGATTCCGCCGAGACCTCAAGCGCTCGCGCGATCTGCTGCAGGATCTCCGCGCTCGGCCGCTTCAGACCCCGTTCGATCTGGCTGAGGTACGGATTCGAGACGCCAGCGAGGTCGGCGAGCTTCCGAACGGAGAGTTCGGCCTGGCGGCGCTGCTCACGAATGTATTCACCGAGGTCGGCGACGGCGTGTCGAGGATCGGGCGGCACGAGGACTCCAACAGTAGGGGAGGGATGGCGGACGAAAAGCATCGCAGCCGGACCGCCATGATGGCAGTCCGGCTGCGACGAGGGGGACCCAGAGCACGGCGGATGGGCCGTTGCGAGGTGTCAGGCCTTCTTCGTTGCCTTCTTGGCGGCCTTCGGAGCAGTGGGCTTCGGTGCGTCGATGCCGAGGAAGCCCCACGCAGCCTTGCGGCCGGTATCGACGGCGTCGGCGACCTGCTCAGGCAGACGCTCGACAACCTTGGCGGCGAGGGGCTCAGTGCGGCCACGGAGGCCCGTGAGCGCCTCAGTACCCTTGGCGCGGGCGGTGGCGGCGTGCTCGGTGACGGCCTTGGGAGCCGGAACCTCACGGCCGATGATGGCGTCGGTGACGACGAGGTTGACGCCGACGCCGGTGTAGGCGACGTTCTTGACCTGATCGAGGACAGCAGTCATGGGGGATCTCCTGTGAGAGGTAGGTGCACGCCCGTGCGTGCCGATATGCGTACAATAGTTAGCACCAGAGAGGAATGCAACCTCGGTAGCGCATTTTCGCTATCCAAAGTTTGCAGCACGGGATGACCGAGTCGCCACACATCGACGTGCTCGGCACGATCTGGCATACCGATCGCCACGAGCGGACGCCGCTCGGCCGTCTCGTCGAGGCGGCGAAGGACTGCGACGACAGCACGGCACGAACCCGCATCGTCGACGAGATCCATGCCTGGGTGGCGAGCGGCGGACTCCTGGTCGAACCCGATGCGATCGTCGTCGGCATCCCTTCCAGCCCCGATCGGCCCAATCACCTCGTGTCGGCTGTTGCTCGTGCGGTCGCAGCGGCGAACGGATCCGCGCCCGTCGACGCGGTCGTTCGGCGTCGAGCAACGGTTCGACTGCGTGATCTTGATTCGAGCGAACGTCCAGCGGTGGTTCGCGCTGCGGACTATGAGGTCGTCGAAGACGTCGAAGGTCGCCACGTCGTCCTCGTCGACGATGTCGTCCTGAGCGGCACAACCCTGAGCCACGTCGCCGACCTCCTGCTCGCCGCTGGCGCCGCCTCGGTGCAGCCGATTGCCATCGCCCGATCCCGTCGCAGCTGAGTGCCCGCGGTCACGAACCGCCTGGCACCTCTCAGCGGTGGCTCACGTTCCGCGGCGCTCCAGCAATCGATCAATCCAGCGCTCGTAACTCTCGAGATCCTGAGCGCCCTGGACTGGCAAGACGTCATCGAGCACGATCGTCGGCACGGCGGTCACGCCCTGTTCAATCGCCGCGTTGTGCTCGTCGATCACTGCGGCGGCGTAGACCCGCTCGTTCTCGACGAGGTGGCGGATGAAGCCGCCCGCATCGACCCCGACGTCGGCGGCCAGGTCGGCGAGTACCGCGGCGTCGGAGATCGTGCGATTCTCTGCGAAGTACGCGTCCATCAGCCGGCGGTGGTACGCATCGGCCGCCGAAGGAGCAAAGGCCTCCATCGCCTTCTGGGCGATCTGGGCAGGCATCGAGCCCGATGGCTGGGCGTGGTCGGTGGCCCATACGGAAAAGGTCAGGCTGGGCTCGGCTGATGCCGGTCGCAGCCAACTCTTCGTGTACTCGACGAATTTCTCGTGTTTCGCCGGGTCGCCGCCGTCGTTGTCGGGGCGGAGCAGAAACGACTTCCACTCGACGTCGATGCGGTCGCCGAAACGTTCACGGAGCTGCTCGACGCGAACTGCGCCGACATAGCACCAGGGTCAGAGGAAGTCAGACCAGACGGTCAATCGAACAGGTTCTCCCACGGCGAGCACGGTAGTCCGGTGTCGGAAGGAGATCATGCCCATCCGATGCCGGCGTGGGGACACGGCGGTTCCCTTCGTCGCGTGACAGAGTCATGACATGGCCACCTGCGCATTTCTCGGACTCGGTGTCATGGGGTACCCCATGGCCGGACATCTTGTGGCTGCGGGCCACACCGTCACCGTGTACAACCGAACGACGGCGAAAGCTGATCGATGGGTTGCGGAGCACGGTGGGGCAATGGCGATGACTCCGGCTGCTGCGGCCGAGGGAGCCGAGTACGTCTTCCTGTGCGTCGGTGATGACCCCGACGTGCTCACCGTGACCACCGGCGCCGACGGCGTCCTCGAGACGATGGGGGAGGGCGCCGTGCTTGTCGACCACACGACCGCGTCGGCGGTCATCGCCCGCAATGTCCACGCAGCGGCCGCGGCGCAGGGTGTCGGTTTCGTCGATGCCCCGATCTCGGGCGGACAAGCCGGCGCCGAGAACGGTGTGCTCACGGTGATGTGTGGCGGCGACCAGGCTGATTTTGATCGGGTCGCCCCGGTGATCGACGCCTACAGCCGTGCCTGCAACCTCCTCGGCGGCCCTGGTTCCGGTCAGCTCACGAAGATGGTCAACCAGATCTGCATCGCCGGTCTCGTGCAGGGCCTCTCCGAGGGCATCAACTTCGCCCAGCGGGCGGGGCTCGATGTCGGCGGTGTCGTCGACACGATCTCGAAGGGCGCAGCCGGTTCGTGGCAAATGGAGAATCGGGCCCAGACGATGGCCGACGGTGTCTTCGACTATGGCTTCGCGCTCGACTGGATGCGCAAGGATTTGCGGATCTGCTTCGAGGAAGCCGCAGCGAACGGGTCGGTCCTGCCGGTGACCGAGATCGTCGACGGCTATTACGAGCAACTCCAGGAACTCGGGCTCGGCCGCTGGGATACCAGCACGCTGATCCACCTGCTCCGTCAGGAGTGAGCCGTCCGGGGTCGGGCCGCCGTTCGGCGATTTACCGATAGGCCTGTGTCGTGTGTCACACTTCCCGCCGGTTGTGAGCGCAACCGTGAGAGGGGCCAAACATGGATGAACCGATGATCCCGTCGTCGATCGCCGACATCGATGCGAGCTGGATGGCTGCCGCCCTGGGGCAGCCGATCACCGGTGTGAGTCATGAGCAGATCGGCGAGGGTGTCGGTGTCTCGTCGGCCGTGTACCGGTCGACCCTCGAAGGAGGCGATCTCGACTCCGTCGTCGTGAAACTGCCGGCGCTCGCCGAGGAGGCGGTGTTCACCTCCACCGTGTTGCGCATGTACATCCGCGAGGTCCGGTTCTTCGAGAACCTCGCTCACCAGAGCCCGATCCGCGTGCCGGCCGGCTACCACGGGGCGGTCGACCTCGAAACCAGCCAGTTCGTGCAGGTCATGGAGGACATGGGCTCGATGCGCATGGTCGACCAGAACGAGGGCATGAACATCGACGACGCCCAACGCGCCGTCGACGAACTCGCCGCCTGGCATGCGACGTTCTGGCGCAAGGCCGACGCTCCGGTCGACCGGGGCGACGTCGTGTGTCTCAGTGACCCCGTCTACCCGGCCGTACTGCCGATGGTCTTCGCCGAGGGCTGGGAGAAGGTCAACAACGCCATGGACGTCGATCCCGTGATCGCCTCGGTCGGGCCGGGGTGGGTCGACTGGATGCCGTCGGCCCTCGAGCGCCTCTCCGGCGCTCCGAACACGATCACCCACGGCGACTATCGCGCCGACAACATCCTCTTCGACGATGAGGGCAACGTCGTCCTGCTCGACTTCCAGCTCACCGGACGGGGATCGGCGAGCTACGACCTCGCCTACTTCGTGACCCAATCGCTCGCGCCTGACCTGGCCGCCACGCACGAAACGGCGCTATTCAACCGCTGGCTCGACGGCCTCATTGCGGCGGGTGTGCCCGAGGCCGACACCACCAACCTGTGGGATCGCTATCGCGACGCTGCGCTGTTCTGCCTCGTCTATCCGATCGTGGCCAGCCGAGGCATGGACTTCTCCGACGAGCGCCAGTACGCACTCGTCGACAACATGAATACCCGGTTTGTCCGAGCCGTCGACCAGCTCCACCTCGCCGACCTGCTGTAGGGATTGGCGGTCGGCCGGAATCTGACGGATCATCAGGTCATGGCCGACGCTGACAAGACCGCCCTCGACGCCGCCCAGGCCCGTTACGCCGCAGAGCGGACCAAGCGCCTCCGAGTCGATGGAAACGAGCAGTACAGCGAGCTCGCGGGCACGTTCGCCGACTTCGACACCGACCCCTACGTCGAGCCAGGTTTCACCCGAGACCCGATCGTCGAGGAGACCACGGCGGTGATTGTCGGTGGTGGCTTCGCCGGGATGATGACCGCTGTCGAGCTGAAGCGACTCGGCATGCATGACTTCCGCATGATCGAGAAGGGCGGCGACTTCGGTGGCACCTGGTACTGGAACCGCTACCCGGGCTGCCAGTGCGACGTTGAGTCCTACACGTACCTGCCGCTTCTCGAAGAGACCGGCTTCATGCCCACAAAGCGGTACTCGAGTGCCACCGAGATCTTCGAGTACTGCCAGCTGATCGGGCGACGGTTCGAGCTGTACCCCCACGCCCTCTTTCAGACCGAGATCGCCGACGCGGTGTGGCACGACGACGAGGGCCGCTGGCTCGTCACCACCAGCCGCGGCGATGAGATCCGCTGCAAGTACTTCGTCACGGCGGGCGGCATCCTCCACAAGGCCAAGCTTCCCGGCATCCCGGGTAT
>NZNH01000008.1 GCA_002694825.1 Acidimicrobiaceae bacterium | reverse complement strand
GGACAAAGCGCTCGTAGCTCAGCTGGATAGAGCACCAGACTACGAATCTGGGGGTCGGGAGTTCGAATCTTCCCGAGCGCGCCATTCTTTCAGTAACTTAGGTAATCACAAGCGCTTCACTGGGATAGTGGGGTACCGCTGGGGTACCATTTTACGTGCGGTAAGCAAGATGCGGTTAGAAATGCTGGCATAAGCACGATTTACTGTTCTGATTCTGCGTCCCACTTGCCAGATGAGTCATGGCAGTTGCCTACCTGCGAAACAAGTCCCTGACACTGATCAACACAGGTACTATTTCAGCATAGGTAATAACGAAACCGAATATCACGACTGCTGTCAAAAACACGAAGACAATCGGATGCGCTGCATAACTGATCATCAGACCGTATCTCGTACCAAAAATGTCGACCCAATAGGGAAGGCCGCTCTCATAAAGATCTTTCGCTGCAGGATGCGGCTCCAACTCGTGATACACGAAAGATGGTAATTCATAATCCTTCGTGAATAACGTCTCCCAGGCGTAATTCTCACGCAGAATATTTGCAACTAGCGCCGACAATGCATCACCGGCTTCTTTACCCACGATCATCGTTACTGGAAGCGCAACTGTCTCTACATCCTTTCCTGGACGAAGACTCCTGATTTCAAAAGCTCCTTTGGGAATGATAACACGTTCCAAATGACTGATTTTGTGCGATAGCGCTTCAGCCTCTTCTATACCAATCAACTGCAGGCCGATCCGCGAATTCAGCCTCTTAATCACAGGCGTTTTTGCGGACAGCAGGAAAAATGCTGCATCAATTTGCTTGTCCTCCAGCGCGACCGTGCTGTCCGCAATGCTGAGATTCACAAACGTCGTGTTAGATTCATTGATGCCATACAAGTTCAGAATCCGTCGGCAAAGAACGCGAACACCCGACCCCTCTGGACCGATTGAGATCGACCTACCCTTTAGGTCACGTATGTTTCGAATATCTCCAGTTGCCTGCGAAAACAGCCATAAAGGTTCAATCGAAATCATGCCAAGCGAAAACACTCTGTCTGTCGGCGTGGCGGCCAGATCCTGAGCCACGAAGCCCAAATGGGGGCCAGAGGTGTCAGCGCCGCTGAGCCTATCAATGATGTGCGTGGTGTCTTCTATATGTTCAATCTGGGCATTTATGCCTAATGGCCTCAGCTCATTCCTGATACTAGCCGCAACGTTAGCGAAATAACCTTCCTCAGGACCTGCGAGTATCACGATATCTCGGGGCGGCAGAATCGTAACGAACGACACTAAAATGGCTACAATGCTAATCAGTGGCACAGCGATGTAGTAAAAATACAGGAACTGAAGGCTGCGCCGAACCATGTCAATTACTCATAATTGGCCAAAACGCCTTGCTATGCGCCTCAAAACCTTCAAGAGATATTGTTAGCATTATGAATTGTTGAAATTGAATGTCGTCGATCCATCCAACGTTCCGAAATCATATCGGATATAGATATATTCCAGCGCTTTCTCGAGTGTGTTGGCTGTCCAAGCGTCTTTAGACCAGCTATCCAGCATGATGTCGCCCTTGCGGTATTGATTGAAAAACTCGTACCTCGACAGATGATTCACAATAGACCTAAGGTTGCTAGCCGGCTTGAGCCAGCTTACTCCATCTTCCAGTTTGACAAGATTTTGTCTGTCTACCTCAGCCTCGGCTTCGATCGGAGTTCCATCGGCAAGGGTCAAACTAGCCCGACGTGGCGTTAACAAGATCAGAACAGTCTTATTCTTAGTCATCTTTACATTGTTGCGGAACAGATACTGCGCTGCAGGAATATCACCAAGCAACGGTACCTTGCTATCGACGGTGTCTTTGTCCTGATCTGATAAGCCAGACAGGACCATTGTTTCACCGTATTTAAGTGTGATGTTCGCCGAAATGGTTGTGTTTGCTGTTCGCGCAAAAGACGTCCCGGTAAGCTGACTTGATACTGAAGCGAGCGAGGACTCCAGAGCAGTACGCTCTGCAATTACAGCTATATTGATAGTTTCGTTATCAAGGAAGTTTGGCTTAACCTCCAGCCTTACACCGTCCTTGATCGGTTCGATAGAACCACTCCCCGCCTGCCCTCCTTCAAGGACAACATGTGTAGTGCCTCCGGAGAAAAATTTCGACAGCTCTTTGTCTTGAACAATGATAGTCGGTCTAGCCATAATCTCGTTGCGGTCATAATTGTCGTTGAAGATGTTCAACGAATAGGCAAGCCCAGAATTCGAGCTTGTTCCAAGCCCCCAACTCAGCGTGTTGTTGGTTTCACTGTTGCTAAAAAACAAGTTCAAACCATTAAGAAGATTTACGCCCCTAACTGATTTGTAGCTTTCCTCAGTGCGGATTATTGCGACATCAATTAACGCCATATGAGGCTTTGCAACTATGCCTGATTGTTGATTTCCTTGTTGTGACCCCGAGACAGAGGTGCTGTCGGAGGAGGTGTCGCTAATTGTGGCGGAAAGGCTGTCATCGTCGCCGAAAATGCCACCTGAAGGGACGCCGAACAGATCTGTATTTTGCGCCATCAATATTTGAAAACGTTCATCATCAATTAGGCCAGTAGTCTGAAAGTAACGCCGCCAGTCATTAATGCGTGAGCGAAGATGCCGAACATTGGAAAACCCTGAAGCGGGTTTTTTATCGAGAAATGATGCAGCATCTTCGGCTTTATCAAACGCGCCAAGAGAGGCATAGATCATACCGCTTGCTCTGACGTGCGACTCGTTTTGTGGTGCCAATTGGAGCGCACGCTGAATATTTAAATAAGCTCTTTCAGCCTCACCAAGATAATAGGATGCAGCAGCAAGACCATAGTAATAGTCAGCTTCGCTAGCATCGATCAGAATGGCACTAGCGAAATAATCCTGGGCTGTTTCATAGCGGCCTAACTTGAAATTTAACAAGCCCTGATAGTAAGAAATACTACTGTCGCCTGGATTGAATTGCTTAGCAAGATTATAGCCAACCTCTGCAAGCTCATACTGGCTCGGGTCACCTGCGTCCCCTCGCAAGTGGTAGCTGATGGCGTTCATTTTGTGTAAGTGAGGATTCTGCGGATCATATTTTAAAGAATGCTGGAGATAGAAATTAGCCTCGATATATTCGCCATTTCTAAAAGCTTTTAGTCCCCGTGTAAGAGAGTCGGCGTTCGCCGGCTTAGCCTCAAGCCTGTCGATACGCTTGGATAGAAGCACTAGTTCCTTGTCAATATCAATTGCCGGAAGCTTCTCGCTAGGTCGGTCATTTGGCGCAGACCAATTCTTCCCACTAAAAGACTGGTTAACCGATGGTGAGGTCTGACTGGTGGAACAGGCTGAAAGGGCCAAGACACCGCAAGTTAGGAGACCAAAAACTAACTTGTTCATATTAAAATTTTGCATACCTCATACCCCAAATAGCGTCAGAAAATCCTAACCATCATATCTGTTGGTGAAAACCAAAACCTGTGTTTGCACATTCGTCTTGCTCACTGTGGTACAAGTTTTTCCATCAGCCTGATAACCATAGTACCATTGGCTGTCCCCACTACTTTTCTGGCGACAGAGAAAGTAGGCTGGTTCAGCTTTAATTCCTCCAGCAAGAAATGGAGAAAATTTGGGCTTTGGAGGATGATGTCGCTCACCTGCAAAATCATGTGGAACGCCGGCAGCGCTGTCCATCCACTTTCCCGTCGCACCACTGCGCCCAATGTCCACCCCTGAGAGAATTTCAAGTCTGACATCAATAGACGTGTCCTGTTCCGGACGATACGTCACTCGCTGGCCTCCAGCATCAACGTAACTGCAAGATTTCGACTTGCCATTCCAAGTCCCCGGCGTCATGTCGAAATTGCGGCCTGAATCATGCCTGCCAGCTACAATTCGACAAACGCCATTCATACTCTTCGCTTTCACGCTTTCCTGATCTATCCAATAGATTTTTGACAGGTCATTTACCGACAAAGCATCGCTGCCGCTGTTCTGCAGGTCCCACAGTGTCCATTGGTAAAGACCCTTCCAATGACCGAACTTCCATCGGCCACGAGTTGCCGGATCACATCTTTTGACATTTATGTATACTCTGCCATCCCTAGGGTTAGCTTCGTCCGGGATCATACAGTCGCCAGTGGGTCTATTGTTGGAGTCTAGCGCTTCAAGCTGGAAAAAATCACTTTTCGGGATTAGCCGCATTTTCCATCCCTGCCCAAAACGAGCATCACAAGGACGTTGGACTAACTGGCCGTCACGCGCATTGGAGATTGCGCCCTCATTGGCGTGGTACGGGTAAAGGCAGAAGCCTGTGTAGTCATTAACGATCTTCACTGTTTTGTCATATTCGACAGTGTAATCCCATCTATCGGTCTGGTCGTTGGTGCATTCATGCATGAAAACAACTGTGCCCTTATTGCGCGCTTCGTCGAGGTTCTGGGGTACATCGACGCAAAGATCGTGATCTGACTTGATTACCCCATTGTGGTCATACCAAACGGGCATGCTTCCATCCGGTGGAAACATTTCAAAAGTTTGATGGGCTGCACCGTTGCATGGGTAAAAAACAGCGTGGACGTCATGCGTCTTTGATTTTCTCTGCGCCTTCACACTTTCAGGGCGAAGGCAAAAACCAGACTCTCTTTCCCGAATGGCGAACCCATGGTCACCGTCGCTACTATGTGCCTTTTTGACCACCTTCCAAAGCTGGCCCTTACCGTCTTGCCGGCAAGATTTCATTGTTAGAAACGCATCTGAGTCGCTTGGATGTGAACTCGCAATCCTCATTAATTGACGCAGATGTTCCTGCCGCGCTTGTGGTGTCGTGTCTGTTAAGTGAAATGGTGTTGTGAGGCAATCGCCATTGTGGAGAAGCTGAACATATTCCGGATTATCGATGGCTATTTTGACCGGAATTTTAAACCCCAAAATTTTCTTGGTCCGATCTTCGTAATGCACCTTATTGGTTGTGATCTGCCGGGTCATGTTGTTGAAGCGAACACGGTTCGTTGCCCACAACAAACCACCCGTATTTTCATTACAGGGGTGAAAGCTGACCCGTTTCGCATTCGTTTCGCCCAGACAAAGCCTAGAATGTCTGGCTACTAGCAGCTGTTCCCTAAACAATTCACTAGGTGGGACGTGGATATCGGTGAAGGGAATGAAAAGATCATTTTCAAGATCAATGCGAATTTTCTTCTGTTCATTGAAGAACGACAAATAGCCTTCATAAAAATCCTTATGACGTTTGACCATATGTTCTAGAAGTCCGTCACGTTTTTCTTGATAGGCTTCGATTTTACCCTTTAGCCTGCTGACGCGATCCCCATCTCCTGTCACATCCTGCCCAATTGCAGGAGTTGTCAGAGCAATGCTCAAGATCCACAGAATTCTTAAAAGCCCTAGTCTAAATTTTTGCATTGGACCACCGGTGATTTAATCCTCTGTTGAAATATCCTTCGCAAGGTCTGACCTAAGATCTTCAAGGTTTGCTTTAAGCATCTCATTTGCCTTTTTCACTTCATTGTGAGCTTGTTCCTCAAGCCTTTTCGTTTCCTCCACGATTTTACTAAAGACCGGACCCATCAATTTACCAAGACCTGGAGGTACATCCCTCTTGAAGATTTCATTAATCAAATGAAGTGGAATATAGGACATCTGCAAAAGATCAAATTCGGGGTCATCAAATTTGAATGCGAATGTTTGGCGTCCCAAATCTTTACCCAATATCACAAGATCAATTGAAAGAAGTAGTGGCCCACCCTTCATCTGATCGCCAAGACTACCTTCAAAAGTTATGTTGCTCATCTTCACAGCACCAGGGGCGGCCGCCTTGCGTTGCAACTCGCTAAGGCCGAACCGCATCCAGCCATCCATTTCTGAAAGTCCACCAATCGCCATTTCAGCAGTGTGGAGTGTGCCCATGGCGATTTCATAACTTCCTTGGAGTGACGCTAGCTCAGGGTCAAGGCCACTTGGCAGATGGTCATAAAAATCCTTGGCAGCCCTTAATACACCCTCTGCAACAGTAACCGCTGCCTGATCCTGAACATTGCATAGCCATGCGTAATGTGCGGCATCGCGACAGCTATGGGTTAGGCCACGCAGACGACGGCATCTATTCCAGTTATTGTTTGCATTCCTACAATCGCCATCCTTATTGCTTCGCAACCTGTCGACTTTGCGTTTTGCAGCATCAAGAGCCCGATCTGCGCGATTTCTCTCTCTTTGAAGCTGCTCTTTGCGAGCATCTATCTTACGCCTAAGTGACTGGACTTCTTGTTCGGCATCTTTGATTTTTTTGACTGCATCTTCATAGCCTCTGTCGAGTATTGTGAAAAAATCTGACAACTTTTCAGGTACTTCTTTAAGTGCCCAACTATCAAAACCTTCACTAACCTGACCGGCCATATATACTAATGGCATTCCTCCATCATGCACATCGACCCCAAACGCCAGTAAAAAGTCCGCTTCGAAAAGATCATGAATTTTCTGCTGCAGAACGATTTCAAAAATACCTTCCTTAAACTTTACCTCGGCATTTTCCTCGACACCGAAGAAATCGATCATGGTATCGATTTTGAATTCAGGCGGTTTTAGGTATCCAATATCAAGTGTGATCTGATTGTTCTTAAGGACGAGACCATCAAGTTTAATGTCAGCTATTTTGTCATTCAGATAGATGCCGCTGGGACCCACACTAGTGACCGTTGAACCGAGTTCAAAATTTCCAAGATACAAATCAGCCTTCATCAGCACGCCCGGATTCGTAAGTCCAAGATCCGGGTCGGTGCTGCCAGGAGTGGCAAATGCAAATTCGAGATTTTTCACATCCGGTAGAGGAATGTTGCTTGGTATGGCAATCTCAACTTTGGGAGGCGGCGTTTTTCCTGCTGCCGCCTCACCAGCTTTGAGGCCTGCGTTGGCCATACTTGTTGCAAGTTTTACGATCTGTTCGAAATCAAGCTCTTCAATGCTACCCTTGATGGCAATACCATCTGGCAGTCCTTCTGCTTCAAGCAAGAAATCTATTTCAGCAGCCAGATCGATTTCAACGTCACCAATTTCGCTTTGTCCAGCAAAGCCGAAAATGACCTCGCCAACTGGATTGATGCCAAACTTGAGTGCCACTTGCTCAAGCACAATACCTGGCACACCCAGCGGTTCATGCCATTCGCCCTCAAGATCAAGCAAAATGCCAATGTTGTAACCCTTTTCGTCCAGTCCGATTTCCAGCTTAGAAATAAGATCGAGCTGCTCATCCTTAGGGAGTTTCAACACCACATCGCTCTGGATGCCGAACTGAAAATTTGTCGGATTGAAATCAATGAAGAACCCGACCTGTTCAGGATAGTTCAGCATCTTCGGCGAATGGGTGGCGGCGGCACTTCCTGGCCCCTGCGCGATCTGTGTCAGGATGGCCACCGAGGGAACACCACCTGAGAAAATATTCTCTAGAGTCCCCTCAATCAGCAAGTCACTGGCAATACCAATGCTGTCAAGCGCCTCAGCTACGGTTCCACCCGTATTCCCTGGCGAAAAGTTTGCCACTACTGTTATTCCACCAGCGACATTGACTAAGGCCGTGTTACCTCCATAGATCTTGCCCAACATCTGCTGGGCAATTTGTGGCAAGTCCGAAACACTTCCTTTTATTGGGTCGGGGGAGAAAATTAGTGCTGCGTCTTTGAGATGAAAGTCGGCAAGTGGGCTTCCTTTCAACGGTGGCATGATCCGCGAGAATTTATAACCGTCATCCCCTCCATGATCAGCTACCGCAAACACCCAATTCTGCCCATTTCTAAACACGGCGGCTTCAACTTCCACACCATGAAGCTTGGTTCCACCTGCTATTCCATCAGTGGAAATTTCAAGGAACTCAAAACTAAATTGTTCAGCATGCGGAACAGCCTGCAGGATTGGAACATCAGTAAAGGCGATCTCTTCATCAATCCTTATGAGACCGGCAGTCAATTCGCCCTTGGCTTCAGTCAGCTCGATCGAAACCTTTGGATTTGTCTTTCCAAAGGGATCTGCCGTGACAGCCTTGAATTCAAAACTTCCAGTCTTGAGCTTTTCATCAAAATCAATTTCAAGGGCCAGGTCCTTCAGGGCTAACCATTCAACGCCGAACGGTGCCGGAAACGGCGTGTCGCTGACAGCTTTCATTGACAATGCTGTGTCAGAAAACCCGATGTTGGAGGAGAACTCCAGGTCCTGACCCATTAGATTTGCCGAGACCCCAGATTTGATTCCCGTCCAGAGGCCTTCCAAACCGTCTGGTGAAACGTCTGCCACCTTGAATTCTGGAGCGGTTAATTGAAAAGCCCCGGGAAGGCTGGCGAGATTAATTTTTGGCATTGGAAGTGAGAGGTCCATGCCTTTATGCCGCATTTCTGGCGTGGCCGTTGCGTCGAAAAACATAGGCCCCAGCACCCCGGAAACGGGTAGAATGGTTTTCTTTTCCATACCAACAAACTGCATCAGCTGAACCATGTTAGCTGATGCCTTTAGGTCAAACTCAGCAAAGAAATTAATGCCATCTTGAAATTTTTGATCATCAGGCTTCTGCGAATCTTTCAGAATCTTGGATATAGCCGACTGTATCTGAGGCGGAAGCGTGGCTTCCTCGACTCCGAATTTTTTCCCGCCTGGCGGCACCATCATCAGGGTTAGCCCGTCGATGCTGACACCTTCGAGAGGCGTGCCTGACGCGCCTGGTATAAGATCGCCAAAGCCAAGAGGGTCAAGCGTGACCGCCATCACCGCATCCTGAT
>NZNH01000007.1 GCA_002694825.1 Acidimicrobiaceae bacterium | reverse complement strand
TGCGACCACGATCATTCGGAGTTGATCAATGAATCTCATGCTCACCGCCACCTGCGACGACACAGATGCCTTCTACGAGGCGTACCTCGCCGTGAAGCCCGAATTTGCTGACTGGTGCGACGTCTCCCGCTGCGTCTTCGGAAAAATTGACGACAACAATCTGGTCGAACTGTTCTTCGACGTGGACCCGCCCAAGCTCCAAGCTTGGCTCTCTCAGCCGTCGACCCAACAGATGTTTGAGCAGCACAACCTCGTACCCACGCGCTACACATTCGAGCCGCTCAGCCTCGGCTAGCGACAGGGCGCAAGCCCTTCGAGCAGAAGCAGTTCGGTCACGAAGGCTCTTCAGAGGACACCTGGCCGTTCGTGGCGTCGATCGAGCCACGACTCGGAGCGTGCTTGACGCCGTGCTGGCACCGACAGAGGATGACGATATGACTAGGACAAATCGAATTCTCCTCGTGGCGCTGATGACGGTGGCGGGTCTCATCGGATCGGCCTGCGGAGGCAGCGACACCGAACCCGCTGCGGAACGTGCATCGTCAGCAGACGTAGACCAAGTTGTCGAATGGATTCTTGATGGCGACGTCCTGCCTGAGGGCCTGACTGCCGGTGATACCCGTTGTGTTGCCGAGCAGGTCGTGAGCGACATGCCGGACGGAACCGACTTCGCAGCAGCGATCGACGAGTCGGAGTCCACCGATGACATGACCGATTTCGACATGGCGGGCATAGATGCCATGTTCGATTGTCTCGGTAGCAACCGGATCGCCCTCATGATGTTCACTGAGCTCGGAGCGGACGACGACCAGGCCCAATGCATGGCTGACGCGATTGGCGATGACCTCCAGAATATTTTCGAGATCGCTGCGCTTAGCGACGGTGCGCCGGAAACCGAGGCCGAAATGGACGCTTCGTTCGCACTCATGGACGCAGGGCTCGAATGCGGGCTCAATTAGCTATCGCTCTCGCATTGGGCGTTGAGTCGCTTCGGCAACGCAGTGACACGAAATCGGACAGTGAGGCATCACCGCCATGACCCGCAGACGTGGTGAGAAATACCCGCTGAGCAGCGTCCACCTGTAGAGAGGAGATCAGGATGGACGAGCTTGACCTTCGCCGCCACGTCTACCGAACACTCGCCGACACGGGCCTTGCTCCTACTGCCGACGAGATCGCCGAGTTGGTCGGCGGGCCGGAAGCGGCGGCGGAGGACTTGCAACGCCTCGAAGATCGTCACTTCGTCGTGTTGGGTCCCGACGGCGAGATCAGCATGGCGCTTCCGTTTGCCGCCCGGCCCACCAGGCACCGCGTCCTCAACGGCTCACGAAGTTGGTGGGCCAACTGCGCATGGGACTCCCTGGCGATCCCGGCTGCACTCCATGCCGACGCCGAGATCGAGGCTCGCTGGCTCGACGACGACACTCCCGTCGACCTCCGGATCGAGAACGGACGTCCGGCCGGCGAGGCGAGCGATGGATTCATCCACTTCACGATCCCGGCCCGGCACTGGTGGGATGACATCGTCGAGACATGAGCGAACATCCGCTTCCTCCGGTCGGAGGAAAGGGTCGACAGCGGGATGACCGCTCCGGTTCCGGTCATGTGGGAACTCACCCTGGGTTGGTACGGCGACCGACTCGACCCGGCCTGGTCGCCGCCCACAGTCGATCATCTCCAAGGCTTGCTCGATGCGGTTGGACTCACTGATCCGTTCTGGCGGCTGACCTGAGTTCTCGTCGTCGGAACGCAAACGCCTACAGGAACTTGCGGATCAGCTTTTCCTTCAATCCGGTGTAGGGCGGATACAGGATCGACGGGTCGGGCTTGGTCGGTTTCCGCATGACCGACTTCAGGTTGGAGAAGGTGTCGAAGCCCGACTGGCCGTGGTAGCGCCCGATCCCAGCCTCGCCGACGCCACCGAACGGCAGGTTGGGCGGTGTGATGTGAAGCACCACATGGTTCACACATGCTCCGCCGGAACTCGTGGCGCCAAGCACGGCATCAGCGGCATTGCGATCTTCGGCGAAAACATAGAGCGCGAGCGGCTTCGGACGGCGGTTGACCAGGGCAACGGCCTCGTCCATGGAATCGACCGTGATGACCGGCAAGATCGGCCCGAAAATCTCCTCGGACATGACTGGCGAGTCGAGATCGGGGTCGACGATCACGGTCGGCTCGACGTGCCGGCCCGCGACATCGACGGTGCCGCCGAAGGCAATGGTGCCGCCATGGCCGTCGAGCAGCCCGGCGAGCCGGCCTGCGTGATATCGAGAGACGATCGAGGAGAAGTCGTCGCTCTCCCCTGCCGCTGCGCCCTTGCTGAAGTCGGCGAACGCCGCCTGCATCTTGTCGATAAGTTCGTTGCGCTGGCCTTCAGTGACAAGCACATAGTCCGGGGCAACACAGGTCTGACCGGCGTTGAGCCACTTCCCCCACGCGAGACGGCGGGCGGTCACGTCAAGGTTGGCCGACGGGTCGACAAACACCGGGCTCTTCCCACCGAGCTCAAGCGTGACCGGGGTCAGGTGGCGAGCAGCGGCCTGGTACACGATGCGGCCGACCGCCGTTGAGCCCGTATAGAAGATGTGGTCGAACCGCTGTTCGAGGAGCTCGGTGGCGACCTGGGCATCCCCCTCGACCACAACGATCGCCTCGGGGTCGACATAGCGGGGCAAGGTCTCGGCGAGCAGGGCGGACGTGGCGGGCGCGATCTCCGACGGCTTGGCGACGACAGCATTGCCCGCCGATATGGCGGCGGCGATCGGAAGCAGCACCAACTGCACCGGATAGTTCCAGGGCGCAACGACCAGCGTGACACCGAGCGGTTCGGGAACGATGTGACCCGACCCGGGGCGCGCATTGAGCGGCAGCCGGACCTTGCGGGGCGTGGCCCACGTGCCGACGTGCTTGCGAATGTGCGCGATCTCGGTCGCTGTTGCACCGATGTCGGCTGCGAAGGCCTCCAACGGCGAGCGCCCGAGGTCTGCAGCGAGCGCCGCTTCGAACCGAGGCGCTTCCTCCTTGAGCAACCGAAGCAGACCGTCGAGCTGCGCGTGGCGCCATGCCACCGGACGGGTACGGCCGCTGTCGAAGAAGGCACGGACACCGGAGACAATCCCGACGACATCGGGTGTGTCGACCGAGAGATTGTCGCGAAGTGCAGGGCGATCGGTCATGGCCATACTCGTCAGCATGCCAGAGGTGCTGCCCCTACAGGCAGCTGATGCACGAGCGGTCAGGCCGACTCGTGCCTCGGATTCATCGGCTCCCACTCAACCCGGGGCCGGTCACCCCACAATCGCTCGAGCTGGTAGAAGTCGCGCTGCTCGCCGCGGAAGACATGCACGACGAAGGCGCCGTAGTCCATCAGCACCCACTCCCGTTGGTCGAGCCCTTCGACACGAACGGGGCCCGGTCCGCCCGCGTTCTTTACTTCCTCCTCGACGGCATCAGCGATTGCGTTGACCTGGCGAGGGTTCGAACCACTCGTGATCACGAAGTAATCCGACACGGCGAACACATCACCCACGTCGATGATCAGCGTCTCGTCGGCCTTGTTGTCGTCGGCTGCGGCTGCCGCGACACGCACGAGACGGAGGAGTTCGTCGGCTTGGTTCACGGGATCTCCCAGTCGGCGCCGATCGTCACCGTGAGATCGACGGGTTCGTCGAGTCGAAGGTCGGCCGAAACCTCAGCGTTGAGCTGTGCAGCCAGTGCTTCGGCGAGAGGGGCATCGACCTCGTTGTGGTAGGAGACCGTGGTTGTGGGCAGACCGAACTCGGCGGCGTTGCCAACGACGATGAGTTCGCTGAGGCGGGCGACAACCGCCCGGGCCTCATCTGCGATCGAAGGATCGCCGACTCCATCAAGCAAGCGGACCGTGGCGACATCGACCCCGGGTGCTGGAATCGGGAGGGGCACCATGCGATCGGCGGTCTCGGCGAGCCAGGCCGTTGCGTTCTCGTCAAGGACGTAGGTCGGTTCCGACCCGGCATCGTTGGGCACGGCCGGCAGCAGTTGAATGTCGGACTCGCCGATGGCGAGCGCACGCAGATAGGGGGATAGCCCGCTGTCGAACGGAAGCGTTGCGGCGACCAAATCGTCGGCGAGAGCGATCGACGCAAGCCAGCTCTCCCATAGGTCAGCTTGGCGTTCGTTGCGATTCGCGTCGACCTCACCTGGATTACGCCAGCGATAGACCTCAGCGGCGACCTCGCCTTCGAGCAGCGTGCCGCCACGCTCCAACCACACCTCGGTGCCGTCGGCGTCAGTCGAGATCAAGTCGTCCAGAAGGTTGAAAGCGATCGGCTCGGCGAGCTCAAGCAACCGCCCAAAGTCGGTCGTGTCGATCTCGAGAGCCTCAAGGAACCCAAAGCCGAACAGCACACCGACTGAGCGCTCGACCCCCGGAGCTCCCTCGGCTGCATACACCTCGGCGAGAGTGGGGTCGCCCGTACCATCGGCTGCAAGATCGGCGGAAACGAGCACGAGCTGCCCACCGTTATCGAGCAACGTCCGGGCGAGGACCGTGACACCGACAAGCTCGCCGTCATCGGTGTGCAGGGTGAGCATCGTGGGCGTGGGAACGGCAAAGGCCTGGTAGCCAGGTGCGGCGGGGTCACTCACGACCTCGACGACGGTGCCGTCGGTGCTGTTGAGCACGGCTCGGGTGCCCGTGCGCCACAGCTGGAAGGACGCCAGGGCGAAACCGATCAACACGAGAGGGAAAACAAAGCGCCAGAACGGGTTCGCCTTCGGTGCTGGAACCCGCCGCTTGCGACCACGTCCACTCGAGGCAATCGAATGTTCGTGGAAGTCGTCGAGCTGGATCTCGCCCTCGCCCCGAGCTCCGTTATCTCCGGGACTCACGACGGCTCCCGGTACAGCCCGTGGGAGTCGATCAGGTCCGCCACGCCCGCGGCGACGAGTCCCCGAATCGGCGCGCCTTCGGCGACCCGACGCCGCAGGTCCGACGACGACACCTCGAGCACTGGGACATCCGTGAGCGTGAATCGCCATCCCTCCGGTGGTCGACCACCTTGACGGCCACCACGATCGACGACGACCACCCTGGCCAGGGCGGCGACGACGTCAGGGCGATGCCACGTATCGAGACCGGCGGCAGCGTCGGACCCGATGATCAAATGAAAGGTGTCGTTGGGGTGCGCCGCCGCGAGATCGGTGAGGGTGTCGGCGGTGTACGACGGACCGTCTCGGTCGATCTCTATCGTCGAGACCTGCACTCCGGGAGCGCCGGCCACGGCCGCTTCCACCATGGCGAGGCGGATCGACGCCGGCGTGATCGACCGCTCCTCGGACTTTTGCCATGGGTCACCAGCAACGACGAACCAGACTTCGTCGAGCGCAAGCGTGTGGCGGACCTCGAGAGCGATGGCGAGGTGGCCCACGTGCGGGGGATCGAACGTGCCTCCAAAGACACCGACTTGTCGATCCGACCTGTTTGACATCGCAGCGAGCATACGCGCCGATCCTCTGAGCACGGTGCGGTGCGCCGCACTGGGGACTGTGCGAGGTCTGCTCCCGGTAGCGCTTGGCCAGCGGCTTGCATCACTGTGGTGACACATGTCACGTGAACGGTTCTTTACTGACGCGTAACTTTGTGCGCACAATACGTCGGTTGGACCGCAGCGATGCGCGCATCAGCCAAGAGTGCACTCACGGTACCAACTTCCCCCGCCAAACCCCACCGCCTCGGAACCTCCCTGGGCGGATTTCCCTTGAATGAGTTTGTCATGAGCGATTCTGTTGGACAGTACCTGAACGAAATCGGCGCCGTCGCCCTCCTGAACGCCCAGGAAGAGCGCGAGCTGAGCCAGATTATCGAGAAGGGCTTCGAGGCCCGAGCTCGCAAGGAGGCCGGAGAAAAAGGTCGTGATCTCGACCGAGCAATCCGCAACGCCGAAGCGGCCAAGGACCGGTTCATCCGGGCCAACCTGCGACTCGTCGTGAGCGTCGCCCGCCGCTACCCCCTGCCTCCGGGCATGGAACTGCTCGACCTCATCCAGGAAGGCAACCTCGGCCTTGAGCACGCTGTCGACAAGTTCGACTGGCGCAAGGGCTTCAAGTTCTCGACCTACGCCACGTTCTGGATCCGCCAGGCCATCGGTCGTGCCCTTGATCAGAAGGCCTCGCTTGTTCGCCTTCCCGGCGACCGTTCCGCCAGCCTCCGGGCCGCACTGCGCGCCGTCTCCGGCGACGGCGACGAACTCGACGACGAGCACGCCCGTCTGCACCGGCTGACCACCCCCACCAGCCTCGACCGCACCATCGGCGATGACGATTCCAACGAACTGGTTGATCTTCTCCCCGACTCCAACCCTGGCCCCGAGGTTGAGGTCATGGCGAATGCCGAAATGGAGATGGTCACCGGCCTGCTTGACATCCTCGATCCCCGCGCCAAGTACGCGGTCGAGCAGCGCTTTGGTCTCGGCGACGGCCGTAAGCGCTCGTACCGCGAGGTCGGCGAAGACCTCGGTGTCACCGCCGAGGCTGCCCGCCGTCTCGTGAAGCGTGCGATTCACTCGGTCCGCGAGCATGCGGCCGATATGGCCGACACCGTCGGCGTCGCTTGATCGCACCTCTTCGCAACATCATCGCTCACCGGAGCCCCCGCCTCGGCGGGGGCTCCGGCCGTTTTCGCCTCTGAATAACGAGTTGGCACCGGGCTCACGGCACACCACACTTGTGGAGTGACTTCCACCTGGACACCCAGCACGTGGCGAGACCTGCCCATCAAGCACCAGCCGACCTGGCCCGATGCGGGCGAGCTCGATCAGGCGCTCAAACTGCTCGGTCAGATGCCGCCCCTCGTGTTCGCCGGCGAGGCTCGGAACCTCACCGATCAGTTGGCCCGTGTCGCTCGAGGTGAAGCGTTCCTGCTCCAAGCGGGTGACTGCGCCGAATCGTTTGACAGTTCGGCCGACTCGATACGCGACAAGCTCCGCGTGATCCTTCAGATGGCGGTCGTACTCACGTACTCGGGTGGTCTGCCGGTCGTGAAGGTCGGCCGTATCGCCGGTCAGTTCGCCAAGCCCCGCTCCTCCCCCGTCGAGACCAAGGGCGACGTCGAGTTGCCGTCGTTCCTCGGCCAGATCGTCAACGACATTGGCTTCACCGAGAGCGAACGTCGCCCCGACGCCCAACGACTGCTCACCGCCTACCATCGGGCCGCCTCGACCCTGAACCTGCTGCGGGCCTTCACCCGAGGTGGCTACGCCGACCTCAGCCAGATCTCCACCTGGAATCGCGAGTTCGTCGCCTCCTCCCCCGCCGGCGAGCGCTACGAGAAAATGGCCGACGAGATCGACCGCGCCCTCACCTTCATGGATGCGTGCGGCGTCAACAGCAGCACCGTTCCGGCACTGCACGAAGTTGACTTCTTCACCAGTCACGAAGCACTTCTTCTCAACTACGAAGAGGCGCTCACCCGGGAGGATTCGCTCACCGGCGACTGGTACGACTGCTCGGCCCACATGCTCTGGATCGGCGAGCGCACCCGACAACTCGACGGCGCCCATGTCGAGTTCCTTCGGGGCGTGAAGAACCCGCTCGGCTGCAAGGTCGGCCCGACGGCGACAACGGACGAGGTGCTCGCCCTGTGCGAAGCTCTCAACCCCGAGAAGATCCCCGGGCGCCTGACGCTCATCACTCGGCAAGGCGCCGACAACGTGCGCGAGAACCTGCCGCCGCTCCTCGCTGCGGTTCGCAACTCCGGCCACCCGGTGGTCTGGGCCTGCGATCCGATGCACGGCAACACCTACACCGCCGAGGGTGGCCACAAGACCCGACATTTCGATCGCATCCTCGATGAGATTGCGGGCTTCTTCGCCGCCCACCGCCAGGAGGGAACCTGGGCGGGCGGCATCCACGTCGAACTCACCGGTGACTCCGTCACGGAGTGCGTCGGTGGCGGCGACGACCTCCAGGAAACAGCGCTCGACCAGGCCTACGAAACGATGTGCGATCCGCGCCTCAATGGCCGCCAGTCGGTCGACCTGGCATTCATGGTCGCCGAACTCCTGCAGACGGACTGAACCGGAACGCAGCCGACATCAGGTCGACGCAGACCGCATCGACCTCACAGCCGGAGTGCATCCGGGGACACGCTGACCTTCGTTAAGGGAACAACACGGGTGTAACCAACCCGTGCGCATCACCTCCCCCTTTCCCCTGCACAAGGAAGATCCCCCATGCGTTCCCTGCTACGCCTCCTTGCGTTGCTCCTTTCGGTTTCGCTCGTCGCCGCTGCCTGTGGCGACGATGATTCCGTCGAAGAAGCCGACGATGCCGTCGAGTCCACCGACCCCGCCGAGCCAAGCGACGACGAGATGACCGACGATGACATGACCGAAGAGGAAGAAGGTCCCGGCACCATTGTCGACGTCGCCATCGGCGCCGGCTCCTTCGAGACACTCGTCGCCGCAGTGACCGAAGCTGGCCTCGTCGAGACACTGAGCGGTGACGGCCCGTTCACCGTGTTCGCGCCGACCGACGACGCCTTCGCCGCCGCCCTCGATGCTCTCGACCTCACCGCCGAAGAGCTCCTCGGCAACCCCGCTCTCGCTGACATCTTGACCTACCACGTCGTTGCTGGAGCAGTGGATGCCGAGACCGCCATCTCCCTCGACGGCCAGTCCGCCGCCACGGTCCAAGGCGAGGAGATCGACATCGCCGTCGTCGACGGCAACGTCATGATCAACAACGCCACCGTCGTCATGCCCGACGTCGAGGCCAGCAACGGCATCATTCACGTCATCGACGCCGTGATTCTCCCGCCCACCATCGCCGAGGCGCTCCTCGGTGGCGGCGACGACACCGCCGACGCCGACATGGTCGACGAAGAGGCTGCTCCCGAGCTCGGCACGATCGTCGGTGTCGCCGAGGAAGCCGGCATCTTCACGACGCTCCTCGCCGCTGGCGAAGCAACTGGCCTCTCCGTGCCACTCGACGCCGACGGTGACTTCACCATCTTCGCTCCAACCGACGACGCCTTTGCCGCCGCTCTCGAGACACTCGGCCTCACCGCTGAGGAGTTGCTCGCCGACACCGCAACCCTGACCTCGATCCTCACCTATCACGGTCTGCTCGGTTCGGTCAGCGCCGAGCAGGCGATTGCCCTCGACGGCCAGTCGGTCGCCACCATCAATGGCGCCGAGATCGCAATCAGCGTGGTCGACGGTGCTGTCGTGATCAACGACAGCGCCACCGTGATCCAAGCCGACGTCCTCGCAAGCAACGGCGTGATCCACGTCATCGACGCCGTTCTGCTGCCGCCGGCCTGAGGATCGTGACGTCGGTATCCCCCAACGTGTGCGTCGGACCCGGCCCGATCCCCTCCCCAGGGGCCGGGCTGGGCCGACAGCCGCGGCCGGGAGCCTGCACATGACCACCATCATCGGAGTTGACGACACCTCGTCTCGTTCTCGCTACGCTCGCAATGTGAGCACCGCAGAAGTGCCCGTCGGGCATGATGTCGAAACCGCTTTCGTGCGCGGAGACGAGGACGCGCTTCGACTTGCCTACGACGAGTTCGGCCGCCTGGTGTACAGCTTCTGCGCCCGTTCCCTCGATCCCGAACGCGCCAAGGACGTCACCCAAGAGGTGTTCCTGAGCGCCTGGCGGGCCCGGGAGCGATACAACCCCGAGAAGGGCCGTCTCGGCGCATGGCTGATGGGCATCGCCCGCAACCGCATCATCGACAACGTCCGCTCCGAGAAGCGTCACAGCGATCGCCGAGCCGACGAGGACACCGTCGAACTGTCCACGGAGGCCGAGGTCGATGCGATGAGCGACAAGATGCTCATCGCCGACGCACTTCGTGAACTTCCGGATCGAGCCCGCAGAGTCATCACCCTTGCGTATTTGCACGATCTGACGCATCCGCAGATCGCCGAACGTACGAATATCCCCCTAGGAACCGTCAAGAGCGACATCCGTCGTGGCCTTGCCCGGATCCGACGCCACCTGGAGAACCAGCATGACTGACGGCAATCTCCAACTTGACGAAAACGAAGCTCGCATCGGCGCTCTCCTGCGCTCGATGACCGCTGATGATCTTGAGTTCGCTGCCCCGCCGGACGGCCTCTGGAACGACATCGAAGCTGCCGTGTTCGCCGATTCCCCTTCCGACACCATGGGAGAGGAGTCTGGTGAGTCCTCAACGAACAACGTTGTCGATATCACCAGCCGGTTTCGCCGTGGAACGGCCTTCTTCGCCGCCGCAGCCGCCGCTGTCGTCGTAGTCATCGGCGCTCTCGTCGTCTCCGCAAGCGGGAACGACAGCCCCACCTTCGAGGTCGTCGGTGATGCCCGACTTGATTGGCAGGAAGGTTTCGTCGCCGAAGGACTCACGGTCACCGTCGACGCCACGATCCTCGACACCGGCACCGGTTCGGCCCAGGCCGTTCAAATCAGCGCCACCGCCTTGCCGCCCCGGGCCGGCGAGGATCTCGAGCTCTGGCTCATCGGTATCGACACCTCCGGCGAGCTCACCATTTCGACCCTCGGCATCATCGAGAGCGACGCAGTCAGTACCTACATGGTTCCCGACGACTTCGACTCATCGGCATTCGACACTGTGCTTGTCGACATCAGCTACGAACCACGCGATGGCGACGAGACTCACTCCGGCGCCTCGATCGTCCGCGGCCAGATCATCGGCACCTGACCCGCCACCTGCGACACAAGAATCCGTCGCCTCGGCGCCGACAAGTCAGGCCAGATTGTCGACGAACGCTTCGAGCTGGCGGAGGTTCCGCACCTCGAAGGTGCCGTCGCAGTGCTGGGCGTATTCACCGACGATCGAATCGCCGGTGTCCCAGTAGCTCTGCGGCTCGGGGTTGAGCCAGTGCACGGCTCGGGCCTTCTCGTTCATCGCCTTGATGATCCAGCTCTCCGAGGCGTGGTAGTTGTTCCGGGCGTCGCCGAGAATCATGATCGAGGTACGAGGCCCGATCTCGTTGCCGTACTTCTCCCAGAAGACACCGAGCGCGTGGCCGTAGTCGGAGTGGCCATCGACCCAGACGACATCAGCTTCGGTGTTGACCCGGTGCACGGCTTCGTTGATGTCCTCAACGCCTTCGAACATGTGGGTGACCTCATCAAGGCCGTCGATGAACACAAAGGCTCGAACCTTCGAGAACTGCCCCGAAATGGCGTACACGAGGTGAAGGGTGAAGCGAGCAAACGCAGCGACTGAGCCGGAAATGTCGGCGATGACAAAGATCTCGGGCTTGTGGGGCCGAGGGTTCCGGAACTTCGGCTCGGCGGGCACACCGCCATAGCTGAGACTGGCGCGCACGGTACGGCGGAAGTCGAGCGGGCCCTTGCGACCGTGGCGCCGCTTGCGCTGCAGGCGAGCGGCGAGTTTGCGGGTGAGCGGCCAGATCGCCTTGCGGAGCGATGCCATCTCCTCACGAGAGGCGTGCATGAAGTCGACGTCTTCGGGCAATGGCTTGCGGAGCGTCTTGGCCATCGCTTCGACACCACGGTCGGCGACAAGCCGCCGACGGATTTCCGCCTCGATCTCTTGCTGCAGTTGGTTGGCGCGCGATTGGTACTCGTCACGGGCGAGGCGCTGCTCGAAATCCGACGGGGCTTCGCCGTCTTCGTTCTGTTCCTGCTCGAGCAGCCGTTCGAGCACACCATCAATGTCGAGGTTCCGCAGCGTGCGGTACAGGTAGTAGGTGCCACCGACCGGACGGCCCGGCTCCATGCCGGCATACCGCTTGACGGCCTGGCGGGCGACACCCCGCATCATCTGCTGATCGCCTCGCATGAGCGACTGGTAGAGCATCTCGGCCAACTCTTCTGGCGTGAGGTTCTCGCCTCCACCACCCTGCTGATCGCCGCTGCCCTGCTGGTCGCCCTGCTCGTCGTCGTCCATCTCCGGCAACTCGACCAGTTCGTCGCCGATCTGGTACTCGTCACCGCGCAGCGAGAAATAGACCTCGAAGACCGTCTCGAAGGCCTTCCAGTGGTTGTGATGCTTGACCAACGTCGCGGCGAGTGCGTACTTGAACGTCTCGCGATCCTCGAGTGGTACATGGCGGATCGCCTGCATCGCGTCGAGATTCTCCGTGAGGCTGACCGGCAGGCCCGCGGCGCGGAGCTGGACGATGAAACCGTTGAGGAGGTCAAGGATCGGATCCCCGACACCCTCCGGTGTCGCGTCAGCAGCAGCGTCGGTGACCGTCATCAGGGCGTGACGCCGTCAGCCGTGGCCAATTCCTTCAGCGCCTTGTTGATGTCGCTCTGGTACTTCAAGAGGATGTTGATCGTCGATGCCGCGGTCTGCTCGTCGATCTTCTCGACACCGAGCAACACAAGCGTCTTCGCCCAGTCGAGGGTCTCGGAGACGCTCGGGTGCTTCTTGAGCTCGATCTGTCGGATCGATCGAACGACACGAGCGACCTGGTCGGCCAGGTTCTCGGTGATGTCGGGGACCTTGGTGAGAACGATCTCCTTCTCACGCTCCATGTCGGGGTAATCGACGTGGAGGTAGAGGCAGCGACGCTTCAGCGCCTCGGAGAGCTCACGCGTGTTGTTCGACGTGAGGAAGACCAGCGGGACCTGCTTCGCCTCGATCGTTCCGAGTTCCGGGATCGAAACCTGATAGTCCGAGAGGATTTCCAGCAGGAGCGCCTCGGTCTCGACCTCGACACGGTCGACCTCATCGATGAGCAAAACGACCGGCTCCTCAGCACGAATCGCCTCGAGGAGCGGCCGGGTCAGCAAGAACTCGTCGCTGAAGATGTCGTCGCTGAGATCGGTCCAGTCCTCATCGCTGCCACCCTCGGCCTGGATACGCAACAGCTGCTTCTTGTAGTTCCACTCGTACAGCGCCTTGGCCTCGTCGAGACCTTCGTAGCACTGGAGTCGGATCAACCGGGCGCCGGTGACCTCCGAGACGCTCTTGGCCAACTGGGTCTTGCCGGTACCGGCAGGACCCTCGACAAGGATCGGCTTCTGAAGGCGGTCGGCGAGGTACACGACACCCGCAATGCCTTCGTCGGACAGATAGTCGACGCCAGCAAGCTCGTCTTTGAGTGCGGCGACGTCGGAAAAGCGATGCGACATAGGGGCGAAGGTTAGCGCCCGTTAACGCCCTATCCGTAACCGGTCGCGAGGTGTTCTCACCATCAAGGCCAGTGGCGACCCAGCTCGGCGTGCGGCAAGAGCGACGGGGATCAGCTACGGATCTGGCCGGTGCCGCGAACGACGTATTTCTCCGTGGTCAGCTGCTCGAGACCCATCGGGCCGCGAGCGTGGAGCTTTTGGGTCGAGATCCCGATCTCGGCCCCAAACCCGAACTCCTCACCGTCGACGAAACGGGTCGACGCGTTGACCAACACGGCGGCGGCATCGACCTCGCGGGCGAACCGATCGGCGGAGACGATGTCGTTGGTGATGATCGCCTCGGAGTG
>NZNH01000006.1 GCA_002694825.1 Acidimicrobiaceae bacterium | reverse complement strand
GATCGTCGTCGGCGATCGCCAGACCTGCGCCTGCCGGCTCACCATCGATCAATGCAACGGCGTACCAACACGGCTGACGAGTCGAACGCATCTCGTCGGCTCGGGCGCTGCCCAACTGTTCACGCAGGAGCTCGGGCATCGTCTCATTGACCTCGGCCTCGATCGGTACGTGCGACACCCTCAGATCGTCGAGCGCGCTCGCCAAGACGTCGGTGACTGCGCCCGTGCGATACCTGCGGCGATCGAGCTCACGACGCACGTCGATGTCGGTGTCATCGAAGAGCTGGAACATGACCGGCCGATCACACTCGTCGTACCAGGTCTCGACCATGTCGACGGCGGCGGCGACCGCTCGCCCGGGATCGCCGATCGGTGCACAGCTGTTGGCCCGGCCGGTTTCCCCCAGAGACGAGCGCACGATCCACTCCCCGACAAATGCCCGAACGACACCCGGCGTCGCCCGGTCGACGACGGCAGCGACATCGATCATCCCCAGCCCCATTCGTGGAGCTTCTCGTCATCGATGCCGAAGTGATGGGCGATCTCGTGGACGACGGTGACCATCACCTCGTCGACAAGTTCGTCCTCGTCGCGAGCGAACTCGCAGAGGGGAAGCCGATAGAGCGTGACGACGTCGGGCATGACCATGCCGCCGTAGTCGCCACGTTCGGTGAGCGGCACCCCTTCGTACAGTCCCAGCAGATCCTCGGTCGGGTGCCGGTCCGCAACAACCACGGCGACGTTGTCCATCAAACGCATGAGTTGCGGCGGCATCTCGTCGAGCGCAGCGGAGACCAGCCGTTCGAACTCACGACGCGGGATCACCTCCATGGGCGAAACCTACCGTCATCCCCGGGTTCCCGGAGAGCGTGTCGGCGTGAGTCGGTAGGGTCACGTCGTGGCCGAACGCCTCACCGACGCCGATGTCTTGCTCGAAGACCTCACCCCCGAGCAGCGCGACGCGGTCACAACCTCGGCGACGCCACTGTGCATCGTGGCCGGCGCCGGGTCCGGCAAGACACGCGTCCTCACCCGCCGCATCGCCTGGCAGGCCGCCACCGGCACCGTCGATCCCCGCCGGGTTCTCGCCGTCACGTTTACCCGGCGCGCCGCCGGCGAGCTCCGACGCCGCACCCGTGCCCTCGGCCTGCGCGACGATGTCGCGGCCGGAACGTTCCACTCGATCGCCCTGGCAATCCTGCGCAACCACTGGAAGGACTCCGGCCGACGGGCTCCCGAGTTGCTTGAGCGGCGGATGTCGTTTCTCGCCCGCCAACACCGCAACCTCGACCGCGCATCGATCGCCGACATCGACGGCGAGATCGGGTGGGCCCGTGCCCGACTCGTCACGCCCGATCAGTACGCCGACGCGGCGAAGGCCGCACGACGGCGCCCCGGGCGAAGCCTGGCGTTCGTGGCCGACATCTACGGGCAATACGAAGAAGCCAAACGCAAGCGGAAGCTCGTCGACTTCGACGACCTGCTCGCCCTCTGCCACGCCACCATGACCCAGGACACCCGCTTCGCCGAGGCTCAACAATGGCGTCACCGCCATGTCCTCGTCGACGAGTTTCAGGACGTCAACCCGCTCCAATTCGCGCTCCTGCAGAGCTGGCTCGGACCCGAATCGTCGCTCGTGGTCGTCGGTGATCCGAACCAGGCGATCTACGGCTGGAACGGAGCCAAACCCGAGCTTCTCGACGAGATCAGCGACCACCTCCCCGGCTGTGCCGTGATCCACCTTCGCACCAACTTCCGCTCCACCCCCGAGATCCTCGCCGCCGCTGCGCGAGTGCTCGACATCACGCCCCAGCCGGCCGCTCGTCCCTCAGGCGACGAACCCAGCGTGCGGCGCCTCGATGCCGAGGGCGAAGCGGTCGCCATCGCCCGCTCGGTGCGGGGGCGTCACAAGCCTGGCGCGCCGTGGCGGCACCAGGCTGTGCTCGCTCGCACCAATGCGCAGCTCCCAGCAGTGCGCACTGCACTCGAGCGTGCCGGGATCCCCGTTCGTTCCCGGGGCGACGGAGCGTTGCTGCGGCGACCTGAAGTGATGGAGCTCATCGACACCTGGCACGGCGATCAGTCGCTGTCCGACGTCTTGGCCGACGCCACCACCGAGCTCCCGGACTCGCTCGACGACGCCCACCTGAGCGAAGAACGCCGAGCGATGCTCCAGGCGTTCCTCGACATCGCCCGCGGGCACCTCGAACTCGAACGCCGCGCCACCGTCGACGACTTCCTCTCGTCGCTGCGCACCGACGATCATGTCTCCGCCGTCACCGATGGCGTCGAGCTCGGCACCTTCCATTCGGCCAAGGGACTCGAATGGCCGATCGTGCACCTGGTCGGCATCGAAGACGGTTACGTCCCGATCGGATTCGCCCAGAGCGCCGACGCCCGCGCCGAAGAGCGGCGCCTCCTCTATGTTGCCGCCACCCGCGCCGAACGCGAACTCCATGTCTCCTGGAGCGATGCGCGCGTGATCGGCGACCAACTCGTCGAACGCGAACCATCGCCATGGATCGAGGCATTCCGCGGCGAACCCGATCCTCTCCCCGACGAGCGCCCATCGATCGCGAATCTGCGGGCGAAGATCGCTGCCGTCCCCGAGGTCGACCTCACGGTCACCGATCGACACGAACGCGAGATCGTGCGTGATCAGCTGCTCATCTGGCGCGAAGACTGGGCTGAGAAAGCACACGTCTCCCCCACGGCCGTGCTCTCGGATCGCGCCGTCGAAGCCCTCTCGATCGAGCGACCATGTCGGATGGACGAACTCGCCGACATCGAGGGCATCGGCCGGAGCAAAGCCCGCCGCTTCGGCCTCAAGCTGCTCGAGATCACCTGTCTCGATGAGTAACCATCCGGACTGAAGTCACTCGCCCGTCGACGGATCCTTCGGTCGGGGCTGGGCGACCACGACGACCGTGGCGTCGGAACGTTCGAGTACCGCCTCGACCGTGTGCCCGATGAAGGGTCGGCCGTCGACGTTACGGAGCTGAGCGCCGAGCACGACGAGATCGGCCTGCTCGGTGCGGGCCGTATCGACGAGAGCCTCGCCCGCCGACGCGCCTTCGCGAAGGATCTCTCGCGGGCTGATCCCCGCTTCGTGGGCCCGTTCGACGGCCCGAGCCATCATCGACTCGGCTGCGGCGATCGCCGGATCGTCGACGGCGGTGCCACGCCGGGCAAAGATCCGCGGCAGCTGATTGACTCGGTTGACGACGTGCGTGAGCAGGACTTCGGTGCCGAGCTGGGCCGAGATCGCGAACGCGACCTCCTGGGCCGAGCGTGACGACGGTGTACCCGTGACGGGAACGATCGCGCGGGAGAACGCCGGCGGGAGTGGCCGATCAAGCCCCCGAGCCCGGCGCACGATCACGACCGGGGTCACGGCGTTGAGCAGCAGTTCGTCGACCATCGGCGAGTACAGGACACCCTCGTGCCGCTCGGCCACACCCACGACCACCACGCCATAGCCGAGGTTGGACTCGGCCACGATCGACGCGGCGACGTCGCGTCCACTGCCGATCGACACACCACTTGAGCGGTTGTGATCGACCTCACGCTCGTCGAGGACGGCCTCGAGGACGCTGATGTCCGCATCCTCATCGCCGACGGTGAGGATCGTCGAGGGCGCCTCCTTTGGCCACGCGAACTGGGCCAGCTGGGCGGCGGCGATCGAGGCGGGGTGTCCCTTCGACGGCAGAAGGATCCGCTGCGAGGTGACGACCACGTTCTTGGCCAAGGCCTCCTCGCGGTCGAGTCGCTCTTGTTCCTTGTCGGTACCGCGCCAATCGCGCACGACGATGCGCAAGCTGACGGCGGCGAAGATCGAGGTGATCAGGGGAACGATCACGATCACCGTGTAGGCGGTCTCGGTGAACACACCGAGCGACAGCCCGACCGAGGCAATCACGATCTCGAGCGCGCCTCGGGCATTGAGCCCGGCACCCAAGGCGGTGGCCGCCCGGTTCGACTGGCCGGCGAGCTTGGCGCCAACGAACGCGCCGACGAACTTGGCGACGATCGCCACGGCCACCACGACTCCGGCCCAGGCGATCGCATCGTCCTGGCCGAGCAGACCGAGGTCGACTCGCAGACCGGCGGTAGCGAAGAACACCGGGGCGAGGAATGTATTGGTGACCGATTCGAGATGGTCGAGCACCTCTCGCTGCTGGAACCGCGATCGATGCAACACGACACCAGCGACAAAGGCACCGAGTACCGCTTCGATCCCGAGGGCCTGCGTGGCGACGCCGTAGATCAGCATGGTCATGACAACGACCGTCATGGCCCCGGCGACGTCGGGACCGTCGCGACGCACCCACCGCAACGCCCGGTCGACCACGCGCTGACCGACGGTCATGGCGAGCGCAAGGAAGATTGCCAGGCCGCCGACGGTGCGGACGATGCCAGAGGCCGAGACCTCACCGGACGTCGCAAAGCCGGTGAAGACCGCGAGCATGATCCACCCGACGACATCGTTGGCCATGCCGGCGGCAACCGTGATCTGGCCGAAGTCGCGACGCATCAAACCGAGCTCGCTGAGGATCTTGGCGATCACCGCAAGTGCGGAGACGGCAAGGGCAGCAGCGACGAACAGAGCGAAGACGGTGCGATCGCTCTCAGGCCCGATGAACGATTCGGGCAGAACGCCGCCGACGACGAGGCCCCCGATCAACGGCACGACCAGACTGAAGCCGGTCACGAGTGCTGCGGCCCGTCCCAGACGCCGAATCAGGCCGAGGTCGGTTTCGAAGCCCGCCGTGACGAGCAGGAACGCCACCCCCAGCCAGCTCACGGCGAAGAGTGCCCCGGAGCTGATCTCGTGCTCGGGCAGGAACCATTCGAAGCCGTCGGTCCAGACCCGACCGAAGATCGACGGCCCCAGGATCACGCCTGCGCCGAGCTGGCCGATCACGGAGGGCAGATTGAGACGGCGCATCACTGCCCCGCAGAAACGGGCGGCTGCGACCAAGACGAGGAGTTGGGTCCAGAAGACCAGCAACTCGTGTTCGTCGAGCGGCGTCAGTGCGAACTGCAAGCGTCAGCGTTCCACGTCGATGAAGACCGGTGCGTGGTCCGAGGGCGGATCGTCCTTGGGGCCCTTGCGCTCGTTGCGGTCGATCAGCGCAAGCGTCGTCGCATCGGTGACCGAGCGGGAGGTCATCAGGAGATCGATGCGCAGCCCCATCTTCTTGTAGAAGCTGCCACCCCGGTAGTCCCACCAGGAATACAGGCGTTCCTCGGGGTGGTGTTCACGGAAGACGTCGACCAGCCCCCACTGCTCGAGGGCGGCGAGACGATCTCGTTCGGCCTGGCTGGTATGGGTCGCCGTTTCGAACTTCTTCGGATCCCAGCAGTCGATGTCGGCCGGACAGATGTTGTAATCCCCCACGACGACCACGTCGTCGCCCGGATCGCACTGCCCGTCGAGATCGCCGACCAGACGATCGAGCCAGCGAAGTTTGTACTGGTAGTGCTCATGGTCGAGCGACCGTCCATTGGGCACATAGCAGGACGCGATCCGCACGCCACCGCAGGTCGCCCACGCAATGCGAGCATCCTGGTCGGGTTCGCCGCCGTCGCCGAAGCCGGCGATCGGATCTTCGAGTCCGACCTTCGACAGGATCGCCACCCCATTCCATCGGCCCTCACCGTGATGGAGGGTTTCGTACCCCAACGACTGGAAGGTCATTGCGGGGAAGGCATCGTCGGCGAGCTTGGTCTCCTGCAAGCACAAAACGTCGGGTTCGAAGGTCTTGAGCCACCGTTCGACGCGGGAGAGGCGGGCGTTGAGCGAGTTGACGTTCCAGGTCGCGATCCGCACGAGCGGGACCCTACAGCACGCCGCCGTATGCTGGTTCTCGTGAGCACCACGGACCCCCTCGATCTCGGCCCGAACGCCTGGATGGCCGACGAAATGCGATCCCGCTGGAAGGCGGACCCGGCATCGGTCGACCCGGCATGGCGGGTGATCTTCGAGGCTGAACCCGCCAACGGCATCGGCAACCCCAACGGAGCCGCCGACGCCACGGCGCCGATCGAGGTGCCCTCCGTCGACGTCACACCGACTACCGCCGCGCCAGCTCCCTCTGGCCCGCCGGCTGCGCCGGCGAAGCCCGAGGTGAAGCTCCCCACTCCGATGCAACGTGACGACAACGGAGCCGCCGCTCCGGCGCCGGCCCCCTCCAACGCTGGTCAGCGCGAGGTCGACCCCAACGCCGCGATCGAGCAGCCCCTGCGAGGTGCATCGGCCCGCATCGTCACCAACATGGAAGCGTCGCTCGAGGTGCCCACGGCGACGAGCTTTCGTCAGGTGCCAGCGAAGTTGCTCGAGGTCAATCGCAAGATCATCAACGGCCACCTCGGCCGCAAACTCAGCGGCAAGGTCAGCTTCACCCATCTGATCGGCTACGCCGTCGTGCGCGCGATCGCCGACTCGATGCCGGCGATGAACAACACCTACACCACCGATGACGACGGCAAGCCGGTCCTCGTGAAGAACCCGCACGTGGGGCTCGGCATCGCCATCGACCTCGAGAAGGCCGACGGCAGCCGCACCCTCATGGTCCCGAGTATCAAAGCGGCCGACACGCTCGACTTCCGGCAGTTCGTCGACGCCTACCAGGACCTGATCGTGAAAGCCCGCGACGGCAAACTCGGCGTCGACGACTTCGCCGGCACGACCGTCAGCCTCACGAACCCGGGCACGATCGGCACCCTGCAGTCGGTGCCGCGCCTGATGCCAGGCCAAGGCCTGATCGTCGGTGTGGGTTCGATCGCATTCCCCACCGAGTTCCAGGCCGCCGACCCGTCGAAGCTCGCCGAGCTCGGCGTGTCGAAGGTCATCACCGTCACCTCGACCTACGACCACCGGATCATTCAGGGTGCCGAGTCCGGCATGTTCTTGAAGAAGGTCCACGAACTTCTCCTCGGCGAGGACGACTTCTACGTCGACGTCTTCCGTTCGCTCGACGTGCCATACGAAGCGGTCAAGTGGCGTCGCGATGTCAACCCGCTCGACCGGGAGACCGGCCTGCTTGAGAAGCAGGCCAAGGTCAACCAGCTGATCAACATGCACCGTGTGCGCGGCCACCTGATCGCGGATCTCGATCCGTTGCAGGTGAAAGAACCCAAGATGCACCCTGAGCTCGACCCTGCGACCTACGGGCTCACCATCTGGGATCTCGATCGCGAGTTCCTCACCGGCTCCGACTCGGGCATCTATGCCCAGGTCGGCGGGCAGAACCGCATGCCACTCGGTGATCTGCTCGGTGTCCTTCGTGACGCGTACTGCCGCACCGTCGGTGTGGAGTACATGCACATCCAGGATCCGGTCGAGAAGCGCTGGATGCAGGAGCAACTCGAGGGTGCCGACCGCTCCATCGAACCCGACGAACAACGCCACATCCTCGGACGGCTCAACGCCGCTGAGGCGCTGGAGACCTTCCTCGGCACGAAGTACGTCGGCCAGAAGCGCTTCGGTATCGAAGGCGCCGAATCCACGATCCCGCTGGTCGATGCCCTGCTCGGCGCAGCAGCCGACGCCGGCATGGCCGAGGCCGTGATCGGCATGGCCCACCGCGGCCGCCTCAACGTGCTCGTCAACATCGTCGGCAAGGACTACGGCTCGCTGTTCAACGAGTTCGAGGGCGGCGACGTCGGCTCCATGACCATGGGTTCGGGCGACGTGAAATACCACCTCGGGCAGACCGGCACGTTCGTCTCCCGCAACGGCAACGAGCTTCCGCTCGAATTGGCCGCAAACCCGTCGCATCTCGAAGCGGTCAACCCGGTGGTGCTCGGCATGGTCCGAGCCCGGATGGACGAGATCCGTCGGGACAGCACCGAGTTCGAGGCCTACCCCGTCCTGCCGCTGCTGCTGCACGGCGACGCAGCCTTCGCCGGTCAAGGTGTCGTCGCCGAAACCCTCAACCTGTCGCAGATTCGCGGGTATCGAGTCGGCGGCTGCGTGCACGTCGTGATCAACAACCAGGTCGGCTTCACCACCTCGCCGGCCGCGGCCCGTTCGTCGGAGTACTCCACTGACGTGGCCAAGATGATCCAGGCCCCGATCTTCCATGTGAACGGCGACGATCCAGAAGCCTGTGTTCGGGTCGCCCGACTGGCGTTCGAGTACCGCCAGAAGTTCAACAAGGACGTCGTGATCGACATGATCTGCTACCGACGTCACGGCCACAACGAAGGCGACGACCCCAGCTACACACTCCCCGAGATGTACCGCCGGATCGACGAGCGACCCTCAGTCCGGGAGCTGTACACCACGTCGCTCGTGAAGCGTGGAGCCTTTACGCCCGATGATGAAGAGGCGGCACTCAACGACTTCCGCACCCGACTGCAGTCGGCGCTCGACGAGACGCGGGAGGTCCGAAACGAGGGAGGCGTCGCTCAGCGGCCGATCGAGAGCAGCGGCGTGCGGCCGCATCTGCGCACATCGATCAACCAGGCGATGGTCGACGAGGTCTACGAAATCCTCACCACCACCCCCGAGGGCTTCACGATGCATCCGAAGCTCGCCCAACAGTTCGCGACCCGCCACAAGATGTTCGAGAGCGGCGAGGTCGACTGGGCGCTTGGCGAGGCGATGGCCTACGGCAGTCTCCTCGTCGAGGGCACCTCGGTGCGCCTCTCAGGCCAGGACTCACGTCGCGGCACGTTCAGCCATCGACATGCGACCCTCGTCGACTACGAGACCAGTGCCGAACACACCCCGCTCAAGGAATTGGGCGAGGGCCACGGCTCGAACTTCTGGGTGTACGACTCGTTGTTGAGCGAGTACGCCGTGCTCGGCTTCGAGTACGGCTATTCGATCGCCAACCCGAAGGCACTCGTGCTCTGGGAAGCACAGTTCGGCGACTTCGCCAACGGAGCCCAGATCATCATCGACCAGTTCATCGTCGCTGCGAAGGACAAGTGGAACCAGGACTGCGGCCTGGTCATGTTGCTCCCCCACGGCTTCGAGGGACAGGGCCCTGAGCACTCGTCCGCCCGCATCGAACGGTTCATGGTCCTCGCGGCCGAAGACAACATGCACGTCTGTAACGCCACGACAGCCGCCCAGTTCTTCCATCTGATGCGGCGCCAATCGATGCAGTCGGTGCCGACCCCGCTCGTCGTCTTCACCCCGAAGTCGCTGCTGCGTTCGAAACACTCGCGCTCGCCGGTCAGTGATCTGATGTCCGGCACGTTCGAGGAACTCCTCGGTGATGTGAACCCGCCCCCCGCCGCTGAGGTTGAGCGGATCGTGTTCTGCTCCGGGAAGGTCGCCTTCGACCTCATGGCGGAACGCGACAAGCGGGGGGCCAAGATCGCAATCGCCCGGGTCGAGCAGCTCTACCCATGGCCTTTCGCCGCCATTGCCCGCCAACTCGAAACCTTCCAAAACGCGAAGGAAATCTTCTGGGTTCAGGAAGAGCCCGAGAACATGGGGCCGTGGAACTCGATCAAGGGTCGGCTGTACGAGGCTCACGGTGAGACCCACGACATCCACCGGGTGAGCCGTCACGAGTCGGGTTCGCCGGCCACCGGTTCGGCCACCGTGCATGCCCAGGAACTCCAGCTCCTGCTCGACGAAGCCCTCGGCTGAGCCGATGGCCGAATCGCTCAACCCCGAAGCCTTCAACGACTTCCTCGACAGCAAGCCGGGCTGGATCGTTCTGACGACGATCGCTCCCGATGGTTACCCGCACAGCGTGCCCCTCGGCTACTTCCGCGACGGCGACCACATCTACTGCGGCTGCGTCGATCACACGACCAAGATTCGCAACATCGAGCAAAACCCAAAGGTCTCGCTCGTGATCGAGTCCGGTTCGACGATGAGCGACATCAAGGGAGCGATGATCCAGGGAACAGCGATCGTTCGACGCGATCCTGCATCAGTCCTGGAGATCATGCGGAAGGCTGCGGCAGCGCGCGGGGTCGCACAAGCCGACCTCCCAACCGAACCGAGGCCAGGGTCGGCCTACATCGATGTTGCGATCGAGCGCCGAATCTCCTGGGACTACGGCAGCTGAACCACCCCGTAGCGTCAGCGCAGAGGGATCTCGATGATCGCCTCAAGTTCCTCGAGCGCGATGTCGGGGTCAACGACCTTGATCGTCTGCATTCCCATCGCCTTGGCGGGCTTGAGATTGATGCCGAGATCATCGAGGAAGACACACTCGCTCGGCTCCACATCGAGGCGCTCGCACGCGATCTCGTAGAAACGCCGCTCCGGCTTTCGAACGCCCACCACACTCGACTCGACGATCTCGTCGAACAGGTCGTGGATCTCCGCAAGCGACGCGCCATCACCATCGACCCCGGCATCGGACACCATCGCCTCGGTACCTGATTCGCTGGTCGGTGGCGTGAAGTTGTTGGTCAGCATCGCGGTCTTGAAGTTCGCCGAACACCGGCGCAGTGCCTCGACCATCGCCGGGCGGATCACGCCGCGAAGCGACGCAATCACTCGCGAGCCGTCGACCTCGAACCCGATCGCGCTGGCCTCGCCTTCGAACGCCTCGACGAATCGGGCGGCGGAGTATTCGCCCCGCTCGAAGTGCGCCCACGCGTTGTCGTCGGGGTTCGTTGCGTTGATGCGGCGGATCGTGTCGAGCGGCAGGCCGACCTCGGCCTCGTAGCGGTTGAACGCCTCGAACGGGCTCGACAAGATCACCCCGCCGAAGTCGAAGAGCACGGCTCGAATCACCGGCGCAGCGTACCGACATGGTTGACTGGCCTCCATGCCGAGCGGACACGCGGTCGTCGACGGATCCAATATCGCCACCGAGGGACGCAGCGAGCCGTCGCTGCAGCAACTCGACGAAGCGGTCACACAGTTCATCGCCGAGTACGACTTCGAGCGGGTCACCGTCATCGTCGACGCCTCGTTCGAGCATCGGGTCGCGAAGAGCGAACGTCAGGCCGCTCGCCAGGCGATCGACGACAACGAGATCATCACGCCTCCGGCTGGCGTCATCGGCCGCGGCGACACCTTCATCCTGCAGGTTGCCAACCGGGCGAACGCGGTCGTGCTGAGCAATGACTCGTTTCAGGAATTCCACGGCACCCACGAGTGGCTCTTCGACGAGGGGCGCCTGATCGGCGGCAAGCCGATCCCTGGCGTCGGCTGGGTCTACGTACCGCGGGCGCCGGTGCGCGGCCCCGGGAGTCGGCGAGCGCGAGCCCAAGCCG
>NZNH01000005.1 GCA_002694825.1 Acidimicrobiaceae bacterium | reverse complement strand
TTCTGTATTACTTCCCATCGAAGCAGGCGATTTTCGAAGCGGTCGTCGACCGCGCTGCCTCGGACCTCGTGAAGGTCTTCGAAGAGCAAGCCGCCCGAGGTATCGGCGGCCTCGATCAGGTCGAGGCGATCGTCAAGCGGGTCTTCCGCCTCGCCGTTCGTCGACCCCAACTGCTGGGTTTGATTCGGGAAGTCACCCGGCCGGGGTCATTGTCGATCGACCGGCTCAGCGCCCACACCGCCCCGATCTTCGACCGGGCCCGTGACTTTCTCCAGCGTGAGATGGATGCCGGAAGGATGAAGTCCAGCGACCCCGAAATGCTCCTGCTGTCGCTCTACTCGACCGTGGTCGGGGTAGCGACCGAGCTCGAAGTCCAACGGGCGATGGGGATCTCCGATTCCCTGCGGGGGGCGGTCGCCCGTCGCCAGGAGCTCATCCGCTTTCTCCGGGCTGCGCTCGAGCCGGCGTAGCGACACGCCATCGGCCGTTCGGCAGAGTCGCCCAGGAGGCGCGTCGACCGAAAACGACGTCGGGCCGGAGACCGCTGGCTGGGGCAGCGACCTCCGACCCGAGCGTCGGTGTTCAAGAAGAACGCTCGATCAGACGGGGCTGCTGCTCCCGCTTCGAGCCTTTGCAATCCCGAGGACCATCAGGCCGTACAGGCCCTTTGAGGTGATGTCAGCGACGGTGTAGCCGACCTGACGCAGGGTCTCGAGCGTCCCGGAGGTGTCGTCGAAGACGGGGAACAGGTACGCAATCGGGTACACCAGCCAGGTGATCAGCAACACCATGGTGGCGTTCTTGATCGCAGCGGAGACGGCGGGCGTCTCGCGTGCGGCTGCCGCCTGGAGCTGGCCGTAGAGGGTGTAGAGGATGTACACGAACGGGATCATGGCGAGGACCCAGAAGATCCACTTCGTGCTGTTGGAGTCGGCGACTTCACCCGGGTAACCAAGGCCGATCATGAGGACGGTCGCCGGAACAAGCGTCTTCATGAGCTGCTTACGCTGATCGGAAGCAACGCCGAGCACGATGAGCAGCTCGATGACGAGCAACGGCACGGTGATGAGCCAGTCCGCGTAGCGGTAGCCCTCGTTCATCGAACCCGCTCCGAATGCATCCCAGATCCGGAAGTAGTGGTAGCCGGCGATACCGACAACGACGGCCGACGCCGCAACGGCGGGGCGGTATTCCTTGTTGACGGCGCTCATCTGCGTCAGGAAGTAGACGAAAGCACCGAGCATGACGGCCGTGCCGAACGACAAGGCGTTATAGACGAGGTCGTATTGATCCTCGCTCAATAGGGCAATAGTTGAATCCATGTTTTCCTCTGGTTCGATTTGATCGCATCGATGGTGGTCGCATCACCAAGCCACACAGTAGTGACCTGTGACGGTCACCACACAAAAACAGTAGTGCGCCGCGACGACCTACTGGTGCGGATGTCAACGCGTTGACCACGCAGCGTGAGGTTCGACATCGACCATCGTCGTCGAAAACCCACGGAGTCAGAGATGAACCCTGTTCAGTTCAAGGCGTCGTAGCGTGAGAGAAAGGCGGCGAACTGGACTCGCGTCACCTGCTGGTCAGGGGAGAACGTGGTCGCCGACGTTCCAGTCGTCACGCCGTTCTCGTACGCCCAGCGCACCGCCTCGGCGAAGTAGCGCGACAGGTCGACATCTTCGAAGGGATTGGGCCCATTCGACGGGGGTTGGTCGGCATATCGCCAAAGAAACGTGACCGCCTGCGCTCGAGTAACCGTCTGTCCGGTGCCGAATCGGGTCGGGCTTACTCCGGAAGTGATCCCGGTGTTGTAGGCCCACGTCACTGCGTCGGTGAAGTAGCGGTTAGCAGGAAGGTCGACGAACGGCGTTGCCGGACCAGGCGAGGGCTCACCCGCATATCGCCAGAGAAACGTGATCTGTTGCTCTCTCGTCATCCCGGCGTCAGGACAGAACTGAGTCGGACTGCACCCATTCGTAATGCCGGACTGCTGCATCCAGGAGACCGCGTCGTTCCGCCACCCAGCCGTCGAGACATCCGTGAAGCTATGGGGTGTGGTGACTAGAAGCTGGGCGGCTTCTCCGTCCCCGAAGGCCGTGGTCGCATGCACCGAAACGGTGTACTTGGTGGCGGCGGCGAGACCGGTGAGCGTGCATGACGTCGTCGCCGTCGTGCAACCAGTGGTGGTGGGATCGGTTGAGACGGTGTACGACACAATCGCTACGTCACCGTCGACCTCGGGTGGCGTCCAGGAAACCGTGGCGATGGTTCCCTCCACGGTGGCATTCAGGGCGGTGGGGGGCGGTGGTGGGCTGGGTCGTTCGGCGGCTTGGACTGGTTCGCCTGAGAGGGCACGGGTGCCACTCGAGGTTTCGACGCTGATTTCGATCAGGTACGAGGCGCCGGGCACGACCCCCGGCAAGGTCACCGTAGGGGTCGTCGAGTCCGTGACGACACGGACCGAGTTCCACGCCGAACCCGTATGGGATTTGATCCAGTCGGTGTAGTTCGACACCCGCGTGTACACCCCGGGGTAGGCCGCCTGGGCGCAGCCGTAGCCCCAGCTGACGACGCCTGCGAGTGAGGAGATTCCGTAGTCGTCGCTGAGCACCACCGGCCCACCGCTATCGCCCTGGCACGAGTCGGTATTCGGGGCTGCGGCGCAGAACATCGCAGGGTCGATGATCTCGCTGGTTGGGTACTGACCGCAGCCGGTGTCGACGAAAATGGTGGCGGCCTTGAGTCGGTCACTGGACGAACCGCCCCATGAGGTATGCCCCCACCCAGCAACGGTGAGGGCCTGACCTTCAGCGAGTTCGCTGTCTGCTGGGGGATTGTGGAGCGCAATCGGCGTGGCGGCTTGCAGATCGACGCTGGTTGTCAGTCGAGCAACCGCAATGTCGTTTTCGAATGTTAAGGCGTTGTACTCAGGATGCAGGTAAACGAGATCGATCTCGGCAAGGTGGCTTGATTGCTGCTCGGCCGGCAGCTGGTACGCCTCGGCCCAATACTCAAGCCCGTAGATGACATCGTCACCGGGAGAGGGGGCGCAGTGAGCAGCGGTGACGATCCACTGCAGGGCGACGATGGTGGCGCCACATCCGGAGATCTTCGCAATGTGGCGGGTTGCGTCGATGCCCGGGTAGTAGCCGCCGACGATTTGCCCGTCGTTGTCGTCGACCGAGGTTGAGACGATCGGCTGGTACGTGACGTCGTATGCCGCGACCTCGGCGCCGTCGACAGTGGTCGTCCACGTGAGATCGCCGTTGTCGGTGAGCGCGAGATCATCCACGGAGACGCCGAACGGTGTGGTCGTCGGTGACGAGGCCGAGGCGTCACTGATTCCGGCTGCGTTGCTCGCTGTGACCGTGAAGGTGTAGGGCGTGCCATTGGTGAGCCCACTGATCTCGCAGGTGTGCGGGCCGCTGGTCCAGGTGCAGGTCGGCCCGCCGCCGACGGTGGTCACCGTGAACGATGTCGCAGGGTTGGCCTCGGGAGAGGCGGGGCTCCACGAGATGATGACGGACTGATCGCCCGCTTCGGTGACGATGTCAATCGGTGCCGAGGGGGCAAGCAGAGTCGCCGGGATCACGACCTCCCCAGGGGCTGCAGCCGTGGTGAAGCCGTCGCCGATCATCACCAACCGGTTGCGGGATGCTGTTGCTGCGTCGAGGAGTGCATCGTGAGAGATCGTGGTGGCCTCATCGACAAGAGACAGGTCGGTGATGAGTGTTGATGCACCCGTCTCGTCGAGCAGGGTGAGCCCGACACAATGCACGGCTCCGGTATCAGCGGAGGCGTGGTCTTGAACGTGGAGTTCCCACGTTCCCTGCGCTGACTCGCCGTCGAATGCAGAGAGAGCTTCTTCAGGGCGCCACGATCCGGTGAACGGGGCAACCCCGTCGGAGACCAAGCGTTCGGCGGTATCGGTGAACTGGGCTGGCGAGCCGGTGCAGTCGTCGTTGCCAGTGCCGAAATCGTTGCCGTAACTCCCGCGGCGCTCAACGAGCACGACCTCGGTACCGGATGGCGAGATGAGGCGAACCGTCAGGTCGCCAAGATAGGTGTGATCTGCCCGCAGGCTGACGGTGAGATTGTCCACCGTCGTGTCGTCGTCGATGTCGATCGGCACGATCGTGGTTGAGTGATCGCTGATGGTGCCGTTGCTCACTTCATGGTCGACGTCGGTGAGTGGTGCGAGCGCGAGCGCGGCGGTCGAGTCGGACGACCCGTTCCAGGTCCATTCGACGGCGAGTGATTCGCCGGAAACGGCGGTCACGTCGTCGTTCGGATGGGTGAGAACGACCGTTGGGTGGATGACCTCAAGTGTCAGTTGGGCACGACCAAGCCGATTCTCGGTATCGGTGGCCTCGGCGATGATCACCACCGTCCCGACCTCGTCGAGAGTCGTGGTCAGCGACGGTCCGGTGCCCAGAAGGGCTCCCGACTGGTTGCTCCAGGTGACCGTTGAGGAAAGGTCAGTTCCGTTGGAAGCGGTCGCAGCTGCGGTCAGCGACAGCTGGGCACCGATCATCAAGGTCGTCTCTTCGGGTTGGCCGCTGAGTGTCACGGTCGGACCGTCGCCGGTGAGTTGAAGCGCCTTTTCGGCGTCGAGTGCCGACCCGGAGCGAACCACCTCGAAGGCTGCATCCGGTCGACCGGCCTGCAGCAAGGTGTCGATCATCTCCGATGGCGACAAGCCGGGGTCGGCCCCCAAGAGCAGCGCAGCTACACCTGCGGCGTGGGGGGCGGCCATCGAGGTGCCGTTTTTCGAGCGGTATCCGCTGCCAGGCCATGTCGAGCGAATCGATACGCCCGGTGCTGAGATATCGACGGCAGTGGTTCCGTAGTTGCTGAAGCCGGCCAGTGAGCCGGACGAATTGTGGGCCGCGACGCTCAGGATGTTCGTCGCGTTGTACGCCGCCGGATATTGCGGTGAGGAATCGATATCGAGTCCGGAGTTCCCGGCGGCAGCGACGAAGAGATGGGTATCGGCATTCGAGGCGATGAGTGACGAGAGCGCAGTGTTGAAGCCGCCTCCACCCCAGGAGTTGTTGGAGATCGGTGCGCCGTTATCGATGGCGTACTCAAGCGCAGCAAGAGCGGCCGAGGTGTAGCCATTGCCGTCTGCATTGAGAAAGCGCAGCGCCATGATGCGGGCGTTATCGGCGACCCCGGCGACACCGATGCCGTTATCGCGAACGGCGGCGATGGTTCCGGCGACATGGGTGCCATGTCCGTTGTCGTCGTTCGGGGTGGCATCGTTCTCCACGAAGTCCCAGCCGTGGATGTCGTCGATGAAGCCGTTGTTGTCATCATCGATACCGTTTCCGGCAATCTCGCCAGGGTTCGTCCAGATGTTGTCGGCAAGGTCGGGGTGGTCGGTGTCAACGCCACTGTCGATCACTGCGACGACAACGGGAGCACCGGTGCCAGCGAGATCCCAGGCTGCGGTTGCATTGATGCCATGCGTGTCGAAGAGTCCCCAGAGCGACCCTGCCTCGGGATCATTGCTCGTGGAGACTTGAACGGTGGTGTCGAGTGCAACCTGACGGACTGCAGGATGCGCTTCGAGCGTTTCTTGGGCCTTGATGAGGTCGGCTCGTGTCTCGAGAAGGTAGATGTCGCTCTCGCCGAAGCGTCTGACAAGCGCTGCGTGGGCACGCTCGAGGAGGTCGTCGACATCGGCCGGGTCGGCATCGGACTCGAACTCGACGAGGAGTGCGTACGGGTTGTACTCGACATCAGCGCCGTATTCGAGCACGACGTGCGCAAGTTGATCGGCGTAGCGCCCCGAGCCGTTGATCGAGAGCGTCTCGTCGGCCGCCGGCTCGGTCGCTGCCACGCCCACGGTTGGGGCTGCGACAACGAAGGCGAGCGCGAACGCGGCCGCTGACGCAGCGAAGAAGCCGAGTCGCAGTCGTGTGTTCGTGTGACGTCGGCACATGATGACCCGGGCTCCTCCTTCCTGATCGTCAACCATCGGCCGGATGCAACCGTCGTTGAGCGGCTTTTTGTTTCTTCGTGTCAAGCGAGCACGGCCAATGATGGATTTCACCGTACGTACAAAAAAGCTAGTCCGGTCATGCTGTCTAGGGACCGCGGGCCGATTTCAAGGTCGCACGATCAGGCGCTCAAGCGATCTTTGGTTCGCGTGCGAGATCGCAGTGCTGGGCCCACCGCGAGCAGCTTTGGTGATTAAGCAGCGCGCTGTCTGAAAGCCCTTCCTGGTCGCTGTACCGAGAGGTAGCTGAGCAACCGGCTTCAAGCCGCTCACGGTCAGAACCCGTTTCACAGCTTTCTCGGACCGGTGTCGTGCGTCGGTGGAGCATTGGATGTCCGTCTCCTTGCACATTTGCGCGTCGTGAGCGGAATCGACTCGTCTTTCGGTGATGGGATTGGCCTTCTAGGATCGTGTCGTGTTTCGAAGGGTCGGTCGAAAGAGAGACGTTGAGGACGCAGCCGCTGAGGGTCAGCGTCAAGCTGCGCCGAGCGAGCCTGTCGGCAGAAAGACAAGCGCCACACTGGGGGCATTTCAGGCGGGAGTGGACGCTCACGTTCGGCGCCGGTCGGTCGGCGACCGTGATGGAGACCGTCGTCGAAGCAGGCAATCCGATGCGGTGACGTCGGCGGCGATGCATCTGCAGCGAAAGCGCTCGGTGCTCGGTGCAGATGAACGAGCCGAACAAGAATCCAACGCGGCAGCAGGGCAGGGCGTGTCCCGGATCCGCCGAAACGAGTCGGCAACTGACCCGGTCGAACGCGGGTCCGCCCCAACCGAGCGGGTTCGACGGCGGGGCGCTGCATCACGTGGACACGGCGATCGGCTAGCAACTCAGGAGCGGTCGGGTTCTGAAATCGTGCGCCGCGCCGATGATGAACCGTCCGGTTCTGGGCGGGCGGCGCCTCCAGACTTCACGCAGCCGGTGACCGCCGAGCAGGTCACGGCTTTCCCACTCCGAGCTGCGCAGCAGATGAAAAACAATGATGCCGTCTGCAGGAACATCCATACGTCGGCATTCGCATCGAGCTGGGTACGGGCGAAGCATGCGCTCATTGGCAACCCCGAGACCGAGAAAGTCATGGAGCAATTGCTTGTCTTCCGACAGCGCTCCCACGACCGCGTCTTCGCGAAGACGATGTTGAAGATCGAAAGCAAGCAAGCCGAAGAAGGCGGGCTCACGTCGGCGTCGGCAGCCGGTTCGCAGTCACTCTCAAGTGACATTGATGCCAACCTCAAAGGCACATCTACTGAAGATGCCGTGGCAGTCTTCAATGAGATCTTCAGCAAGGACGAAGAGTGGGGCATGGAGTCGGGTGTGGTATTCGACATCAACGTCTATGCGCTGGATTTCATGCATGGCACAACCGATGCAGGTGGCCAAGGACTTCAGGCGGTGGGGGAAGGAGCTCGGGTCGGCGCGGCTGCGGGTGGTGTCGCCTCTCGCACCGACGCTGACGCAGACGTTGTCGGGGCGGACCTCATGGAGCAGCGGTCCTGGGCACTCGCAAAGGTTCGTCACTACACAACGTTGACGGGATGGCAGGCACACCTCGAGGCGTCGGCAACGCCGCTTGTCCTCTACAACATGGCGCAAGATCGACATCTTGCGTACTACCGAGAAGTCACCCGCAAGATGGTTGGCCTATCGAAGGTGCCGGTCGAAAGTCTCCACCCCGAGGCGCGTGCGCTGGTGGACGTGCCGAGCGAGGATGTCACCCCGCAGGAAAGCCTTGAGCACGTTGCTGCTGCGCTCGTCGCTGGCAAGAAGGATGCCGATGTTGGCAAGGAGCAGCTCATGCTGTCTTCGGCCAACCGGATTTATGAGGAAAAACTGACCGAGGTCGCCCAGATCCGCAAGGAACTCGAAGGTGCTCTTGAGCATCATGAACTCGCCTCAAAGGGACTGGTTGGAACTGCGGTCGCCGACGCAGAGCGAAATGTCGAGATCCACCTCACACTGCTGCGTGACAAGATTTCTGAGGGCAACCTCTTTGCCAACGAGGCGTACCTCACCGATGGCGCCGTGAACCATGCGGTTCAAGGTCTTCAGATCGGAAAACAGATTCGTCAGACCGCCGCCCAGGGTGGTGATGCCATCACGGAGAACATGGCGGATGCGCTCAAAGAGATCCATCGCCACGGCAAGACGCTGGGCGAAGCGGCATTCAAGAGCGGAAAGTACCTCTTCCGGCTCGCTGACGCCGCCAAGAATGCGGGGGTCAGAGACGGTCTCGTTATCAAGACCTATGCCCTGGGGGACATGATCTCCAATCGGATCAAGAAGACGGACTACTCCAAGCCAGGGGTCAAGCGGCCCGAAGGGAAGGGGGATCCCCACGAACTTGCGTCGGCTGCCGCCGTACGGGCGAAGTTCGGCAGCGACGTCACAAGCCCCGAACAACTTGCAGAGATGGTGCAGAAGGTTGGGGGACTTGCGATGTCACAGATTTCGGCGCTTGAGCCAGACGAGCTCGGCCGGCCAGTGCTCAAACCGGTGAAGCGTGACTGAGGCGGTCGGCTGACCCTCACATCACCACGGTGATGCGATCGGGTGCTGGACTTGCCGGTGTCGTTCAACCGGGCGAAACCGGGCGGTGAGTGTCATCGTTGGTGTGCCGCCACCTCGTTTTGAGGCCTCGTTCGAACGAGGTGGACGTGGCGCAACAACGAGCGAGAGGCGTCCAGCCCGTTCGCTAGTGGTCGGTGCGAGTGTGTCGCAATTGACGGGCGTGGCGTTGGAGCGCCAGCCCCACAAGGCGATCAATCAACGACGCATAGCCGAGACCGCTGGCCTGCCACATCTTCGGATACATCGAGATCGGCGTGAACCCCGGCATGGTGTTGATCTCGTTGATCAACCAGCCTCGGGAGCGGGCGGTGTTGCGGGACCCATCCTCGAAGAAAAAATCGACGCGGGCCAGCCCCTCGACCTTGCAGGCGCGATACGCACCGATCGCAAGGCGCTGGAGCTCCGCGAGTTCGTCGCTCGTCAACGGTGCGGGGATCAGGAGATCGGCGCCGTCGTCGTATTTGTCGGCGTAGTCGTAGAAGTCGGCGCCCGGCACGATCTCGCCGGCGACACTCGCCTCGGGATCCTCGTTTCCGAGCACGGCGATCTCGATCTCGCGGCCGATGACCTCTTCTTCGAGGATGACTTCACGGTCATAGGTCGCCGCCAACTCGATCGCTGCTGCGACCTCATCGGCGGTCGTGGCCCTCGACACGCCGACCGAAGATCCCATGTTGGCGGGCTTCACGAACATCGGGAGACCAAGCTCGTTGATCGCAGCGTCGACCTCGGTGAGGAGGTGCACCCGGCTGCCGTCGGGGCGGCGCACGATGCCGTCGTCGATCGTGATCCATCGATAGGCGCACCGCGGGAGTCCGTGGCCGGCGAGATGGTCCTTGCAGGCGACCTTGTCCATGCAGAGCGCCGAGGCGAGGACACCAGCACCGACGTACGGCACCCCGGCGAGTTCGAGCAGACCTTGCACCGTGCCGTCCTCACCCATCGGTCCGTGCAAGACGGGCAGAACGACGGTGGGGGCGGCCCCGGAGTCGGCGAGCGTCGGTAACGGCTGGACCTCGGGGCCGACAGCCTCGAGACGATCGGGCATCGCGTCGGCGCCGTCCTCGAGCGCCGTCCGTGCCGCTTCTGCGAAAACCCACCGACCGTCGCGGGTGATCCCGATCGGCTCGACCTTGTAGCGGTCGGTGTCGACGGCGGCGA
>NZNH01000004.1 GCA_002694825.1 Acidimicrobiaceae bacterium | reverse complement strand
CCCCGACGAGCTCGTCGCCGGGATCAATGCACTCGTCGACCAGGTCAACAGCGAGGACCATCCCGTGGTCGCCGGGATTCGTCGAAGCGTCGACCGCCCGCAGTTCGATCGGGCACCGCTGTCGTATCTCGAGCGGAACGTCTATGACTTCGACCGCTACCTCGCCACCCGCCTGAGCAGGTGACCGTCAGGCCGACCCGTTCACACCGTTTTCGAGTCTGGGCCGACGGTGGCGGTCGATCAGCCCGAGTTCGGTCAGCGCGTCGGCGCCGCGGCGAACGGTCTCGTGCCCCATCCGTGCGAACGACGCGATCTGACGGCTGCTCATCGGCAGTTCACGGTCGAGCATTGCAAGGGCCATCGCGACGGCACCGGTGCGACGAGGGACGGCATGATCGACGTACTCGAGTTGGTGAACGTGTTCGATCCAGCGCAGCTGCTCCTCGGAGAGGGGAGGCTGGTGACTCACGTTCATGACGTCCATGGTGACAGACCATGGCGAGTTCTGCTGAAGAACGCTGCAACCACAGCTGCAATACTCGCCGAATGACTGGGGATTCATTCGCGCCTGATGACTCGTTCACCATCGTCGGGCCAGAGGGGCAGCTTGGCCATCGGGATCTGGTGGAGCACACCGAGCGGTTCACGCCGAAGCTCTGGTCGGTCACCGATGGGGTGTGGTGCTTTGTCGGCAACGGCCTCTCCAACCAGACGTTCGTCGAAGGGCCGGAAGGCGTCATCGTCATCGACACGGGTGAGTCCAACGAGGAGATGATCTCAGCGCTCTGTGCGCTGCGCGAGGTCACCACAGCGCCGATCGCGGCGGTGATCTACACCCACTTTCACTATGTCGCCGGTACCCAGGCCGTGCTCGACGAGGTCGGTGGCGACATCGACATTTGGGGGCATCACGGGATCGTCGGCAATCGCCGTCGGGTCACCTCCGAGGTCAGCGCAGCGGCGAGCCGAGGGCTCGTGCAGCAATTCGGCATGCTCCTCGACACCGACGGGCCCGACGGCTTGATCAATGTGGGGCTTGGGCGGGAGTTCCGACGCTCGGAGCACGCACCGTTCACGCCTGGCTTCGTGGCACCGACTCGGACGATCACCGACGCCATGTCGGTCAAGGTCGCCGGACTCACGTGCGAGTTCACTCCCGCACCGTCGGACGCCGACGACTCGATCACCATCTGGTTCCCGGAAAAGGGAACCTGCGTGCACAACATCGTCTGGCCCGCCCTCTTCAATGTCTTCGCCATCCGGGGCGAGGAATACCGAGATCCGCGCATCCTGCTCAGCGGCTTGGATCACATCGCCGGACTCGATGCGGAGCACCTCGTCGGCGCGCACGGACCGCCGCTGAGCGGCGCCGAGCAGATCTCCGCCGAGGTCGAGACGTATCGAGACTCCGTGCAGTTTCTGTGGGATCAGACCGTTCGAGGGATCAACCGAGGACTGACGGCCGACGAGCTCACGAGCTTCGCGCAACTTCCCGACGACTTCGGCCGCAGCTATCTCACTCGGCAGTTCTATGGGCTTGCCGAACACCATGTGCGTCAGATCTACGCAGGGCTTCGGGGATGGTTCGACGGTGACGACGCCAAGTTGCTGCCGCTCGACAAGGCCGAACGCTGCCGGCGCCTGATCGAGGGCTTCGGGGGAGCGGAGGTCGTCCGCCAACGGATCGCCGATGCCATCGATCAGAACGATCTGCGCTGGGCGGTCGAACTCGGCTCATGGTTGATCCATGTCGAGCCCGACGACACCGGTCGACTCGACGGCGGAACGGCCGCAGACCGCGACCTGCTCGCACGCGCCTGGCGAGCGATCTCGCAACGCACGACCTCGGCAAATCTCCGGAACTGGGCTTTGACCCGCGCGCTCGAACTCGAGGGGCACGTGGACATGCGCCGTTTCCGGATCCACCGCTTCTCTCATCGCGACATCACGAACAGTCCACCCGACGTTTTCGTGTCGACCCTCCGGGTGCTGCTGATCCCGGAACGGGCTGCCGGGATCGACGAGCACCTTCGCTTCGTCTTCGATGACGGGACCCACACCGGCCTTCATCTGCGCCGCAGCGTCGCCGTCCCGACCGATGGTGCAGATGCCGAGCTCGAGATACGGCTTGATCTCGAAACGTGGGCGGCGCTGCTGACGAATCGAGTGTCGCTCGCCGACGCGATCGACCATGGGAGCGTGCACCTCACGGGCAACGCAGATCGGATTCGCCAGGTCATGCATTGCTTCGATCTCGCCAGCATGGAGTCAAAATGAGCGGTGATCGCCTACCGAACCCGACGCCGCCGTTCGCCGGCACCGTTGGCCGACTCCTCGACGAGTCCGAGGCCGTTCCCCTTCAAGGACTGCGGCCTCCAGCCGATGCCCCCAACGTCGTCTTGATCCTGCTCGACGACGTCGGCTTCGGCACCTGCAGCACATTCGGCGGCCCGGTGCCCACCCCGACAGTCGACCGGGTGGCGCGTGCCGGGCTTCGCTACAACCAGTTCCACACGACGGCGTTGTGTTCCCCCACTCGGGCAGCTCTTCTCACTGGCCGAAATCATCATGCGGTGCACATGGGCGGCATCACCGAGATCGCGAACAGCTTTCCCGGGTACGACAGCGCAATCCCGAAGGAGGCGGCCACCGTCGCCGAGATCCTGCGGGGGCACGGCTACAGCACGGGCGCCTTCGGCAAATGGCATCTCACGCCGTCGTGGGAGCAGAGCCCGGCGGGGCCCTTTGACCGATGGCCCACCGGGATGGGCTTCGATCGCTTTTACGGCATCATCGGTGCCGAGGCGTCGCACTGGGAGCCGGCGGTCTATGACCAGACCACGCCGATCGAACCCCACCTCGGTCGTGACGACTACCACCTGACCGAGGATCTCGCCGACCAGGCGATCACCTGGATCCAACGTCAGCAGGCGTCGGCTCCGCATCGCCCGTTCTTCTGCTACTTCGCTCCTGCCGCGGTGCATGCGCCGCACCATGTCGCGCCGGAGTGGATCGAGCGATTCGAGGGCACGTTCGACCAGGGCTGGGATCGGCTTCGGACGGAGATCTTCGAGCGGCAGATCGCGCTCGGTGTGATTCCGGCCGACACGACACTCACGCCTCGGCCGGCGCAGGTCCCGGCATGGGAGGACTACCCCGACAAGTACAAGCCCGTTGCCACCCGGCTCATGGAGGTCTTCGCGGCGTTCATGGCCCACACCGATGCCCAGGTCGGACGGGTCCTCGACGCCGTCGACCAGCTCGGGGTGGGGGAGAACACGCTCGTGCTGTACGTCACCGGCGACAATGGGGCATCCGCTGAGGGCACCATCCATGGTGCGTGGAGTGCGCCGTCCTTCCAGAACGGTGTGCCGGAAGATCCCGAGTGGCTCCTCGAACACATGGATGATTTCGGGTCAGCACGTTGCGAGAACCACTTCAACGTCGGCTGGGCCTGGGCGCTCGATGCTCCGTTCCAGTGGATGAAACAGGTCGCCTCGCACTTCGGCGGCACACGCAACGGGTTGGCGGTGTCGTGGCCGGCTCGCATCACCGATGCGGGCGGTTTGCGAAGCCAGTTCCATCATGTCGTCGACATCGCTCCCACGATCCTCGAGGCCGCAGGCGTGCCGTGGCCCGACCACGTCGACGGGATCGAACAAATGCCGGTGCACGGCACACCCATGGGGTACTCCTTCGACGATGAGGCGGCGTCGAGTCGGCGCACCACGCAGTACTTCGAGATCCTTGGCAATCGAGCCGTGTACCACGACGGCTGGATGGCTTCGTGCTTCCACGGCCGAGTGCCGTGGATCAGGCTTGCGGCCTACGAGTTCGACGGCCCCGACGAACACTGGGAGCTGTACGACATCACCAACGACTTCTCTCAGAGTGTCGATCTCTCCGAGACGTTTCCCGAAAAGCTGGCTGAGCTCCGAGCCCTTTTCGAGCGCGAGGCCGGAGCTAACGGGGTCTTTCCCCTGCGAGATGCAGGATCACCGCGGGGTGGTGCGCTTCGGGTGCCGCACAGTCTTGATGGGGTCACCAAGATGACGTACACCACCGCACATGTGCGGATGCCGGAGAGTTCGGTCGTCAATCTCAAGAATGCTTCGCATGAGATCACCGCCGAGCTCATCGTGCCCGAAGGAGCGCCGGCTCATGGCGTGATCGCCTGTCAGGGCGGCAACATGGCGGGCTGGTCGATGTATCTCGACACGGAAGGGGTCGCGTCCTACGTCTACAACCTCTTCGGCCATGTCGTAACGACGGTTCGGGATCACCAGCCTCTTTCGGCTGGACGTCATGTGCTCCGGCTTCGCTACGACCATGACGGTGGTTTCGGCGCAGGCGGCGATCTGACCTTCGCGGTGGACGATGTTGAGGTCGACCACGCTCGTCTCGATCGCACCGTTCCGATCATTTTCTCGATGAGTGGCGAGACGTTCGATGTCGGCATCGACACGGGTGCACCCGTCGGGCCGTATCCACCCGGCTTCCCGTGCAGCGGCGAGATCATCGGTGTCACGCTCGAACGGCTCCGTCGTCCCGACGATGCCACTCGTGCGGCGATGGCCGACGGTGCAATCACGGCGGCGATCCGAACCCACTGAGTGCGAGCCACACGGGACTGCTCAACTCGACAGATCCCGGCGCTCGCCGTCGCCTGAAGGGTCAATCCTCAGAGCGATCGGGGCGTGACCAGCTCCGAGTGCGGATCGCGCGAAGGCCGACGTACCCGACGGTGAGACCAACGACCCAGACAACGATTGTCGTGAACATGACGTCACCGTAGGGCACGGCACAGCGTCTCGCTGCGGCCGAGCCGTCGTGGCAGGGGAGTGAGCCGGGGACGCACGTGAACGGCTTGGATGGCTGTGACCGCACGTAAAGCACAGACGTGCATTGGAGTGCAAAGATGGACAAGACTGACCATTCGTGGCTGAGCACCGTCATGTTCCAGCTCTTGACGGACTTCGTGGTCTGGCTGTGGCTGTTGTGGTTCTCTATCACGCATGGCCAGAGTTGCTGCCCGGCGGTTGGATCGGTGTTTCAGTCTTCTTCACCCTTTCAGGATTTCTGATCACGCAAATCCTGCTCGGTGACTACGTCCTCACCAGGGCATCCCTTGCGTCGTTCTGGAGCCGGCGGGCCCGTCGATTGCTGCCCGCAGCACTCGCCACAGTCTCGGTGACGGTTTTGGCCGTTGTGGTTATTCGTGGCGAGGTTGATAACACGCTGGACGCAGCGCTCGCTGCGACCCTCTATGCCCATAACTGGTGGGCCGCGGCTTCGGGGGATGGGTACTGGGAGATCTTCGAGGCGCCTTCACCGCTCGCTCACATGTGGAGCCTGGCGATCGAGGAACAGGTCTACGTGGTATGGCCGTTAATCGTTCTCAGCCTTGGCGCACGCAGGGCGCTCGTCGTCGGAGTGGTAGTGGTCGTCGCTGGTTACGCCGTCTGGTGGGATACCGCCGACGCGTACTACGCGACGCCGGTGCGCTTCGCAGAAGTCCTGGCTGGTGCACTAGTTGCCGTTGCAGTTCTGCAACGGCCGAGCTTTCGAGTTCCCACTTGGGTGACTGCTTTCGCCTTCGGGGGTATTGCGTTCTGCGTCGCGACTCTGGCCGAAGACGACCCATTGGTGGCGCAGGGCGCACTAATTGGGCTCGCCTTTGCGGCAGCGATCCTCGTTGCGTGGTCCGTGACTGATAGCGGGCTGGCCGATGCGCTGTTCGGCGGGGCAGTGGTCAGCTGGCTAGGGCACCGGAGTTACGCGATCTACCTTTTCCACTGGCCGCTGCTGGTTTTGGTCGACGCGCCGCCGGTTATTTCGATCGCCGTCACGCTCGTACTTGCCGAGTCGTCGCACCGAGTCCTCGAGGGCCCAATTCGCCGACGTGATCGATTGCGTCGACCATTGCTCTCACTTGGCGGGGCGACTGCCGCCCTCGCGTCAACGTTGGTTGTCGCAGCGATCGGATTCAGCGGAAGCTCTGAACGTGACATAGCCGCTGCCACTGTTGACGCCCTCGTATCGAAGACGACCGTCCCTACATCGATTTCGTCACTTCCACTGCCGCCAAACGAGGTGACGTCCGCACCCGCACCACCTTCGAGCGTGGCCCCGACCTGGCCTATTGAGGTGCCGGCTGGTGCGTCGGTGCTCCTTGTGGGCGACTCGGCGGCCTTTGAGGCTCGGGGCGCCTTCACCGGCTGGGTTGATGCGAATGGTGGTCTCGCGAAGGTCGCGGCGTGGGCCGTTTGCTCGCCGGTTTTCGGCCCTCACTCATGGGCTGATTGGGGAACGCCTTTCTTCGAGTCGCTGGAGGGAGAATGTCGATCCTCGATCTCTGGCGACATCGACCTCGTTGTGGTCATGGATCACGGTGCGGCGTTCATCGACCACCTCTTGATCCGAACGGGCGAGTGGCACGATATCTCTGACGGCGTTCTTGGCCCGGTGATGCGCTTTGCCTACGACTCGATGGTTCAAGAAGCCGCTAAGGCAAACGCGCAGGTCTTGATTCTTGCCCCTCCTGTGCCGCTTGATCCTGAGTTGCTTCCCGGATACAGCCCTGCACGGATGAATGCGTATCGTGAGATCGTTGCGGCGGTCGCAGAAGAGCCTCACGTGCACGTGCTCGACGTTGGCCCCTTGATTGACGCCGACCCGATGCGCTACCCGCGCACAGATGGGCTTCACCTCGATGCCGAGACGGGAGCGGTGAACCTGTTTGTCGATCTCGTGGCTCCAGCAGTCTTCTTCGGCGACCAACCCGGTTAGCCTCCCGAAAGCTGATTGGCTTCCTGGTGCTCTGAGCGGATCTCGATGCACAACTCGATCTGGGGTATCAAGAGGGACGCCGAGTGTAGGGCGGTGGCGGGGAGTCGACCTGTAAGCGGGGTTCTGTCCGGGGCCTTGCGGCCCGTGGATGACCATCCATCTGTGCAGTCGACCCGGGAGTGTCGACGAGCGGACCGCTCTCTCCCTGCGTGACCTTGCTCCGGGTGGGGTTTGCCGAGCCATCCCCGTCACCGGGAATGCTGGTGCGCTCTTACCGCACCGTTTCACCCTTACCGGCGAGACGAGCCCGCCGGCGGTCTGTTCTCTGTGGCACTTTCCTGCGAGTCACCTCGACTGGCGTGAGCCAGCACCCTGTCCTGCGGAGCCCCGACTTTCCTCAGCCCCGAAGGACCGCGGCCATCCAGTCGGCTCCCCGCCACCGCCTTCAGTGTGCCACGGTCAACGACGACCGCGACGGGCGATCGGTGAGGTCAGTTCGGCGAGGTGTCTCGCAGGGCTCGCCACACGCCGATACCGGCTCCGACCACGCCGATGGTGGCCGCTAAGAGGCCGTTGAAAATCAGTCCGATCGGCGAAAGGCCGTCACCCTGTGCGAGGCGCACGATGCCGAAGATCACCTGCACGACAACAAAGGCGCTGAGCGTGGCTGTTGCCCCGTTTGCGAAGGGGGCAGCGGTCGCTCGTCGTCCTGCAGCGGCACCACCGGCGAGATAGGCGATCACGACCGCCGCCAACGCAACGAAGACCCAGTTGGATTGGTTGGTGCTGCCGCCGCTGTCGTCGTCGGCGAGCAGGCTGCTGGCCACGGCAGCGGGCGCCGCAATCACGAGACAGATGAGGGCACCGCGGCGGACGGCGGCAACGTTGAGGGCGCTCAGCACAGGAGCCCTAGAGTACCGCCGATGAGCGAAGTCGAAGGAAGCCCGGCGATCGATGCACTGCGCGCCGGTCTCCGCCAGATCACTGCGGCGGTAACCCGGGCCGAGTACCTCGCCGAACAGGCCGATGTCGATGGCGAACCGGGTCTTGCCGGGGTGCTGCGGGGCATGGCGGAGCGCAACCGTGGCCTCGCCCAAGGGTTGTACGCCCTGCTCGCCGAGGAAACCGGCACGGCCGATGCTCGCCCCGGCACCGACGATCTCTCCGGACGGCTTCCCATCGAGGCAGCGATGTACGAGTCGCTCGCCGACGAGATCCGAGGCCACGCTCGCCCCGACCTCGCCGCGTGGATGGACAAGCTCGCTGCCGCGCAGCACGATCACCTCCGACAACTCGACGAGGCCCGTCACTGGGTCGAGGGAGAAGCATGAGTCTTGACGAACACGGCGGCTGGAGCGGAGTCCTCGGCCGACTCACCGCCGGAGCCGACCTGAGCGCAGCCGAGTGCACCGCCGTCCTGAGCGAGATCCTCGCCGGCCATGCCACCGATGCGCAGAAGGCTGCCTTCATCGTCGGTCTCCGGCTCAAGGGTGAAACGGTCGAGGAGCTGACCGGGCTGCAACGAGCGATGATCGCGGCGGCCGAGCCGCTCAACGTGCCCGACACCACGATCGACATCGTCGGCGTCGGAGGCGCCCCGAGTCGTCGCACCCACGCACTCAACGTCTCGACCATGGCAGCGTTCGTCGCTGCCGGCGCCGGCGCCTCGGTGTGCAAACACGGCAACCGAAAGGCTTCGTCGACATCGGGAAGCTTCGACTTCCTCGAGGCGATCGGTGTCGACATCGAGAT
>NZNH01000003.1 GCA_002694825.1 Acidimicrobiaceae bacterium | reverse complement strand
TCGGGGGCGACGGCATCGACGACACCGACGAACTCGTGGCCAACAATGACGCCAGGCGTGACGTTGGCTGCGGCCCAGTCGTCCCAGGCCTCGATGTGGAGGTCGGTGCCACAGATGGCGGCCCGGCTGACCTGGATCCGCACTTCGCCCGGCCCGGGTTCAGGCACCGGCAGGTCACGCAGTTCGAGCCCGGGTCCGGCACCGGGCTTCACGAGGGCCTTCACGACACAACCCCCAACTCCTGACCGACCTTCGTGAACGCCGCTACCGCAACGTCGAGATCGGCATCTGTGTGGTCGGCATTCATCTGGGTCCGGATCCGGGCGGTGCCGTTCGGCACGACCGGAAACGAGAAGGCGGTGGCGTACACGCCCTCGGCGAGTAGGCGAACGGCGAAGCGGCCGGCAAGGTCGGCGTCGCCCAACATCACCGGGATGATCGGGTGCCCCTCCCCCGTCAGCGTGAAGCCGGCGTCGGTCATCGCCGAGCGGAAGCGGGCCGCGTTCGCCTCGAGTCGGTTCCGCAGATCGTCGCCCTCGGCGATCAGGCGTAGGCCCTCGATCGCGCCGCCGACCAGGGCCGGAGCGAGCGCGTTGGAGAACAGGTAGGGGCGTGCCCGCTGACGCAGCAGGTCGATCAACGGCTGACGGGCGGCGACGAAGCCGCCCATGCCGCCCCCGAGCGCCTTGCCGAGGGTCGAGGTGACGATGTCGACCCGATCCTCGACCCCGTGCAGCGCTGGCGTGCCTCGGCCACCTGGGCCAATGAAGCCGGTGGCATGGCAATCGTCAACCATCACGAGTGCGTCGTAGCGGTCGGCGACCTCGCAGATCGGCCCGAGGTCGGCGACGAAGCCGTCCATCGAGAACACGCCGTCGGTCACGATCAACACCTGGCCGGGACGCTCCTTGCGTGCTGCTGCGACCTGGCGGTCGAGGTCGGCGAGGTTGCGGGTCTCGTAGCGGTAGCGGCGCGCCTTACAGAGGCGCACGCCGTCGATGATCGATGCGTGATTGAGCGAGTCGGACACGATCGCGTCGTCGGCGCCGAGCAGGGGCTCGAAGACGGCACCGTTGGCGTCGAAGCAGGCGGCGAACGTGATCGAGTCTTCGGTGTGCAGGAAGTCGGCGATCGCCCGCTCCAGGGTGCGGTGGGCGTCGAGGGTGCCGCAGATGAAGCGGACCGAGGCCATGCCGTAGCCGTACTCACCCATCGCCTCCGTGCCCGCGGCGACGAGGGCGGGGTGGTCGGCGAGTCCGAGATAGTTGTTGGCGCAGAAATTGAGGACCTCGCCGGCACCATCGACCTGCACCCGAGCGCCCTGGGGCGACGTGATCAGGCGCTCGGGCTTCCAGAGTCCGGTCTCGCGCATCTGGTCGAGGGTCGTCTCGATCTGGTCGTAGAACGCAGCGCGACTCACGGGGTCTCTGATCCGAGGACGACGAGCAGCACCCGGGCGGGCTCGTCGAAGGGGTTGGCGATCTGGTGGGGAACGTCGGCGGCGTAGCGGGCGGTCCCGCCGAGCTCGACGTCGACGGCGCCGTAGCCGGCGGTCACCGAGATGGCACCGTCAAGCACGGTGGCATGCTCGTTCGTGCCCTCGGTGTGGGGCTGTGACACGAGGCGAGCACCGGGAGCGAGGCAGAGCTCGTACCACTCGACGTCGCCGACCCGATCGGCTGGCGCGAGAAGCCACAGCACTGCGCCGCCGTCGCCGCCGTCTAGGCGGGGCGTGGCAGCGCGGTCGAGCACCACGACCGGGGCGTCGTCGACGACCGGTTCGGTGGTGACAAGATCGTCGAGGTTCAGGCCAAGCGCCTGGGTGAGGTTCCAGAGCGTGGCGAACGTGGGGTTCGCCTCCCCTCGCTCGACCTGCGACAGCATCGAACGGGAGACCCCCGAAGCGGTCGCGAGGCCTTCGAGTGTGAGTCCCTTGGCCTGGCGACGGTCGCGGAGGCGAGGGCCGAGTTCAGGTGGTTCCAACATCTCGGACATCCTATCCGAGATAACGGATCAATCGGTCACAGGCTCCGTTCGATCGGCCTCGCGGATCGTCTGCAGTGCGAACAGTCCAGGGACGAGTCCCATTCCGGCGCCGAGGAGGAGCCACGCCCACCCATTGTCCTCCGCTCCGCGCGCCGCAAGAGCACAACTATCGCTGGCCCACCAGCCGACCGCTGCTCGCAAGGCGCACACCGAGGCGGCGGCGATCAGACCCGCTTCACCCCGGTGTCGGTGGCCTTCAGCGTGCGACCGGGGCGAGCATCGGTGACCTCGTCGTGTTCGACGACGATTTCTCCGGCCTTCACGGTGGCGAGGTAGCCGTCGGCGTCCTGCACCAGCCGACGCCCACCGGCTGGCAGGTCGTGGATCATGTGGGGCTTGTGGAGCGTGAGGTTGGCGTGATCGATCACGTTGATGTCGGCGAGCATCCCGGGTGCGAGCACACCACGATCGTGAAGGCCATAGACCCGAGCGGTCGCCTGGGTCTGCTTGTGCACCAGGAGTTCGACCGGCAGTTGCGGGCCCCGCTTCCGGTCGCGGGCCCAGTGCGTGAGCATGTACGTGGGCATCGAGGCATCGCAGATCAGGCCGCAGTGGGCGCCGCCGTCGGACAGCCCGAAGATCGAACCGGGGTGTTCGATCATCGCCCGGATCGCCTCGTGGTCGTGGTCGACATAGCTACCGAGCGGCATGAAAATCATCGCCGTGCCGTCGTCCTCGAGCAGCCAGTCGTAGATGACTTCCTGCGGCGTACGGCCCTCGCGCTCGGCGACGGCTGCAGCGCCCTGCTCCTTCGGCGGTTCGTAGTCGGCCGGATCACCGAGCCGATACATCTGGGCGAAGTTGTTGACGAGGTACCAGATGAAGCGGTCTTTCGTCTTGGGCTCCTCGGCGAGGAGCCGGGCCCGGAACTCGGGGTCACACATCGCTGCGAGGCGCTCGGCATGGGGACGGTCGGCGATCTCTCGATAGCTCGGGTGGGCTCGGAAGGGATGCAGCGTCGACTGCAGGCCATAGAGCAGCCCGGTGGGGCGGGTCGGGACCTGCGGCGCCGTGGGCGTGCCGGCGAGCGTGGCCGCGTGGTTGGCGTCCATATTGGCGAGATACGCCTCCGGTGCGCCCGGATCCTGGGCGAGCGTGTAGGTGACATTGACCCCCTTTGACTGGAGGTGCTCGAGCCATTCCCACTCGGCCTGGGCGTAGGTCTTGTCCGACACGAATTGGAAGAGGCCCCGACCCACTCCGGCGAGTTCGTCAGCGATCGCCATCAATTCCTCATCGAGGGCGAACGTACCGGGCTCGTAGCCGTGACGGCTGCGGTGCTGGATCGTGCGGCTGGTCGACACGCCGAGCGCGCCGGCGCGAACACCATCGGCCATCACGCGGGCGATCTCGCCGATCTCGGCTGCGTCGACGTCGTACTCGTGACACCGATCGCCGAGCACATAGGCCCGCACCGCCGCGTGCGGCACAGTCGTGCCGAGATCGAGCGTGCGCGGCATCTCGGCCAGCGCGTCGATGTATTCACCGAAGGTCTCCCAGCGCCAGTCGATGCCTTCGTGCAGCGCCGTACCGGGGATGTCCTCGATCGCCTCCATCAACTCGATCAGGAATGCCTCGCCGCCGGGGCGGACCGGGGCGAAGCCGACGCCACAGTTCCCCATCACTGCCGTGGTGACGCCGTGGTCGATCGACGGACGCATCACGGGATCCCAGGTGGCCTGGCCGTCGTAGTGGGTGTGCACGTCGACCCAACCGGGGGTGACGAGCGCCCCGTCGGCCTCAATCTCGCGCGTTCCTGCCTGGTCGACCTGACCGACGGCAACGACTTGGTCACCGTCGATCGCCACGTCGGCGGTGACCGGTGCTGCACCGGTGCCGTCGACGACCTTCCCACCACGAATCACGAGGTCATGCATGCCGACATTGTCGCACCTGCGCATCCGCAAGCGACAATGGCAGGGTGCTTCTGATCTTCGACGGCGATTGCGGCTTCTGCACCACCAGCGCTGGCTGGATCGAACGCCGCTTGCCCGAAGACGTTCGCGTTGCGCCGTGGCAGATCCTGAACCTTGAGCAGTACGGCCTTACCGAGAACGATGTCACCACGGCGGCGTACTGGGTCGATGCCGAGGGCACGGCGTGGCGAGGCCATCTCGGCATTGGCAAGTCGCTGATTGCGGCCGGGGGGATGTGGACGCTTCCCGGGCACCTGATCGTGCGACCACCTGTCAGCTGGCTTGCGGGTCCGATCTATGGCTGGATCGCCCGGAATCGTCACCGGATGCCGGGCGCCTCCGAGGCCTGCCGAATCGACCTCAGCGACGCTGCAGATGGAGGAGGAGCGCCGTCTCCGGATTGAGTATCGGCATCGGCAATCCCGCCACGGCGAGCTGTCGTCCGGAGATCTCGACACCTTCGAGCCAGGCAGGCTGCTGCTTGGCCAGACCCAGGCGGCGTTCGTCGAGCACCAGCTGTTCGAGCCAGTACGTGCCGTCGAGATCGAGCCCGGGGATGCGGATCGGGCCGATGGGCAGCCCTCGTGAGGTTGCGATCTGGCTCACCGACACGATCGCCTCGCCCTGGTCAGGGGCGACGACCACAAACGCCGAGACCGCCTCATCCTCAACGTCGATGCGCACCGTACGTCCGCCGTGCAACAGGGCACGGTGGGCCTTGTGCATCGACACGATCCGTTCGACTGCGGCGAGTTCGTCGTCGGTCGCGGCGAGCAGGTTCCATTCGATCCCGAGATGGCCGAACATCGCGGTAGCGCCCCGAAACGCGACGGTGTGGGTGCGGCCGGTCGTATGGGCCCGATTGGGGCCGATGTGGGCGCCCATGAGCTCGGGTGGGATCAGGTAGGACGCGCCTCGCTGGATACGGATTCGGTCAAGGGCATCGTTGCAGTCGCTGGTCCACACGCGGTCGGTGCGGGTGAGGATGCCGAGGTCGATGCGGCCACCGCCCGAGGAGCAACTCTCGATCTCGATGTCGGGGTGTGTGCGCTTGATCTCGTCGATCAGCCGGTAGACGGCGCGGGTCTGGGCCTGACCGGCGGCTCGGCCGGTGCTGTCGGTGGGTGCGACGAGATCGCGGTTCATGTCCCACTTGAGGTACGAGATGTCGTGGTCGTCGAGCAGTGAGCACAGCGACTGGCGGATGTGCTCGAACGCGCCCGGGTTGGTGAGGTCGAGGACCAACTGATGACGGGCCCGCACCGGATCGTGGTGAGGATCGACCAGGCCCCAATCGGGATGGGCACGAAAGAGCTCCGAGTCAGGGCTGATCATCTCCGGTTCGACCCACAGGCCGAACTCCATCCCGAGGCCTCGCACATGGGCGATGAGCGGGTCGAGGCCGGCGGGCCACTTCGCCGGATCGACGACCCAGTCGCCGAGCGCCCGCCGGTCGTCGTCGCGGCCGAGGAACCAGCCGTCGTCGAGCACGAAACGCTCGACACCGACGGCGGCGGCCCGATCGGCAAGCGCGGAGAGGGTGTTGAGGTCGTGAGCGAAGTACACGGCCTCCCAGGTGTTGAGGATGACCGGCCGCTCGGTGGCGACATGGGTCGGGCGCGCTCGGACATATCCATGGAACGAATCGGAGATCCCGTTGAGCCCCGCAGCCGAATGGGCAAGAAAGACCGGCGCCGAGCGATGCGTCTCGCCAGTGTCGAGCACGACTTCGCCGGCGCCGAAGATTTCACCGGCCTGCAAGATACGGCGACCGTCGGGCAGTCGATCGGCCCGGACCTGGCCGTCGCCGCTCCATCCGAGGTGGATGGCGGTCACCGTGCCGGATTGCTCGGAAAAGTCGGCCGTGCCAGCCATCATCATCGGGAAACGGGTGGCCGAGGTACGCCCCGACCGGTTCTCCACCACGAACGTGCCCCACTCCCATGAGTGACGGGTCGGGTGAAACTCGTCGGACCAGCGGCCACCGAACTGCAGGACTTCGCTCGCCTGGGGCACGGGAACGCTCACGAGGACTTCGTCGACGGTGAGCGGTGCACCGTCGTTGCGGAGTTCGACGACGAGTTCGAGCACTCCGGCGTCGTGCAGCGTGGCGAGGAACGTGACCGACACCTGCGTCGCCGGGTCACAGGCGACGGCGCGAAGTGACGAACCGTCGGACGTGACCGTCGCAGGATCAAGCCGGGGAAAGACGACGGTGCCGTCCCGGTGCAGGCGGAGCCCCGGTTTGCCCATCCATCCGGCAGCCGCCTCGGCGAGGACGGAAATCGGGGCGAGACGGTCGATGCCGCCCTCAGGGATCGGTGCCGAGAAGGTGGCCGGCTCGACACGACCGATCGGCGACCCGAGATGCACGACCTCGAGGCCTCCGCTGGTGTCGTCGACGATGAACTCGAGTCGAGCGCTCGTCAGAGCGTGCAACATGGCCAGCCCTCGCCGGCAGAGACGAAGGGGCCGGGCACAGCAGCCACGCCGCGCGCCAGAGTCAAAAGCGGCCGTTGGGCACGGTTGTGGGCGCACACCGACGACATCTCCGCACGATCCCAGTCGAGACATGCCTCGTCAAGGATTAGGGTCGCGCGGTGGCCACTGTCGACGTTGCCGTCTCGATGCACGCCGACCGCCTCGGCGCGACACCGACGCTCGCCGGTGTCGCGCCTGGTCGGGTCAACCTCATCGGCGAACACACCGATTACAACGACGGCTTCGTCTTCCCGATGGCGATCCCCTTTGGTACCGCCGTAGCCGTCTCCCCGCGCCCTGACCGACGCGTCGTCGGCCACAGCGCCCGCTTCGGAACGACCGAGTTCGACCTCGACAACGAACCCGCCACCACCGACGGATGGGGCCGCTACCTCCACGGCATGGCTCGGATGTTGGCCGACCACGGGGTCGAGGTCGGCGGCTTCGACGCGACCGTCGTGAGCGACATCCCCGGCTCGTCGCTGTCATCATCAGCTGCGCTCGAGATGGCGAGCGGCATGGCGATCACTGCGCTTGGTGGTACCACCATCTCTCCGGTCCAACTCGCCCGCCTCGGGCAACAGGTCGAGAACGAGATCATCGGCGTTCCCGTGGGAATCATGGACCAGCTCATCTCCGCCGCAGGGGTTCGGGGCTCGGCGACCCTCATCGACTGTCGCTCGCTCGAGCTGCGCCAGGCTGCGCTGCCGGACTCCGTTCGTATCGTCGTGCTCGACACCGGCACGCGTCGCGGTCTCGTCGACTCCGAGTACGCGCTTCGCCGGGCCGCGTGTGAGCGAGTCGCTGCCGCGCTCGGTGTCGAGGCGCTGCGCGATGCCAGCCTTGCGCAGGTCGCAGAGATTGCTGTTGACCCGATCGACCGGCGGCGGGCCCGGCATGTCGTCTCCGAGAACGAGCGAACCCTCGCAGCGGTCGACGCCGTCGATGCCGGAGACGTCGTCTCCCTCGGAGGGTTGATGGACGAGAGTCACGAATCGCTGCATCTCGACTTCGAGGTCACGGGCCCAGCACCGCACGCAGCGGTCGAACTCGCCCGAACGCTCGAGGGATGCCTCGGCGCCCGCATGACCGGTGCCGGGTTTGCAGGCGCGGCGATCGCCCTCGTCGAAACCCCCGCCGCCGAAGCCTTCGTCGAAACGATGACCGAGCGCTTCGAGGCGCCGGTCGACCAGCCATCCACCGAGCCGCCCGCATTCCATGTCGTCTGGCCCGTGCAGGGGGCGCACGTGGTACAACCCTCGGCGTGAGCATCACTCTCTCCGAAGCCGAGTCCCGGCGCGTCGTCAGCAGGTACGGCGTGCCCGTATCACCCTTCGTGACCGGAACCTCCACCGCCGAGGTTCTGGCCGCCGTCGAAACCGACGCCAGTGTGACCTTCCCGGTCGTGGCAAAACTGTGCGGAAGAGCGATCGCCCACAAGACCGAACGCGGCCTCGTTCGACTTCGCATCGCCGACAACGACGCCCTCGCGGCAGCGTGCGACGAACTCCTCAGCAAGGCCGTTCCCGACGACGGCGAGGTCGAGGTCCTCGTCTCCACGATGGTCGACGGCAACCGCGAACTGATCGCTGGCCTCAACGACGACCCCCAATTCGGCATGACCGTCATGGTCGGCATCGGCGGAATCCTCGCCGAGGCGATCCGCGACGTCAGCTTCCGGCTCGCCCCGATCACCGAAGTCGACGCGGCGGAAATGCTCGACGATCTCGCCACCCAGCGCTTGTTCGGCGAATTCCGCGGTGAGCCGGAGGCCGACCGAGCCGCCATCGTCGAAGCTCTCGTCGCCCTGGCCCGCGTCGGCGTCGAAGAGCCGGGCCTCCGCTCAGCCGACCTCAACCCCCTGATCCTCGTCGACGGGAAACCGATCGCCGTCGACGCCCTGCTGGAAATCGAGGAGGACGACGATGCCTGATCTCGGTGCGCTCTTCGACCCGAAGGGCATCATCATCACCGGCGTGTCGAACCACCCCGGCAAGTTCGGGTTCGTCACCCTGCACAACCTCCTCGCAAGCGGGTACGAGGGTGCCGTCTACCCGGTCAGCCGGGAGCCGGGCGAGGTCCTCGGGCTCGACGTGCTCGGTTCGATCGACGACGTGCCCGACGGCGCCGCCGACATGCTCTTCATCTGCACGCCACCGGCAATCAACGAAGGACTTCTCCGGCAGGCCGCGGCAAAGGGCGTGACCGCAGCGTTTTGCGCCGCTGGTGGCTACCGAGAGGCCGGACCTGAGGGCGTCGAGATGGAGCAGCGCCTCATCGCCCTCTGCGACGAACTCGGAATCGCGCTGGCGGGCCCCAACGGTCAAGGGGTGGTGTCCACGCCCTCGAGCATGTGCGCCCAGATCGTGGCGCCGTTCGCCCCCGCCGGGAAGATCGCCATCGCAAGCCAGTCGGGCAACTTCGTCTCCTCGTTCCTCAACCTGGCCAACCACACCGGGGTGGGCGTGTCGCGCGCCGTCGCTGCCGGCAACGCCTCGGTGCTCGGCATCGCCGACTATGTCGAGTACTTCACCGACGACCCCGAGACGGCGGTGTCGCTCGTCTACATCGAATCCGTGGACGACGGGCGTGAGATGTTCGAGCGGATGGCGCCGCTTGCGGCCCGCAAGCCGATTGTGGTGGTGAAGGGTGGCGCATCGGCTGCCGGTGCCCGTGCGGCGGCCTCCCATACCGGTGCCCTCGCAAGCGACGACGCCGTGTTCGACGGCATGTGCCGCCAGGCCGGGCTCATCCGCGCGAGGGATGTCGAGGAGGCATTCGAAGCGGCGGCGACGTTCGCTACGCAACCGCTCCCCGACGGCGATCGTGTCGTTGTCGTCACGACGGTCGGTGGTTGGGGGGTCGCAGCAGTCGACGCCATGGCCGACACCCGTCTCGATCCCGCCGCCTTGCCCGATGACCTCATGGCAGCGATCGACGAGAAGTTGCCGCCGCGCTGGAGCAAGAACAATCCGATCGACATGGCCGGCGGCGAAACCCGCGACACCGTCCCGGAGATCCTGCAGCTCGTGGCCGAACATCCCGATGTCGATGCGGTCGTGCTGCTCGGCGTCGGCATCCAGTCGAACACAGCGTCCATGATGCGAAACGGTCCGTTCTTTCCCGATCACGGCCTCGAACGCATCGTCGGCTTCCACGAGCGTCAGGACACCCGGTACGCCGAGGCCGCTGCGGAGATCAGCACCGCCACCGGAACACCGATCGTGGTCGCCACCGAACTCGCCAACGCCGGACCCGACAACCCGGCTCCGGCAACACTGCACGCCCTCGGTCGGCTCTGCCACGCCTCCGCCGGTCGCGCTGTACGTTCGCTTCACCACCTCGCCGGCTACTCGGCGTGGAGGCAGGCCCGAGGGCTTTGACGTTGTCCGCGGCACTCACTCCTCCCCCGCCCTACGTGGCGGTCATCTTCACGAACCACAAGGTCGTCGGCGACGACACCGCCTACGACATCACCGCCGCCCGAATGCTCGACCTCGCTCGGTCGGTCGATGGCTTCCTCGGCATCGAGTCCGCCCGGGATGCGAACGGCACCGGCATTACGGTCTCGTACTGGCGTGACCATGACGCAATCGCCGCCTGGCGCGCGCATCCCGAGCATCTCGACGCTCAATCGGCTGGGCGTTCGGAGTGGTACGCCTGGTACGAACTTCGTGTCGCCACCGTTGAGCGGGCCGAGTCCCATCGCCGCCCCTGAGTGCTCCGCCCTGCGACGATGGTGACATGAGCGAGACGATCTTCGAACGGGTCCGGCGGACCTGCGCTGCGGTGGCCGACGTCAGTTCTCACGTCCGGATCCACGACGATGCGATCGAGACGCTCGCGGATCGTCTCGATCTCGACCGTTCACCCAACGACCCTGGCCAGGATCCGATCGGCGATGCCGAGTCGACCGCAGCATTCGTCTTGACGCTCGATGCGATCAACTTCGGCTCCGGCTACTTCCCCTACCTCCGCAAACGGCCGGGCCAGAGCGGCTACCACACCGTGGCGTCAAGTCTCCGCGACTGGATCGACCACAACGGCACGATCACCACGACATCACTTCGACGCGACGTCGGCGACTGGGCGCAGGTGTTCGGCCAGGAGCTCGACGGATCACCGGCACACGAACTCATGGAACTCTTCACGATCGCCCTGCACGATCTCGCCGACTTCGTCGACACCACCGCAGATGCCCGCTTCGTCGGTGTCGTCGAGGCTGCACAGGGATCGGCGGCGGCGCTGGCCGAATCACTCACAGCGATGCCCTTCTACCGCGACGTGCACGAACATCCGGTCACCGGCCAGGTGTTCCTCTACAAGCGGGCCCAGATCACCGCTCAGGATCTTGCCGTCGCCTTTGCGGGCGAGGGATACGGCCGTTTCGACGACCTCGACCAACTCACGATGTTCGCCGACAACCTGGTGCCTCATGTGCTCCGGGTCGAAGGTGTGCTCGAGTTCGCGCCCGATCTCCTCAGGCGCATCGAGGCGGTCGACAACATCACGATCGGCAGCCCCGAGGAGGTCGAAATCCGCGCCTGCGGTGTCACCGCCGTCGAGCGCCTCGCAGCCGCCGTTCGCAGTCGGACCACCGATCCACGCCCAAGCCTCACCACCGGTTCCCTCGACAACATCTTGTGGAACATTGGTGCCGGGCCGACCTACAAGGCGATCCCTCGGCACCGCAGCCGGTGCGTCTTCTACTAAGGGACGACGCCCGCCACGGCGGCTTCCTGTGGATAACTCACACGTTGCGTGAAACGCGCGTTTCAGAGGGGCGCAGCGCTCACGCGCGGGCTAGCGTACGAAATCTCTTCGGTCGGCAGTCGGTCGAAGGAGACGAAACAATTCGCCGCCCACTGGCGGCCTGGAGGGAAAACCACCATGCGCAAGCGTTTGATGCTGCTGCTGTCGGTCCTTTTGTCGTTCACTCTGATCGCCGCAGCGTGCGGTGACGACGACGACAGCGGCGACGGCGGCAACCTTGGTATCGCGTTCGACACGGGCGGGCGCGGCGATGGCACGTTCAACGACGCCGCCGGGCGTGGCGCCGACAAAGCGGCCGCCGATCTCGGCGTGTCCGTCGACGAACTTGAAGCCATCACCGAAGAAGACCGTGGCCCGAACCTTGAGGCGCTTGTCGAGAACGGCAACAACCCGATCATCGCGGTCGGTTTCGCCTTCGGCGATGCGCTCGCACCCATCGCAGAAGCTAACCCGGACACCTTCTTCGGCTGGATCGACGGCTACTACGACGGTGCCAACGTCATCACCACCGGCTTCGCTGAGCACGAGGGCTCGTTCCTCGTCGGTGTCGCTGCCGCGCTCAACAGCCCGAACGGCAACGTGGGCTTCATTGGCGGTCAGGAGATCGACCTGATCAAGAAGTTTGAGGCCGGTTTCACCGCCGGTGCGCAGGCCGTGAACCCGGACATCGTCGTGCAGTCACAGTACCTCGGCGCCGCCGGCGACAACTCGGCCTGGGGTTCGCCGGATAAGGCCAAGGAGATCGCGCTCGCCTGGTTCGCAGATGGCACCGACGTCGTCTACACCGCTGCTGGCGGCTCGGGCCGCGGCACCATCGAGGCTGCGGTCGAGGCCGGTGATGGCAAGTTCGCCATCGGCGTCGACTCGGACGAATGTGCCTTCGACACTGATGAGCAGAAGGAACACCGCTTGACCTCCATGCTCAAGCGGGTCGACACGGCCGTGTTCCTCATCACCGAAGCCGTCCAGAACGGCACCGCTGAGGGTGGCTTCCAGCCCTTCGATCTGTCCAACGACGGCGTTGGCTATGCCACCACCTGCGGCAACCTGAGCGACGACGTCATCGACCAGATCGAAGCGTTCAAGGATCAGATCATCGCCGGCGACCTCGTCGTCCCCGACGCCATCTGACCAACGAAAAGCAGGACTAGCCCTGTGTGGGGCCCGAGCGCTCGGGCCCCACACACGGCCCTGCCTTCACAACGAGGGGGAGACGATCGACGTGGCAAGCGCGTCCGGGGATATTGCGGTCGAACTGACCGACATCGAGAAACGCTTCCCAGGCGTTCTCGCCAACTACGACGTCAACCTCACGGTCCGGCGAGGCACCATCCACTCGATCGTTGGCGAGAATGGGGCGGGTAAGTCGACCCTCATGAAGGTGCTCTACGGCATGCACCAGCCCGAGGAGGGCTCGGTCTCGGTCGACGGTGCCGAGGTCGCCTTCCGGACACCAGCCGACGCGATCAGCGCCGGTATCGGCATGGTCCATCAGCACTTCAAGCTGGCCGACAACCTCACCGTGCTCGAGAACATCATCCTCGGGAGTGAGCCCAGCCGGGGCGGTGGCCGCATCGATTTCGCCGCCGCTCGCAGCAGCATCACCGAGATCATGCAACAGATCGGCACCGAGCTCGATCTCGACGAGCTCGTATCCGAGCTCGGTGTCGGTGAACGCCAGCGGGTGGAGATCATCAAGGTTCTCTACCGCGGCGCCAACATCTTGATCCTCGACGAGCCGACCGCCGTGTTGGTGCCCGACGAGGTCGACGAACTCTTTGCGACGCTCCAACGTCTCGTCGACGATGGCGCGACGGTCATCTTCATCTCGCACAAGCTCGACGAGGTGCTCAGCGTCTCGGACGACATCACCGTCATGCGGCAGGGCACCACAGTTGCGCACACGCAGCCCGCCGACATCGATCGGCCAGGGCTCGCCGAACTCATGGTCGGGTCGGAGCTCCCCTCCCCGGCTGGCCGCAACACCACCGTCGGCGACACCGTGCGCCTGGCGTTCCGCGACATCACGGTCGACGGGCCCGAGGGGCGCCCGACCGTCCAGAACGCAACCCTTGACGTCAAAGAACGAGAGATCCTCGGTATCGCCGGTGTCGAGGGCAACGGTCAGTTCGAGCTCTGCGCCGCCCTCCTCGGTCTCACCGCATCGGCAGGCACCGTCGAGGTCGACGGTGTGGACGTCAGCACGGCCAGTACCGCCGACCGTTACGACGCCGGCCTGGCCTACATCCCCTTCGACCGCCACCGCGAGGGCCTCATGCTCACCGCACCGCTGTGGCAGAACACCCTGCTCGGCCGCGACCACGAACCAGAACTGCGCAACGGTCCACTTGTCAACGCGCCAGCCGCAGTCGCTGCGTCTGAGGAGATCATTGAGCGGTTCGGTGTCCTTACGCCCAACGCCCACACCCCGGCGTTCGCCCTCTCGGGTGGCAACCAGCAGAAGCTGCTCGTCGGACGAGCGATGGTGACCGAGCCGTCAGTACTAATCGCTGCCCACCCCACCCGCGGTATCGACGTCGGTGCCCAGGCGGCCGTGTGGGACGAGATTCGCATGGCCCGCGACGCCGGTATGGCCGTCCTGCTCGTCTCGGCCGACCTCGAAGAACTGATCGGTCTGTCGGATCGCATTGCTGTGCTCTTTGAGGGAGAGATCACTGCTCAGCTCGACCCCGACACGATCACCGCTGCGGAACTCGGCGGCTACATGACCGGCGTGCGACAGAGGGAGGCGTCGTGACCACCACCGAGCCCGACATCTCCAAGAACCCACTCGACAAGATCCTCACGCCGAGCCAGTCGCCCCAGCTCCAGACGGCCATCGTGACGGTCGCTGCGTCGCTCCTCGGCGTGTTGATTGCCCTCGGGATCTCCGCTTTCATCCTCGCCGTCACGGGGAAGAACCCCGTCGATGCCTTCACCACGATCGTCGAGACCGCCGGCAACACCGACAAGCTCGTCGAGATGCTCGATCGAGCCACACCGCTGATCTTTTCGGCCACCGCCGTCGCCATCGGCTTCAAGATGAACCTGTTCAACATCGGCGTCGAGGGGCAATACCTCTTCGCTGCGTTGATCTCGGCCCAGGCTGGAAGCAGCGTGAATCTGCCGGCGCCGATCCATGTGCTGTTCATCCTGATTGTGGCCGTGTGCGCCGGGGCCGCATGGGCGTCCATCGCCGCAGTGCTGAAGGCCTACAAGAACATCCACGAGGTGATCTCGACGATCATGCTCAACTTCATCGGCCTCGCCGTGATCCAGTGGCTGTTCGAGTCCTTCTTCCGCGAAGAAATCGAGGGCAACCTCAACGTCAAGACCAAGCTCTTGCCCAACAGCGGTCGTATGCCGACCATCATCGATGGTCGATTGAGCACGGTCTTCTTTCTGGCTCTGCTGGTGATCGTGGGCTACTACGTTCTCGTCTACCGCAGTCGCTTCGGCTTCCGACTTCGAGCTTCGGGCGAGAATCCCGACGCCGCTCGGACCGTCGGCATCAGCGCGCGCACGATGGTCATGCTCTCGATGATCATCTCCGGCGGCGTTGCGGGTCTGGTGGCGATGAAAAGCCTGCTGAGCGAGGCCTACGCCTACGGTCCCAACGCCACCCCGATCCAGCTCGGGTTCGCGGGCATCACCGTCGCTCTCTTGGGCCGCAACCATCCGGTCGGCATCTTGCTCGCCGCCATGCTTTTCGGGTTCCTCGACTCCGCATCGGCCACGCTGCAGCTCGCCGGCGTGCCGAGTTCGATCGTGCGGGTGATGCAAGCGATCATCGTGCTGTGCGTCGTGATCTTGAATGAGGCAGCGATCCGGCGGCTCAACGTTCGTACGGCTGAACAAGCCCAAGCCCAGCTCGCTCCGGAGGTGAACGCATGACCGCAACCGATGCTGGATCCGTCACGACCGCTGATCCGGCCAGCCGGTTCTCGCGGCCCCAGCGCCTCGCCATTCAGGCCCTGGTCCTGCTCAGCCTGCTGTCGCTTACCCGCATGTGGACCGGCTTCGACAACCTCACGTCGTCGGGCACCATCGGAGCGGCATTGCGGCTGACCGTCCCGATTCTGCTGGCCGGCCTTGCGGCCTTGTGGTCGGACCGAGTCGGCGTCATCAACATCGGTATCGAGGGAATGATGATCCTCGGCACCTGGTTCGGCGCGTACGGCGCCTGGCAGTTCGACCCCTGGATCGGTCTTCTCTTCGCCATTATCGGCGGCATGATCGGTGGCCTCATCCACGCGATCGGCACGATCCGATTCGGGATCGACCAGGTGATCTCTGGTGTGGTGATCAATTTGCTCGCCCTGTCTGGCGGGCGATTCCTCAGTGAACTTGCGTTCGTCGGCGAGGTCCAGGGAGGCATCAGCCAGTCCCCGCCGCAGAAGCGAGGGATTCCAATCATCGACATCCCATTCCTCGCCGGCGGCGATCTCTTCGGCTGGGACACCCCCGACATGTTCGGCTGGCTCGAAGAACGCCAGTGGTTCCTGCTCGGCGACCTCGCCGGCATCGGACGCGGTCTGACCGGCGGGGTGTCGATGGCCTCGCTGTTGGCGCTCGCCATGGTTCCCTTGTCGGCCTGGGTGCTGTGGCGCACTGCGTTCGGCCTGCGCATGCGGTCCTCCGGCGAGAACCCGTGGGCGGGCGAGAGCCTGGGCGTGAACATCAACCGGGTCCGCTACCAGGCGCTCGTCATCAGTGGTGGCCTCGCTGGTCTCGGTGGCGGGTTCTTGTCGATCGTCTCATCGTCGTTCTACCGCCAGGGTCAGACCGCAGGCCGTGGCTTCATCGGCCTCGCCACCGCTATCTTCGGCAACTGGACCCCGAGCGGCATCCTCGGAGGCGCCGCACTGTTCGGCTACTCCGAGGGCATCAAGCTCGTCGCCGGCGGATCGCTCACTGGCCTGTTCCTGTTCGTGGCATTGATCGGACTGACCGTAACCCTGAGCTCATTGGTGTTGCGCAAGCAGCAGCGAGCGCTGATCGCCGCCGCCGTCGGCGTGGTCGCCTGGGTCGGCTACCTCACCATCGCCGAGGTTCCGGAATCACTTACCCAGGGCCTGCCGTACTTCATCACCTTGGTTGTCTTGGCGACGGCGAGCCAGCGCTTGCGACCACCGTCGGCCAATGGCGTGCCCTACCGACCCGGCGAGGCGCACTAGCCGTGCTCTCCCCCGAGCAGTTGGCAACGTTCGAGCGTGATGGGTTTCTCGTTCTCCCCAACTTCGTGTCACGGGAGCGCTGCGACGAACTGAAGGCTCACGTCGAGGGACTCCTCGACAAGATCGATCCCTCCGACGGGGCGGGCCTCACCGTCTTCGATACGTCCGAGCAGGCGCACGGCGACGACGAGTGGTTTCTGGACTCCGGCGACAAGGTCCGCTGGTTCTTCGAGGACGGCGCCGTCGTAAACGGGGCGCTCACCGTGCCCCTCCGGCTCGCGGTCAACAAACTCGGCCACGCCATGCACGATCTCGACCCGGCGTTCGAGGCCTTCAGTCGAACACCGGAGCTGGCAGCGGTCGCTGCCGATGTCGGCTTCGGCGACCCAAAGCTGCTCCAGTCGATGTACATCTTCAAGCAGCCCGGTATCGGAGGTGAGGTCAGTCTCCACTGCGACCACACGTTCCTCTGGACCGAACCGCAATCGGTGATCGGCTTCTGGTTCGCCATCGAAGACGCCACGCAGGAGAACGGCTGTCTCTGGGTTCACCCGGGCGGTCATCGCATCCCGGTGAAGTCCCGGTATCGGATGACCCCCGACCTCACCGAAGCCAGGATGGAGACCCTCGACCCGGAGCCCTACTCCACCGACGATCTCGTGCCGCTTGAGGCCGATGCCGGCACGCTCGTCCTGCTGCACGGCACACTCCCCCACTGGAGTGCGCCCAACACCTCGAGCCGCAGCCGGCACGCCTTCACGCTGCACGTGATCGACGGCGTGGCCGACTACCCGGCCGACAACTGGCTGCGTCGACCCCCGGAGCTCCCCCTGCGAGGCTTCGCGTGAGCCTCGCGCGCCACGCGACTCCCGGCGATCGCGAGGCGGCGATCGAGACGCTCGCCGACGCGTTCGCAACCGATCCGATCTTCACGCATCTCTTCGACACCGACGGCCGGCGCGCCGAACACGACCTCATGATCGAGGTCATGACCATCGCCTACGACGCCTTTGTGCTGAACGGGCACACCTATGTGGTCGACCAGCTCGGCGCCGCGCTGTGGAGTCCGCCCGGCGTCACCACCGACACCGAGGCGATGTCGGGTTTCTTCGGAGCGCGCGCCATTCCCGAACGAATGGAGGCGGCGA
>NZNH01000002.1 GCA_002694825.1 Acidimicrobiaceae bacterium | reverse complement strand
CGGCGACCACCGAGATCGCGTGTGGGTCCCAGGACACCGTCACGTCGGTGCCAGGCGCATGCAGTTCGGCGCCCGGGCGGTTCTCCTCGCGGACCTCAACCTCCATCCAGTCGAGCTTCACCGTGTAGACACGGGCGTTACCGAGATATGTCATGCGGACGACCACACCGTCGACCGACGGACCCGACGGAGCGCTGCCGAGAGCGCCGAGCTGGGCGCGCTCTGGTCGGAGGCTGACCGCCACCTTGGCGCCGACACCGTGGTCCGACGACGCTGCTACCCGGGCGCCGTTGGCAAGGCAGATCGTCGAAGCGTCCTCGACCGTGCCCTCGAGCAGGTTGGTCTGGCCGATGAAGTCGGCAACGAATCGGCTGGTGGGGCGCTCATAGATTTCCTCGGGTGTGCCGACCTGGAGCAGCTTGCCGTCGTGCATGACGGCAATGCGGTCGCTCATCGTGAGCGCCTCTTCTTGGTCGTGGGTGACGAACACGAAGCTCACCCCCAGCTCGCTCTGGAGCGCCTTGAGTTCGCCCTGCATCTCTTGACGGAGCTTGAGGTCGAGAGCGCCGAGCGGTTCATCGAGGAGAAGCACCTTGGGTTCGTTGACGAGCGCCCGCGCGAGCGCCACCCGCTGCTGCTGGCCACCTGACATCTGGCTCGGCTTACGGTTCTCGAGACCAGCGAGCTGCACGAGGCCGATGGCCTCGGCAGCGCGAGCCCGTGCCTCGGACTTGGACACCTTCCGCATGCGCAGCCCGAAGGCGACATTGTCGAGCACGTTCATGTGCGGAAACAGGGCGTAGTTCTGGAAAACCGTGTTCACCGGCCGCTTGTTGGGCGGCAGCGTGCCGACCTCGTCGCCGAAGATTTTGAGACTTCCCTCGGTGGGGAACTCGAGCCCGGCGATCATGCGAAGTGTCGTCGTCTTGCCGCAGCCCGAGGGGCCCAGCATTGCGAAGAACTCGCCGTCCTCAATGGCGAGGTCGACATGGTCGACAGCGGTCACGTCGCCGAAGCGCTTCGTGATACCGGTCAACTCAACAGCAGCAGTCATCAGTTCGTCCCCCATTCGGACGTCTGCTCCACCACGCGAACGTCCACCAACACCTCGACGTCACGACGAGAACCCTTCCATCTCCGCCATCGCCTCGGTGAGGGCCTGACGGATCACCTGGTTCATGGTGTCGAATTCCGTCGGACCAGCGATGAGCGGCGGCGACAGCTGGATCACCGGCTCGCCGCGGGCATCGGCTCGGCACAGCAACCCGAGTTCGGCGAGTCGGTTCGATAAGAACCCCCGCAGCAGGTGTTGCGCCTCGTCACTGGTAAAGGTCTCCTTGGTTTCAGGATCCTTGACCAACTCGATGCCATAGAAGTAGCCCATGCCGCGGACGTCTCCGACGATCGGGAGATCGCTGAGATCGTCGAGCGCAGCCCGGAAATAAGTCTCGTTCGCCATGACGTTGCCGAGGAAGTCCTGGCGCTCGAACAGGTCGAGGTTGGCAAGTGCAACCGCGCACGACACCGGGTGGCCGGCGAACGTGTAGCCGTGCAGGAACTGCTCGTCAGTGTCGGCGAACGGTTCGGCGAGTCGGTCGCTGACCAACATGGCGCCCAACGGGGCATAGCCGGAGGTGAGTCCTTTGGCCGATGTGATGATGTCGGGCTGATAGCCGAGGCGTTCGCACCCGAACATCGTGCCGAGTCGGCCATAGGCACAGATCACCTCATCGCTGACCAGCAAGATGCCGTAACGATCGCAGATCTCACGGACCCGCTGGAAGTAACCGTCGGGCGGCACGAAACAGCCGCCTGCGTTCTGGACCGGCTCCAAAAACACCGCACAGATCGTCTCGGGCCCCTCGCGCAGGATCGCTTGCTCGATCTCTTCGGCGAAATACGACTCGTCGGCTGCGTGATCGGGAAGGCGATACGTGTTGGTGTTGGGCACCTTGATCGCGCCGGGCACCAACGGCTCGAACATGCCCTTCACCGCGGCAAGGCCCGTGATCGACAGCGCACCCATGGTGACGCCGTGATAGCTGAGGTCGCGACTGATCACCTTGGTTCGCAGCGGCTCGCCCTTCACCTTGAAGTACTGCCGGGCGAGCTTCCACGCCGACTCGACCGCTTCAGATCCACCGCTGGTGAAGAACACACGGTTGAGATCGCCGGGGGCGAGCGACGCGAGGCGAGCGGCGAGCTGGACCGCGGCGGGGTGGGCGTAGGTCCAGATCGGGAAGAAGGCCAGGGTCTCGGCCTGAGCGCCCGCTGCGGCAGCGAGGCTGGGCTGTCCGTAGCCCGCCTGGGTCGTGTAGAGGCCGGCGAGACCATCGAGGTAGCGCTTGCCCTCAGTGTCCCAGACATAGCAGCCCTCGCCGCGCTCAATGACGGTCATGCCGTCGACGCTGCGGCCGAGACTTGAGAACTGGCCCCACAGGTGCCGGTTCGCGAGTTCGGCGAGTTCGGCGTTCTCGCTCGTCATAGCCCCTCCCGAGATGAGTTGGAATTCAACACCAGATCCTCATGGTGAGCAACAGAACCAGTTGCTCGGGGGCACGTTCCCGACGACAATGCGGAGCATGCGTCGCCCGCCGATCCGCGTCCTCGACCTCGCCGGCAGTCCGGAACACATGGGGGCCACCCACGGGGCGGCCTACGCCGATGAGATCCGTCGGTACACCGACGAACGCGTTTCCCTCGTCATGGAGGGCCTGTGGTCCGGCGGACCGATGGCCGAAGCCGACGTGCTCGACCTCGCCGCGTCGATGCTCCCCGCCCACGAGGCCCACTCACCCACGCTCTTCGCCGAGATGTGTGCCATGGCCGACGCGGCCGGCATCACCCCGGCCCAGGCGGTCATCGTCGGCGGTTTCACCGACTTCGTCGACACCGTCCGGGCGGTGGTGGGCGGCGCTCACCCCGACACGGTGATGGAGGACGACTGCACGTCGGTCATCGTCCCTGATCATCGAGCCGACGGGGCGGGCTTCTTCGCCCAGACCTGGGACATGCACGACTCGGCGACCGAGCACGTCGTCTTGCTCCGCACCGACCCGACCGACGCTCCTGCCGCCCTGGTCTTCACCACCACGGGTGCCCTGGGCCAGATCGGCATGAACGAGTTGGGTGTGTGTGTCGGGATCAACAACCTCACCGCCACCGATGGCACTCCCGGAGTCACGTGGACCCAGGTCGTGCGCCACGCCCTCGAGCAGGATTCCGCTGCAGCCGCCCGTGATGCCATCCTCGATGCCGACCTCGCCGGCGGCCACAACTTTCTCGTCTTCGACGCCGAAGGCGACGGCTACAACATCGAGGCCATGCCGACCGCTCGGCCGGTCACGACCCTTGACCGCGATGCAGTGGCGCACACCAACCACACACTCGCACCCGAGACCACCGCCGTGCAGGGGCCGCGAGCCGACGCGCTCCAGGACAGTTCGGTGCGTCGTCTCGACACCGCCCGGCAGTGGCTTGATCGCGACGGCATCACCGCCGACGACCTCATGGCCCTCACCCGCGAGCCCGATGCCGTGTGTCAGACCGCCGTCGAGCCCTATCACGTCGAATCATCCGGCGCGACGGTGATGCGCCCGCGCACGAAAGAGTTCTGGGCGGTATGGGGCTTGCCGTCGATGAACGAGTACCAGAAGGTCCCGTTCGCCCGGTGAGCGAACTCACCTACGTTCCCTTGGCCGTCGAGCACGCTGAGGCGCTCGAAGAACTCGAGTTGGCCGTCTTCGCCTCGATCAGTCCCGACGACCTCTACAACGCCGACGAACTTCGCATGCTCGCCGAGACCTTCCCGGAAGGCAACTTCGTCGTGCTCGACGACGGACGCCCGGTCGGGATGGGGCTCGGGATCCTCGTGGAGTTCGACTTTGCGCACACCAGTCACGCGCTCGTCGACATCACCGGAGAAAACGGCGTCGAGCACCACTCCATCGACCATCCCTGGTACTACGGCACCGACATCTCGGTGTACCCCGAATACCGCGGTCGCGGCATCGGCCGGCGGCTCTACGAACTCCGCAAGGACTGTGTCCGTCGACTCGGCAAGCGGGGCATCGTCGCCGGTGGGGTGATCCCCGGCTACGCCGACCACATCGACACCATGTCGGCACAGGCGTACATCGACAAGGTCGTCGCCGGCGAGTTGTACGACCCGACCCTGACCTTCCAACTAGAGAACGGTTTCGAGGCCCGAGGAGTCATCCCCGGCTACCTCGACGACCCGACCGTCGGCAATAATTCGGTCCTGATTGTGTGGGAGAACCCGGATATCTCGTCGTGACCAAGACCCCCAAGGCCATCACCACCGACGTGGCGTCCCTGCGTGATCGCATGGCCCCGGACCCGGAGCAGCCGTCCGGCGTCGCCGGGCCCTGGCGCTACGCCTCACTCGTCGACGATCCATTCGAGGCGGGCATCTGGGAAGCACCCGTCGACTCCTGGCGTGAGGATGGCTACCCCGTCGACGAGTTCATCGTCATCATCGCAGGCCATCTGCGGCTGATCGAAGACGACGGCACGGTGCTCGACCTTCACGCCGGCGACCTCGGCTTCGTTCCGCAGGGCTGGGCCGGCATCTGGGAGGTCGTCGAACCCGTCCGCAAGGCCTACGTCGTCACGACGTGAATCTCGCACGTCTGGTCGCCGAGGCGCGTCCTGCCGTCCACTGGACGGATCAGCCCGACGCGCCCGATCCCCGGCCACCTCTGCGAAGCGGCGTCAGCACCGACCTCTGCGTCGTTGGTGGTGGCTTCACCGGCCTCTGGGCCGCTCTTCAGGCACTCGAGGAGCAGCCCGGACGTCGCGTGGTCGTGCTCGAAGCAGAGACCTGCGGTTTCGGAGCCTCCACCCGCAACGGCGGGTTCGCCGACGTGAGTCTCACCCACGGTGTGCTCAACGGCCTCGCTCACTGGCCTGATGACTTCGACACCCTTGAACGCCTCGGACGCGACAATCTCGACAACCTGCTCGCCACGGTCGATCGCTACGCAATCGCCTGCCACGCCCACCGAGCCGACGAAGTCGCCTTCGCCACCGCCGGGTGGCAACTCGATGACCTCACCGAGGAAGCCGAGACGCTTCGACAGCACGGACTCGCTCACACCCTGATGGATCAGTCCGCTGCGCAGGCACGGGTCCACTCCCCCACGTTCCACGGCGGGCTCGCGCACCACGACACGCTCGCTCTGCTCGATCCCGCTCGACTCGTCTGGGGGCTCGCCGATGCCGTCGAGTCGCTCGGAGGCATCATCCACGACGGCACCCGGGTCGAGGGCATCGACGAAACCAACGGGCGCCTTACTGTCCGCTCCGGAACGCACACCGTCGTCGCCGACCGGGTCATCGTCGCCACCAACGCGTGGGCCGAGCCCATTCGCCAGATGCGGCGCTACATCGTGCCGGTCTACGACCATGTGCTGATGACCGAGCCGTTGACCAGCGAGCAGCTGGAGGCGATCGGGTGGGCCGATCGCGCCGGCCTCAACGACAGCGGCCACCAGTTCCACTATTACCGGCGCACCCACGACGACCGAATCCTGTGGGGCGGCTACGACGCCAACTACTACTTCGGCAACGGCATGGGCCCCGAGTACGAAGACCGTCGGTCGAGTCACGAGCTGATTGCCAGGCATTTCTTCGAGACCTTCCCTCAGCTCGAAGGACTTGGCTTCTCGCACCGCTGGGCCGGCCCGATCGGCACGACCAGCAAGTTCGCAGCAACCTACGGAACTCGCTTCGATGGGCGGCTTTCGTGGGTCGGTGGGTACACCGGGCTTGGTGTCGGGGCAAGCCGGTTCGGAGCCCGCGTAGCGCTTGACCTGGTCGACGGACTCGAAACCGAACGAACCGCGTTACGCATGGTCCGCCGTAAGCCGATCCCGTTTCCGCCCGAGCCGCTGCGTTCGCTTGCGATCCAGACCACTCGCCGGGCGATCGCGAAGGCCGACCGAACCGGCGAGGAGGGCCGGCTGCTTCGCACCCTCGCCCGGTTCGGCGTGGGCTTCGACAGCTGATCAGGATCCCCGCAGCAGGTTGGCGAGGGTGATGCCGAGGCGAGACGTCTTGCCTCGCTCTTCGATGCGATCGGCGGCCGCCATAAGCCGGTAGCTCGATCGCACCCCGATCCATCGCAACGGTTCGGGTTCCCAACGTCGTGGTAGCGCCTTGATCCACGGCAGACCGACTCGTTGCGTATCGGCGTCGGTGATCAGTTCGGCCATCGTGCGGCCGGCAAGGTTTGCGGTGGCGACGCCTTCGCCGACGTAACCTCCGGCAGCAAGGAACCCACGGTCGGGGTCGTGATGCACGAACGGGGTCCAGTCACGCGGGATCGCGAGCACACCGCCCCACCGGTGAGTGATGCCGATGCCGCGGAGTTGAGGGAAGAGTTCGAACAGAGCGGCGTCGACACGGGCGTGCGAGTCGGCCCGCACCTCGGATTCCGGATCGATACCCGACCCCCACAGATACGGGATCCCACGGCCACCGAACGCGAGGCGACCGTCTTCGGTGCGTTGGCCGTAGATCACCATGTACCGGTCGTCGGCGAAGGTCGGGCGGTCGTCAAGACCGATCTCGGCCCACTGCTCGGCGGTGAGCGGCTCGGTCGCGATCATGCGTGAGTAGACCGGCAGCAGCCGTCGGCGCTCACCGTCGAGATCTCGCGTATACGCCTCGGTCCCCTGCACGACGTGGCGAGCCCGGAGGTCGCCACGGTCGGTGTGGACTACGTGATCACCGACCGATTCCACAGTCGTGCGTTCGACGATTGTGACGCCGGCATCCTCACATGCAGCGGCTAGGCCGGTGACGAGCCGTCCGGGGTCGACCGCTGCGGTATGAGCGAAGAAGAGTCCTCCGAGGACGCCGTCGGCCGCCGCGATCGATCGGGTCTGGTCGGGGGACAACAGTCGGAAGTCGTCGTTGGTGAACCCCGCGGCGTGTTCGTGGGCGACCTCCTGGCGCTGACGCTCAAGCTGGGCTGCATTGCGAGCGAAACGAATCGTTCCGCCCTTGTGGAATCCGCACTCGATGCCTTCAGCCCTGACGACCCGGCCGATCTCATCGACCGATGCATGCAGCTCACGAACGAGCCGAAATGCCTCGTCGTGGCTCGACATCGCGGCGTATTTGTCGAGTCCGCACGCGAACTCGGCAACGACCCAGCCGCCGTTGCGACCCGACGCACCGAAGCCGACATGATGACGCTCGACCACGACCACCGAGAGAGACGGATCGAGCTGCTTCAGGTAGTAGGCCGTCCACAGCCCGGTGAAACCACCACCCACCACGACGACGTCGGCCTCGAGGCTGCCGTTCAGCGCAGGGCGCTGCGGCTGGGGTGAAAGCTGGTCGAGCCAGAGACTGCGTCCGGTGAGCACAGTCCTCATCGTCGCACAGCCGCCGAAGCGGTACGACTCAGGCGAGCAGGGCCGGCAACTCGGCCAACGACGCCAGGTGCACCGTTGGCTGGATCGAACCGACCGGCGCATGGACCAAGACACTCGGGCAGCCCGCTGCTGCAGCCGTGCGCAGATCCGTGTCGGTGTCGCCGACGAACGCGAGTTCCTGCGGTTTGACGCCAGCCCGCTCGGCGCTTTCGAGCAGCATCCCCGAACCGGGCTTGGCGCCGAAGCCGGAGTCGTAGCCGATCACGCTCTCGAACCGATGCAGCCACCCGAGCCCGGTGAGCTGCTGACGCGCTGACATCTCCGCGTCGTTGGTGGCGAGCCCGATCCAACAGCCCATCGAGGCGAGCGCATCGAGCGCGTCGGACACCCCCGACAGAGGCGTGACGGTGCCATCGGCGTGGGCGAACAGCCGCTCCTCGAAGATCGGGAGAAACCGCTCGGGGTCGACATCGAGGATCGGGGCAAGGATCGCGACGATCTGGTCATTGCTCGCCGCAATGATCGGGGCGTCAACGGAGAGTTCGTGCGTGTCCAGATCCACGCCGATCGCTGCGGCAGCCTCGGATCGGCGGGTCGGATCGTCGACCAGATCGCGCAGCGCTCCGGCCATCGCCGGACCCCAGGTCCGATGGACGTCGATCAGCGTTCCGTCCTTGTCGAATACGACGGCGCGGATCCCCGACAGTGGCACCTGCTCAGCCATTTTCACGTCAGCGAACGCAACGGTTCATCACGAAGCGGGCACCACGAGCAGCGACTGGTTGGCGATCCCGAGCAGGCCGTCGGCATCGGCGAGAGTTGCGGTGGCGGTGCCGTAGCCGTCGGCTCGCAGGTGGGTGACGGCGTCGCTCAGCAGCCACTCGCCGCGTGGCAGGCGGTGGACGTTTACGGTCAGGTCAGGGTTGATATAGAGATGTCGTCCCATCTCGATGATGTTGCTGATGCCATTGCCGAAGTCGGCCACGGCGAGCACCCGATCGAGCGGGGTGATCGGCTCACCGGCGAAGACCGGAGCAAGGAGTCGGAACCATGCCGCAGACGGGCCAGCCGCGCCGAACGATCGGCCATCGACAGAGCGGATATCGAAGGCGTCCATGTAGAACCCGCCTGCGGGCAGCGGATAGCCGTGCTCGTAGGGGATCGACTCGTCAGGACCGGCCACTGCGACCGGACCCGGCATGTCGAGCAGCGACTCGTCGAGCCCATTGTCGCCGCGGGCGATCCGCATGCCTCGGGCGTAGACGAGTTCGGTGTCCTGATCGTCGCGAAGCACGAGATCAAGCAGTTGTATCCGGCGCCCGGGACGCGTCTCCCGGATATCGACGGTGAGGGGTACGAGTGGAACCGGTCGAACGAGTTCCACCGTGAGGCGAGCCAGGTGGAACGCATCACCGCCGCCGTGTTCAGCGAGGTAGCGACCGACCAGCACCGTCGGGGGGCCGCCGTGCATCGAGTTCGGGTCCCAGGGGCCGGTGCAGAGCGGTCCGGGGCGCACCCGCATGCCGTTGCGTTCGAACATGGCGTCGACCATGCCGGGACAGTAGCTAGATCGATTGGACCGGCACCAAGAAGCGACGCCGGTTCAGGCGTGGCGGCCGTGGAAGGTCGCCAGGGCCGAGTCGGAAAGCCGCACCCCTGGTTCGTCGTTGAAGGCGAAAACGACGAGCAGTCGAGTGACGTCACCGATCGTCGGCGTGACTCGGTGGAGAGCGTCGCGGCCCCGGAACAACACCAGATCCCCCGGAGCGAACGTGAGCGTCTCGACAGGGTGGATGCCATCGAGCACGGCGTCGACGGTCTCGTAGCCCTGCTCTCCGCGCCCCGAGGCGCGGGCGGCCGGGACGTACTCGAAGATGCCGCCACCCTGAGGGGCTTGAAGGAGCAGTGTCACGGCAAACGACGAGTTGTCGAAGTGCCAGCCGAGCTCTCGGCCATGCGGCGCGAAGTGGACATTGATCGACGAGAGCGGGTCGTCGTAGGCGTGGATCGACTCGATGCCGAGCACGGCGCAGAGAAATCCCCGCAGGTCGGAATCGGCGTAAATCGTGCGCAGCGGCGAGTCGGGCGGAATCTGGTCGTCGGCGATGAGTCCCTTGCTGCTGACCACCTGCCGGTTGAACGCGTGGCCGTTGGCGAGGCACGGGTCCGGGTCGGTCAGGTAGACGTTGTGGGTCGAGTCGGCAAAGAACGCCTCGTCGATCCTTGGTGCTGCGTCGGCAACGATCTCGTCGATGATCGAGGCGGGCACGAGCCCGCTCAGCACGAGCGCTCCATCGGTGTCGAGCCGTTCGCGGCAGGAGATCTGGTAGGCAACATCGGTGAGCGGATGGCGGTCCGTGTCGAGCGGTGCCGTCACGAGGTCACCCCGGCCCATCGCAGGAAGTTGTGAATGAGGCGCCCGCCGTCGGGGTTGTCGGTGGTCCAGTACTCGGGGTGGAACTGCGCACCGGCGAGCGGGCGTTCCTCGTGGGCAGCGAGCTGGATCGGACACGGATCGGTCTCGGCCAGCCGCACAAACCCGTCGGGAAGTGTTGGCAGGTGGTACGAGTGCGCATGACGGAAGACGGGGGTGGCGCCGAGCCCGTCATGCAATGGGTGGTCACCGACCAGCCGGACCGGCTCGTAGCCGAGCTCGGTGATCCAGCCGGGCTCGTAGTCCGGGTGCGGGTCAGCGGCACCGTCGGGCACTCGGCCCATGCGAACCGGTGCCACGTTGAGCGCGTCAGCGATGAACTGCAACCCACCGCAGAATCCAAAGACGGGAAGGTCGCCCCGACGAATGATCTCGCGTAGGCCTTCGCGCTCGCGTTCGTCGTACGCCTCGGGTGGTGCGCCATGTCCAGAGATGAACATCGCCCGGATTCCGTGCCGCTCGATCAGGTCGATGTCGACGTCGCCGTATCGGGCAAGGAGACAGACATCGCCGGCCAGGTCACCGAGTCGATACGTGATTCGGGTGCGGGCAGCGAGAAGCCAGTCGCCTGCCCGCTCGAACGTCGAGGCGTGTTCGTTGTCGACGTAGAGAATCACCGGTCGATTCTGCACGACCCGTCGACGGAACACACCAGATCACTCGCCGGCGTGTGATCGATCACTGCTGTGGTCCACCACCCGTGGGGCCCATCGTTACTGAACGCATAGGCGTTGGTTCGGGTCGGGTCGCCGGCGACGGCGATCCGGATCCGCTCGGGACGGGTGACAATCGGCACGAGTCGCTGAGGGTCGTCGGAGGCGGCGAACACCGGAGGCAGCAACCCCGCCGCAACCAGATCGACGAGGCGGCGTCGGCCGGCGGTGAGATTGCTCCACTCGCCGATCAGCGCCTCGAACGTCGAGGCCGGGATCCGGGCATGCTCGAACAGCGCAGCCCGAACATCGGCCTTGGACCAGCCGGCCCGAGCGAACGTCCGGGCGAGGATCGGCGAGAGCACCAAGAGCGGCGCGAACTGGTCATGCCCGAGGCCGTAGACGTGGGTGAGATCCCAGGCGGCCGTCCGAGCGAGGCCGTTTCCGAGGTAGGGCACGATCTCCTCGGGGGTACTGCCGAACACGCTGCCGATGATCGTGCCGCTGTTCATGCGGGCGACGCTGACGGTGTCGGCGCCGATGGGAGCGCCGAGGTCGACGCTGAGCGGCGTCCAACCGATCTCGTCGAGACACGCCTGGTCTTCGGAGAGCACGACGCGGGCGGGGTTTCCGAACGTCGCCTTGTCGTGCTCGTCGCTGGTGAACCCGAACACGTTCCGCAGGTAGAGCCGCAGCCACCGGCCGACGGCGGTGTTGGCGTGGGCGCCTTCGCGCATCACGCCGGCGCCGTGGTGGAAACCGAGCGCAGCGGCCTTGGGGCCGTTGAGAACGATGAGAGCGTCGGCGCCAGTGGTGTTGCCCGAGTGTTCGGCTCCGTAGGCCGGGTCGAGCAGTACCTCGGCAAGTGCAAGGAGTACCGGCAGGTGTTCGGGTCGACACCCCGCCATCACGGCGTTGACGGCGATGGACCACACGGTCACGTCGCGCCCGGACGAGCTGGCAACACCGAGCAACTTCCACGGATCGTGACCGGAGTCGGCGAGAAACGCCTCGATTCGCTCGCGTGTCGGCGGCACGACTGGGTGACCGTCGCTCCACCCACGATCGAGAAAGTGCCGGTTCACGTCGTCGATGGAGCCGGAGACCACGATGTCGAGGGCGGCAGGCTCGCCCGAGACGTCGTCGTGCCCCTCCGCAGATTCGACCGTCAAGCCGACGATCACACGATCGACGACCGTCGCTCGGAACGAGGCGACGAGTTCATCAGTGCTCATGGCGTCGACATGGCCCTCGGTTACCGCAAGCGCAAGGCCGTCGTGGCCGTGACCCCGGGCAGTGGCGAGAGCCTGGCCCTCGAAGCCCTCGCAGACGATCGACACCGACGGGATGCCGATGGACTCAGCGGCGATCGCGGCCCGCATCACGGCGGGCGTGCAGGAGCCTCAACACCCCATGCCGGAAACGACCGCATCCACGCCGCGTGTCCGCAGATCATCGGGCAGTCGCCCGACGCGTGCCTTCTCGTCGCTGCCGTGGAGGTTGCCGAAGACGTCGTAGCCGACGATGTCGACGCCGGGGAACCGTTCGCGAAGCTCGGCTTCCAGCACGGGGAATAGCTCGTCACCGCGGAACAGGTAGTCCCACAGGAAGGCGATACGGGCACCCTCGAGCGACGGGAGCCGGTCGGCTCGCCGACGGACCTGCACACTGTGCGGCGATCTCGGCCAGACGGCGTGGTACGTGGGCTCATCGGAACGGCTGAACATTGCTCCAGCATGCGCCACGACGGGCGGCAGCCGCTGGCCTTGTCGGCGGCCGGACGCCTCTGCCGTAGCATCGAATGCTATGGATTCGATCGATCGCGCAATTGTCAGTGAACTTCAACGCCATGGACGCATTCCAAATAATGATCTTGCTGATCTTGTGGGACTCAGCCCCTCGCCATGTCTGCGCCGGGTTCGCCGACTCGAGGCGGACGGGGTGATCGGCGGCTACAGCGCAGTTGTCGACCGCGAGGCGGTGGGCTGCGCCTACGAACCGATCGTGTGGGCGACCCTCACCTCGGTGACCCGGGAGTCGATGCTCGAATTTGAGCAAGCGATCCAGGCGATTCCGTCGATCATCGAGGCGGCCCGCATGATGGGTCAGCCCGACTATCTCCTTCGTGTCGTCGCCGCCGACGCCGAGGCATTCGAGACCATCTACATGGACGAGTTGGCGGCGCTCCCCCACGTCCAGACCCTCACATCACAACTCGCCATGAAGGTCGTCAAGCGAACAACCGAGTTACCGATCGCCTGATCCGCAAGGCCATACCATGCGACGCGGATGCGCACGTCGCGACACGCCGAAGCTCAGATTGCGTCGAGGGCCTGTTCGAGCGATGGACCGTCAAGATCGATCGCCAACCAAAAGGGCCGCTCAGCGCCGACTGACCCCACATCGGTGGTCGCCAACGCCAGTCGCCCGCCCCGACCAGCGTCACGGAGGAACGCCTCGGCGTCGGGCAAGGGGAACATGATCGCGAACGCAGCGCGAACCGGCGATGTGAGCGAGACGCCGAGAAGGAAGACCGGTGCCCCGTCCGGACCGGCGTTGTCGACGCGGCGGCCCGTCGTGCGCACGTCACCGATGCCCTCGATGGCGTGAACACGAGCGAGGTCGGCGACCTCCGGGTGATCGTCGACGTGCAGGACGACCGTGGGCGTCATGGCGCCGTCCTCGCCCACCGCATAGCCCAGATCCTGAGCGAGCAGAAGCGCGGGACGATCGGCGGCCATGAGCGCAGTCTGCGCGAGTGGCGGATGCCACGCCCACCCGGAGCAGCCCGGGGGTGGCAGAGGGCCATGTGGCTCCGTACCGTCATCGCATGGCCAACGTGCGATTCACCGTCACCCAACCCTTCGACGCTCCGGCTCGGACCGTATGGGACGCACTCATCGACTGGAAGGGCCATGAGACATGGATCCCCGCCACCAAGGTCGAGATCCACACCGACGGCGACCCGACGGCGATCGGTTCGGAGTTCACCGCCACCACGGGTTACGGCCCGCTGGCTCTCCCCGACACGATGCGGGTCACGCGTTGCGCTTGGGACGACGATGCCGGCACAGGCGACTGCGAGGTCGAGAAACTCGGCCCGGTGCTCACCGGCCGGGCGGGCTTCACGATCGAGCCGACGAGCGAGACGGCCAGCGAGGTCGTCTGGATCGAGGACGTCAAGGTCCGCTATCTGCCGCGTGTCCTTGCTCCCATCGCCAAGGTTGCCGGGGCGGCGGGCTTCAGGCTCGGGATGCGCAAGCTGGGCAAGCAGCTCGCCACCCGCTGATTCAGTCGTCGACCTCGTCGGCACCCACGAGCGAGCATTCACGGCTGAGCTCGTCGCGGCAGGCGCTGCACACTCCGTGCACGACAGGTGGCATGACGCTGCGCTCGAGAAGGCGGGCTCGACGCACGACGTCCTCAACCTCACACCACTCCCCCTCGTATTCGGCCTGCGCGCACCAGGTACAGAGGGCGATCTCATCGTCGGTAGTGTCGCGCTCCACGAAGGCATCGAGGAAGGCAACCGGCTCTCGAAGCTCTTCGAAGACGAGGACGGACTGGAAGTGAACGTGGTCGTCCGCCTCGGGTGAGACGGTCATTTCGAACCAGCGGCGAGCATGCGGCGCGTCACAGCGAAGGGGCACCTGCATTGCTTCACCGGAGTTGCGGACCCGATCGATGATCATCTGCCAAACACTGCGGCTGGCGTCGCTGCTGAAGAACGACCACAGCGTTTGCGTTCCGGTGAGTTCGGCGAGCTCGGGGGCACCGTTGTCACGAGCGAAGTCCGACCACCCATCGCCCATGCTGATGACATGGTCGTCGGCATCGATGCGGTACGCGACGGTGAGCGCATCGGAATAGCGGAGCCCGGGGGCTGTGCGAGCGATGCGGGCGGCGTCGCGCTCGGCGTCGACCGTGGCCGAGATGGCTTTCCAGATCGAGGTTGGCGGCTCGAGGAACTCGAGATCTTCAGCGTCGAGTTCGCGTAGAAGCGCGTCGATGCGCTCCGACTCGGCGGTGTCGACCTCCACCTCGTTGTCGGGCGGCATGGCGTCACCATAGCGAACTCGGCCGTGCACCCCTGAATGGCTGCAGCCTGAGCGACACCGCCCGATCATGGGATCAGGACGAACTTCCCCACATGCGTCTTCCGGAGGAACTCCTGCTGCGCCGCCACGATGTCGGTCAACGGGAACGTCTTGGCCACGCGCGGTCGAATCTCACCTCGTTCGATGTAGCCGACCAGATCCGGGAAGACGGGTTCGTCCCACGCCGTGCAGCCGATGAGGCGGATGTCGCGCAGGTAGAGGGTGCGGACATCAAGATCGACGATGGGGCCGGCGATCGCACCGGAGGTGACGAGGCATCCGCCGCGTCGGACCGCCTCCAGCGCCGCCGGGAAGCCCGGGCCGGCGACATTGTCGATCACCACATCGCACGACTCCGGCTCAAGGATCTCGTCGCGTTCGACCAGCTCGTGGGCACCGAGCGCTCGGACCTCGTCGAACTTCGACCTCGAGGCCATCGCAACGACATGGGCGCCTCGACGAGCGGCGAGTTGCACCGATGCCGTGCCGGTGCCGCCGGAGGCGCCGGTGACGAGCACACGGTCGCCGGACCTGATGCCCGCTCGCTGGATCATGTTCTCGGCGGTGGCGTAGGCGCACGGGATCGCACCGAGTTCGGCGTCGGTCCAGTCACACTCGACGGGGAAGACTTCGCTCGCCGGAACCTTCACATACTCGGCGAACGCGCCGTCGAAGTCCGACGCCATCCAGACGTTGTGCATGGTGTCGTAACCCTTCGGGCGCATGCACGCTCGGACGATCACGCGCTTTCCCAGAAGAGCGGGGTCGACACCCGGACCCAGTTCGTCGACGATGCCGCAACAGTCGGTGCCTTGGATCAGTGGCCACGGGGTCGCCTCGTTCCAGCCGCCGTCGTCACGGCAAACCGTGCCGTCGGCAGCGCTGGCGACGGCATCGGTAGAGGCCTCGACATCGGCGCTGTACCAGCCGAGGCGGGTGTTGATCTCGGTGTTGTTCATGCCCGCCGCCAAGACCTTGAGCCGAACCTCCCCAGCTGCGGGAGTCGGTATGGGTACCTGCTGGATCTCGATCATCTCGAAGCCGCCGTTGCCGAGGGTCACGGCGGCGATCATCGTCCGGGTCATGACCGGAGCGTAGGCGCCTGAGGCCCGGCCTCTCACAACTCCCGGCGGGCGGCCATGATGGCGGCATGGTCACCGATTCCCCCGATTCCCAGGGCCAGGCCCTCAACGTCGCTCCCTCTCCGCCCGAGCCACCGAGCGGTTTTGTCCACGACGTCTACGAGCACGTCTGGATCATTGAGCGTCCCCGTGCCCAGGTCTGGGCTTGGCTGTGCGATCCCGGGACGTTCACCGACGGGCAGATCCCGCCGTGGCGGGTCGAGTTCCTCACGAACGAGGCCGGCGAGACCGGTTTCGCGGAAGGCGTCTACAACACCCACACCGGGCCCTTCATCAACTTCGCCGGTGTGCTCGGCGAGATCCGCCACGAGGAATACCGGGACCTCCAGTACTTCTACGGCAGCTACGCGCTGAGCTTCGCTCTGTTCCGGCCGACCCGACTGCAGTTCTGGGTTGGCGACACCGACGATGGCGGTACGCAACTCACGCTTCAGCTCGACACGTTCGTTCGCCGTCGTGCTCGTGGCATGTGGACTCGCCTGATGCGAATCTTCTGGAAGCGATTCGGGAGCTGGTGCGAGCGGGCGATCCCCAACAACTGGCTCCGCTGACGGCCGATCAGCGAACGATCGTCGTTCGTCGCAGAAGGCGGTCGTGGCCTTCGTAACCGCCGGTCGCCCGGTGCAGCACACTTCGGTTGTCCCACACGACCGCCATGTCCGGTTCCCAGCGGTGCCGGTAGATGACGGCGTCGTCGATCTGGTGCTCGTGGATGTCGCGCAGCAGTGAACGGGCCTCGTCGTCCTCCATGTCGACGACACCCTGTACGTACCCGAGGGTCGAGAAGAGGGCCGGTCGGCCGTTGCCTTCGTGGATCCGCACCAACGGGTGTTGACCGTCGTAGGGGTCGCGGTCGCCGCGGATCGCCATGGTCTGTCCGGCTGTCTCGTCCGACGCCGGGTCGTGCATGCTGCCTTTGCCATAAATGAAGCGGTCGGAATGCTTCGCGACGAGGCCCTCGAGTCGAGACTTGAGATCATCGGGCAGGCGGTCGTAGGCAAGGTGCTGGTTGGCGAAGAGCGTGTCGCCACCGATCGGTGGGATGGTGAGGCCGAGCAGGCAGGTCGCCACCGGCGGGGAGTCGAGAAAGCTCCAGTCGGAATGCCAGCCTTCACCGAACAGCGGTGCCTCTTCATCGGCGTCGCGTCGGATCTCGGCGATGTGATCGCTGCCCTCGATCGGGATGAACCACGGGTCCGTGCCGAGGCGGCCGAACGCCTCGGAGAACCGTTCAAGTTCGTCGTTGGACATTCGCTGATCGGGAAAGACCAGCACATGGTGCTCGTCGAGGGCGGAGCGCAGTTCAGCGGCCTCGACATCATTGACCGCTGTGGCGTCGAGGTCGGTGACGACGGCGCCGCATGCGTGTCCGGTCGGAGTGATGACGGCCATGGGTGAACGGTAGCGAACTGCGCTGCGCCCGGCGAGTGGGCTTCTCATGGAGGCTGCCGGCGCACCCCTGCGAACCTGAAGCCGGACGACAAGCCGATCGCAAGGTCGTCATGGTGGGCTTCGCGACAACCACAAAGGAGGTTGTCATGTTGTTCATGATCAATTGGGAAGTAAACCACGACCACAAGATGGAGACGTTCGGGGCATTCGCAGGAATGTCGGAGGCCGACGATGCGGCGATTGAACAGGCCCACGGGTTCACGCAGATCGGCCGCTGGCACGATGTCGCCAACGGACGCGGCGTTGCCATCGTCGAAGCCGAGTCGGCAGAAGCGGTTCATGGCTTCTTGATGATGTGGACCGGCGGCCTCAGCACGCTGGACATCACGCCGGTGCTCGATGACGCCGCCGCCAGGGCGGTCATCAGCGCCAATATGCCCCAGGGCTGAGGCCGATATGGCGACGTTCTTCGTCATGTTCTCCACCGACCCGGATGTCGATCCGCGCAAATGCGTGGTTGGGCTGGCGTGTGCCGCGCAAGCCGTCGCAGACGGCCATCAGGTTCAGGCGTTCTTTGCGTCGCATGCAGTTCGCTTGCTGCACGCCGACTACATCGACGCAATCGACGCCCGCGTCGGCATGCCTGATGGATCCTCCCGAGCCATGGTCGAGCAGTTGGCGGCCGGGGCGAACATTGCGTGCTCCACCGGCTCGCAGGCGGTCGTCGGGGTAACGCCGGATACGGCCGACGATGTTCTGGTCGGCGATCTCGATCTGGAGTGGAGTGGCCCGCCCGGGGTTGTTGCGATGAGCGCCAACGCCGACACCTCCCTGTCGTTCTGATCGACAGAGGGGCGTGCAGCGTCACGTTGCTCGGCGGCCCGTGGGGGCATGTCGCCTCTCCGGGCCGCTGACGTCGCGTGGTGCTGCCTGGCCGTCGCAACCTCTGGGCAGCGTCAGCCGGCTGACGTCACCCGCTCAACGACGTCGAAGGAGAGGAGTTCAGCCGAAACGCCGGGCGGGCCCACTGGGCGGGCTTCAGCCGATGCCTCGCCGTCGGTGCCGTGAGCCCGTCGGAAGTCGCTGCCGCCCATCCAGGCCTCGAAGGCCTCTTCGGACTCCCAGCGGGTGAAGACATAGAACGGCGACGTGCCGTCGGTCGGCTTCAACAGCAGAAACTCCTCGAACCCTGGCTGGCTTTCCACCGAACCGGCCCGCTTCGCGAACCGCTCCATAAAGTCGTCACCCATCCCCTCGGGAACCGTGACGGCATTGATCTTGACGACGCTCATGCGGGCAGCATCGCGCAGCACGTCCGTCAACAGGGTGTCGGCGTCGGCGAGGAGACACACCCGATCAGTCCGGTGTCACCCGTGCTGTATGCAACCTCTCTCGGTTGTCAGCGATGGCCTTTCCAGCCTCGGTATTCCATCAGGAATGATTCTCATTTCATTGCTACGCTGATCCCGTGGCTTCTTCGACCGAATCCCCCTCCACGCCCCTCTGCATCCTTGGAGCCGGACCACACGGGCTGGCGCTTGCGCTCCACCTCCACCAAGCGGCTCCAGACATCGCCGAGCGCGCAATCGTGCTTGATCCGAGCGGATCATGGTTGACGGTTTGGCGCGAACAGTTCGAGCGACTCGGCATCGATGTCCTGTGATCACCGAGCGTTCATCACCCGAGCCCTGACCCCGGTGCCCTCTTCGCCTTCGTCCAAGAGCATGGTCTCGGCCGCTCGGGCCTCACCTACGACCAGCCGATGAGTTCGGCATTCATGCGGTTCTGCACTTCGATCATCGACGATGCGGGCTTGACGGATCCGATACCGGAACGGGCCATGCGTATCGGGTCCGCCGGCGACCACCTCAGAATCGAGACGTCAGGCGGGTCACTACTGGCCGAGCGACTTGTCGTTGCCTCGAACCCCCATCGCCGCCAGATCCCTTCCTGGGTCGTTCCTCTGCTTGGCTGTGCCGGCCCGACAATCAACCACGCCGCTGACATTGATCTGCGCTCGCTCTCCGATCTCAGCGGCCAGCGTGTCGTCATCGTTGGTGGTGGCCTGAGTGCCGGGCATCTCGCCGTCGGCGCATGCGCCCGAGGCGCCGCGGTCCATCTCGTCGCCCGGCGACCACTCATGATCCGGTCATTCGATACCGACCCCGGTTGGCTCGGCCCAAAGCACCTCAGAGCCTTCGACGCTACCGAGTCCCCCACTCAGCGACTTGCGCAGGCGAGCGCCGCTCGCGGCGGTGGCACCATGCCCGACTGGATGGTCAACCGTCTTCACGAACTCGCGGCTGAAGGCCGCCTCTGCATCCGAGCAGGCGTCCCGATCGCCACGGCCGACACAGTCAATGGCCACTACGAACTCACGCTTGCGGACAACACAACCATCACTGGTGATCTTCTTTGGCTCGCAACCGGCACCATCCCCGATCTCCGCAGCCTGCGAGCGCTGTCACCGGTGCTCCCGGACATTGCCACGGTCGATGGTTATCCCGTACCCGACCGTGACCTGCGAATCGGCCGTCATCCAGTCCATGTGATGGGCCGCCTTGCAACCCTCGAACTCGGTCCGGCTGCGGGCAACCTCTGGGGGGCCCGAATGGCAGCCCGCAGAATCACCCGCGCAATCACCGGCGTTGATTTCGAGGCGGTCCTGGCCGGACCTGGATCAGGGCGGGGTCGCTTCAGCCGTCGATAAGACGGGCGACGAAGGCAACGATCTCATCGATGACCTCGTCACGGTTGGTCTCGTTGACGAGTTCGTGCCGTGCGCCCTCATAGACCCGGATTGTGGTGTCGGCGCTCGGCATGGCCTCGACAGCGGCGAGCGACGTTCGATAGTCGACATAGGGATCGTCGTCGCCATGGCAGAACAGCACCGGCATGGTGAGCCGATCGATGTCGGCCTGAAAGCTGTCAAGCGCTCGCATCTCGGCCTCGAGCAGCGGCCGTTTGTACCGGCCTCGGTAGATGAGCGGATCGGTCGAGTACGCCACGACCGTCGACTCATCTCGCGACATGCCCGAGAAGTCGGTGGCTGCTTCGGGAAGTTCCGGCGCAGCGAGCGCATCACGAGCCCAATTCCAGTCACCGATGACCGCGCCGAGAAACCCGATGCCTGCGACCGCATCGGGGTTCGCTTGCGCGAAGCGGGCGGTGAGCAGGCCGCCCATCGAGTGGCCGATCATGAGGAGCGGCACCTCAGGGTGGGCGTCGGTGGCGATACGGACGAGCGTCTCGAGATCGGCAACGACATCACCGAAGTCGGTGATCAGCGCTCGCTCCCCGTCGCTGTGCCCATGGCCCATGTGGTCCTCGGCGTAAACGGCGACTCCGAGCGGGGTGAGGCGTTCGGCGACGTGGGCGTAGCGGGCGCCGTATTCGGCGTAGCCGTGTACGAGCACGACGATTCCGGTCGGCTCACCGTGAGGGAGCCACTGTTCGAAGTGGATCGTGCCGCAAGAGCCATTGAAGGTCGACATGGTTCAGAGCCTCAGTTCGCCGGCCAGTGCGGCGTCGATGGAGCGTTGGCCGAGGTGGAGCCCACACTCGTATCGGCCGAAGGTGAAGTGCTGGTTCGCGCCGGTGGCGAGGCCTTGCTGGATCCCTTCCCCGATGGCGAAGTCCTCGTCGAAGACGACCCGAACGACGTCGTGATTCTTCTGGTAGTGACGCTCGGCCTTCTCGGTGGTGGGCTCCTCCGGCGTGAGCATCATGCACTGGAAGACGCACGAGTCGACGCCGGTCGGGATCACGGTGTGGATGTAGACATGGTCGGTCATGACCTGCGCGAAGTTCGCCGGGAACACATAGTTCTGATCCATGAAGGTCGAGCGGTAGTCCCACGTGTCCTCGGGTTGATCGCGGTACTCGAGCACCCGGGGCAGCGGTACGGAATGTCGGACGTGCGGGTAGAGGTCGGTCCAGACGCTCTGGTTGTCGAGGTAGGACGAGCAGGCCGTGTGTCGGTGAGCGGAACAGAAGTGGTACGACTCCTGGAATCCCTCGAGCAGGATGCGCCAGTTCATGTCTCGGTGGAGGGTCCAAGATCGGAAGAGGTGGTGCTCGCCGAGGTTGAGGCCGCCGAGGTTCTCCTCGAGTGGCGCGAACCAGGCATCGATATCGATGGGTTCGCCGCGTGGGGAGGGAACCACCCAGATCAGGCCGAAATGCTCAAAGACCGGAAGTTCGACGAGGCCGACGCCCGCACGGTCAACCGAGTTGAAGCCCACGGGCTGCGGCAACCCTCGGAGGGCCCCATCAAGGTCGTAGGTCCAGGCGTGATACGGGCAGCTGAATCGGCGGGCATTCCCGCACGGTTCGCTCTCAAGGGTGGCGCCCCGATGACGGCACACGTTGAGAAACGCCTTCAGGTGACCCTCCTCGGTGCGGGTGACGAGGATCGGCACACCGGTCTCGCCATGCGTGAGGAAATCCCCTGGATTCGTCAGTTGGGAGCGATGCGCAATGGCGATCGGGAACTGACGGAACAGCACCTCGATCTCTCGCTGGAGGTGATCGGGATCGGTGTACTTCGACACCGGGTTCTCCATCACATCATCGAACATTTGGGTGGTGCCGTGTTCGTCGAAGTCGAAGATCCGACGGATGATCTCGCGCTCGTGCTCGGTGGGACCCATCGCCGCGGACCTTAGCGCTTTCGACGCGTATTGCTCACTGCTTCTGGAGTCGGCCGCAAGGACCCGACGCCGGCATTTCGGGCCGACTCAGCCTCCTTCGCACCCCACCCCGTCGTTGTCGCCATCAAGCCGGAAGGGGTCGACGGCGGGTTCGATCACCCGCACAGGCTTCTGGTCAGCACCGAGATCGCCGCAATTGAGCGAATCTCCCTCAAGATTCGGGATGCACGGTTCATACGCGGGGTGGCAGCCCTGTGATGACCCGGATGTCGACACCGTGTCCTCCAGGCGAGCCAACGACGTTGTCGTGGCCGCCGGAAGCCCTAAGCCGGTCGACGCTGGTGCCGGACGTTGTCCCACGTCGGAACTGCCGCAGTTTCCGAGGCCGGCAGCGGTCGCCTCATAGTCGGCTGTGGTGATCGACAACCGCCACGCAACCTTCACTTCTGCGTATTGAACGAGATACGCGCACGTCTGCGATTCGTTCAGCGGGACGTACTGCGAGGGCCCGAGATTCGACTTGCGCTGGTTTTCCGAACCCCAGATGGCGTTCAGGTTCGAGAGATCGTTCGAGAATTCGGTCTTCTGTCCTGGGGACCACGCCCATGCCCCGGAGTGCCATGCGTCGGAGAGCGAGACGACGTGGTCGACCTGGAGGTCCCGCGGGTCAGCGGTCGACCGGCCGGTGAAGGGGTCGTACCAATCTCCGACAGCGACCGAACAGCCGCTCACCGACATCGTCACCGGATCGGTCGCCTCTTCGATCAACACCTCGTGGCGAGTCCTGATGCAATCTCCATCGAGGTCCGCTCCCTCGTTGAACGACTCGCGGTCGTATCGGGGTCGAGTCGACGCAGGCTCGCCGATGAGCGCAGCAAGTTCCGAGAGCAACGGCGCAAAACCGTCGCCTGAGGGTTCGCCCACCGTGGTCTTCGGAAGCAACGACGACGTCGGCGCTGACGATGGCGGTGACGTCGGTACTGACGTCGGCGTCAACGCAGGCTCAGTTGCCGTTGGGGCAGGAACCTGAGTTGATGCAGGAACCTGAGCGCTTTCGTTGTCTTCCGTCGGGGCAACGTCGGCGGCTCTTTGCGACTCGGGAGCGACGCCCCCGGAGTCCCGAACAGGTAGGAGGAAAAAGCCAGAGCCGACGAGGGTGGCGGAGATGAGCGCAGCGAGCGCCACCCGTCGACCACGGTTTTCGCCCGCGGTTCGCCTCGAGCTGCGGGACGCCTGATCCCGAATCGGGCGCGACTCGGGTTCGGCGAGAGATGCCTCAGCGAGCGGGAGCCTGCGTTTGGGCGGTGCGGGAGGCCCGACCGAGGCCTGAGGCCGCGGCGTGCGAGTCAGCGGCGGGCGAAGCTCGTTCTGCGAGGACGGCGTTGCTGCATCGCCACCCGAACGTCGCCGTCGCTGCGCCCGGGTTTCGTGATGACCACTGTCGCTGCCGCCCGCTCGGCGGCGCGGCTTCGAGGGGAAAGCATCCGGATCATTCGTCATGGCGGCGGGAAGGTCCTGGGCATCGACCTCTGCCCAGGTGTGGCGAGCGTAGTAGAGGGTGAGCCAGCGGCGTTGGCCGGAAGGAAGGGGTCCACCCGACCCCACGTCGCCACTCCGACCAGATGGCACCCAACGCCGCTGAGCGACAGAATTGTCACGTGCGACACGAAACCCAGGTTGAACTCATCAAGAATCTGCTCTCTCATCTCGATGCGGGAACAAATGTGGATGCGGGGGAAATCTTCGTAAACAACACCTCGACCTACACCGACCCAGAGCAGGCCGAGCGCGAGTGGAACGAATGGTTCGTCGGGCTGCCGCAGTTGATCGGCATGAGTGGTGACCTACCCCAAGTTGGTTCCTTCTTCACCAACAACGAGTACGGCATCCCAATCCTCGCAACACGCGACCAAAGCGGCTGTTTCCGCGCCTTCGTCAACTCGTGCCGCCACCGGGGTGCGATCGTGGAGTCAGAGCCGCGCGGCCAGAAGCGTCGCTTCACCTGCCCATTTCATTCATGGACCTACGACACCGAGGGGGCACTCGTCGGCTTGCCGAAAGCTGAGCACTTTGGCGATGTCGACAACGAATGTCTCGGATTGCGCGAGCTGCCATCTGAGGAACGCCATGGACTGCTCTTCGTCCACCCGGACCCCGAAGGGCAGATCGACCTTGACTGGTTGCTGGGCGCATGGTTCAACGAGGAGTTCTCGACTTGGGGGTTCGAAGATCTTGAGCGCCTCACCGCCGACGAGTACGACACGGCCTGCAACTGGAAGCTCGCAATGGACACGTTCGGCGAGACCTACCACTTCAACTCGCTCCACTCGAACACACTCGCCAATAGCTTCCACGGCAACGTGCAGTGCTACGACGAAGACGGCCATCTGCACCGAATGATCTTGTGCAAGAGGGCGATCGACGAGATGCGCCACCTGCCTGAGGACGAGTGGGACATCACCGTTGCCGGACTGCCCGTTTACTGGCTCTTCCCGAACGTGATCCTCATGCCTTTCGAGATCGGCGTCTTCCTTGTGAGGGCACTGCCGGACCGCAACGACCCCGGTAGACACACCAGCAAGGTCGACTTCTACATCCGCCAAGCCAAACTTGGCCAAGCACAAGAAAATCTGGGCACGGCAAACCTGACGGAGATCGCCAAGGAAATCGCCTCGACATTCAGCAGAATCATTCGAGACGAGGACTACGCAATGTCTTGCAGTCAGCAAGCTTGCGCAAACGGTTCTGCGTTAGAGCAGACCGTCTTTGGTCGAAACGAACCGGCCCTGCACCACTATCACAAGACCTATCGCCGCATGCTGGGGTATGCAGATTCAATCCCGCCTACGTCAAGCCAAGCTGGTTGACGTCCGCAAACCATTCGCGATCGGTCATCACGCTACGGCGAGGCCAAGTTCGGCGAACTCTGCCGACGTCGAAACAAGATCTCGAGTGACCGCAGCGATGTAACGATCCGGTCGCACAACGACGACCGTGCCATCACCCACCAGGTTCGGGAACAGGTCGGGCCTGGTGTCGACTCGACGAGCACCGATTGCCGCCCAGCGGTCCATCAGATCAGCTGAAATATCGGTAGACGCCGTGGTGACGAGAGCGATGCCGTCCCCAAGTTGACGGTCGAAACCACCATCTTCAAGCAAGGGTTGTGGGAACGGATGCCCGGTGAGGCGGTGATTGCCACAGCGCAGCCCAGTCTCAAGGTGGGGAAACTCCCGACCACCTCCATAACCAGCCTCAAATGAATCAGCACCACCCTCCGCGATCGCATTGATCAATCGTCCAGCATCAACGGCGTGTTCGACTTGACCAGCCACGTGGCGACGGCGTTCGTCGTTATAGGTGTCAAGCAGCCGCTCATCGGCGTGGCCGGCTGCGACTGCGGCGAGCTTCCAGATCAGATTCTCAACGTCGCGCATGCCCGAACACATGCCTTGTCCGTTGAATGGCGGCATCTGATGACCAGCGTCTCCAGCCAAAAACACGTCTCCGACGCGAAACCGTTCAGCGACCACCGCATGGAACCGATAGACGGCGATGCGGTCGACCTGCAATTGATGTGGTGAGCCCCAAGGGCCGAGTAGCTCGGCGATTCGTTCCGGCGATGCCATCTCCGCCCTTGTCTCACCCTCGCGGAATTGGAACTCCCATCGTCGGTGGGTGCCATGACCAGGGATATACGTGACAATGCGATCGGGATCGCAGTACTGGGTGACGAGTGAAGAAAGTGACAGGTCTGGATCAAGCAGTGTCGTATCGACGACTACCCAGTCCTCATCGAAGCCTTGGTTCTCAAGCTCGATACCAAGCTGTCGACGCACGGTGCTTCGAGCGCCGTCCGACCCCAGAACCCACCTTCCGGTAATCGTCGCACCGTCGCTAAGGGTCAGCTTGTTGCCATCGAGAGCGGCAACGTCAGCCCCGAAGCGCAAATCGGCCCCCGCACCGATGGCAGCTTCACGCAACATTCGTTCCACGGCGGGCTGATCGAACGCGACGACCGGGGGATGGCCATTCGGTCCAACGAAGCCGACAGGAAGTTCGATACCAATCGCGCGGTGGCCTTGATGGTCGAGAAACTCCGCACCACCGAAAGGCGAACTGCAGGATCGCAGTCCATCGAGAAGGCCTGCAGTGGCAAAGAGTCGCTGGATCTCATCGTCCATACTGACGGCGCGCGGCCACGGGTAGACCTCGCTTTCACGATCAAGAGCGATGACTGACAGGCCGTGCTGACGAGCACGAAGCGCTGCCATGGCACCCACGGGCCCACAACCGACGATGACCAGATCGGCTTCGGGCATTGTCAGATCGGGACGTACTCGGTAAGCGCATCAAGTGACTCTCCAGCATTCCGCCGAAGAACCAAGTCGTCCGGGTCAATCGGCACACCAAGCGGATTGGCGGCGAATACGTCACTTGCCATGAAGGCTGCGGCGGTCGCCTCGTCCATGACGTCAACCTGGAGTTCGCACTGAGTGCCATCTGGGTCGGCGTAGTAGAGCGACATCGTCATGCCGTGATGGATTGGTAGCACCGGAGTGATCCCAAGATGCTTCAAACGCAGGTACGTCGCGAGCAGATCGTCGAGCGTGTCGTAGGTAAAGGCGACATGCTCGAGACCAGCGCTCATACGATCGTTGTCAGCAAGATGGGGATTGTTGAGCACCGCCAACCGATGGTGCTCGTCGTCGTAGGTCAGAAAGGTGAGAAACGGGCTTTCGTGCCGCGGTTCAGCGCCGAGCACCGTCGACCACCACTGCACTACCTCCTCAAAGCGAGCCGTGCGCAGGACGATGTGGGCCAGTTTGCGGGGACGGATCGTGTCGCTCATTCCCCCGTGGTTATCAACTCTTGTAACTTTGTTCAAGTGATGGAAGTATTTCCTCGTGCGTTCCCACGCTAAGTTTACGCTCGCCCCAGCTCCAGGCAGATCGCGCCAAAACCGTGGATCAGAAGTCGTACGGGCAGCGCTCCTGGAGGCAGCCATTGGTGAATTCGCCAGCAGAGGCTTCGCAGGGGCGTCTGGCCGTCGTATCGCTGCAGAGGCGGGCGCTCACCAGAGCCAAATCAACTACCACTTTGGCTCCACCAACGAGCTCTGGAAAGCAGCTCTGCTCTTTCTCCTTGATGAACTTGACCAGGCGATCGCTGAACAACTCGCTCAGCTTGAGTCAAACGAACAGGCCGATCAGTTCGCGGCGATGGTGCGAGGTTTCGTGCATTTTGCTGCCCGTCGACCCGAGCTCAGCCGGATCATGATGCACGAGGGCGCCGCGCCAAGCGAACGCCTGGCCTGGTTCGTCGAGACGCAACTTGCACATCGTCATCGCCAACTCTTGGCGGCGTGGACGAACCTTCGGAATTCGGGCATTGCTGCTGAGGTCGATCCGGACGTGCTCTACCACTCCATGATCGGAGCTGCCTCGCTGCTGTACGCCAATGGGCCAGAAGCCGAGCTTCTTGGTATCAAACCTACCGACTACGACCTGACCGAGCGGCATGCACAGTCACTCGTTGCGCTGCTTCTTCCGGGCCGGAACAAGGATTTTTGATGGCCTTCCGATTGGGGAATCTCGACGGCAGAGCCGTGCTCATTGATGGCGAGAACTGGCACGACCTTGCGGCGGCCTCCAATGGGTCCTTCTCGGGGGACCCGATGGAAGCCGTCCACCGTCACGCTGAACTGCACACCATCCAGCTCAACAGCCGATCACCGGAAGGTGCGGTCGCCAGCGCAGTTTTCGGACCACCAGTCCCATGCCCACGATCCGTCTTCGCCATCGGCCTGAATTACGCCGGGCACGCCGGAGAAGCCGACATGGATCTCCCCGAAAGCCCGCTCGTCTTCACAAAGTTCCCGTCGTGTCTGGCCGGAGCCACCGACAACGTCGAGCTCAACAGCGACTTTGCTGACTATGAGGCCGAACTCGTTGTCGTGATCGGCACAGCTGGGCGCAGCATTTCTCCGAACAACGCCTGGAACCATGTGATGGGGCTCACGGTCGGTCAGGACATCTCCGACCGAGCCCTGCAATTCGCCGCAAAGCCACCCCACTTTGATCTCGGCAAGAGCCGAGACACTTACGGGCCCTGCGGCCCCGCAGTCGTTTCCACCGATCTCATCGCCGAACCCTCGGACTTGCGCATCACCTGCGACATCAACGGCGAACGGCGCCAAAGCGGCAACACGGGCCAGCTCATTTTCGACGTTCCAACCCTCATCTCGTACCTCTCAGAGATTCTCACCCTTGAAGTTGGCGACCTCATCTTCACCGGCACGCCCGCGGGTATTGGGGCCTCGAGCGGCGAGTTTCTTGCCGCCGGCGATGTCATCGAGACGTCAATCGAAGGCCTCGGAAAGTTGCGCAACGTGTGCATCTAGGCAGCCGTCACGCAGCCCCACTCACGCACGATGCGGAGCAAAATTGCCGAGACCCACGCGAACGCATGCCCGAGGAGGAGAGCAGAGAATGACATCCGATCTTTTCAACTCAGACGGCTACCAGGACCGTCAAAAATGGGACCTTGGCGCGTGGCCCGAGATGTACGACCGACTTAAAGAGCTACGAATGACCATTTTCACGGCAGAGCCGGGTCTTCAGCTGAATCTGATGGTTTTCACGATCGCAAGCCAGGCCGCTGGCTGTCGGCACTGCACGGCTCATGGGGCCTACGGCCTCGCGAACTTCGGCGTCCCAATAGCGAAAGTCCAAGCACTCTGGGAGTTCGCTGACTCACCGATGTTCAGCCCACGCGAACGCGCTGCGCTGTCCTTTGCCGCCGCTGCTGGCAGCACGCCGCGCCACGTGACACCCGAGCATCACGCCGAGCTCAGATCACACTTTTCCGATGCAGAGGTCCGCACCCTCTTGAGCGCCGCTTCGATCGCTGGCTTCATGAACACCTACAACGATTCTCTCGCCACCGTCACCGACCAAGCATCGGTCGACTGGGCAAGCCAATACCTTGCGCCACTCGGATGGGACGTCGGCAAGCACGTAGGACAACGTCACGAACAACGCCTGCAAGGCCCCCCGGGAACGTGAACGAACACCAACCAACCAAGCGCGGCGAGCCCGACTCGACTCGACCAAACATCGTGCTCATCGTCACCGATCAACATCGGCGCGATCACCTCGGCCGCCTCGATGAACGTTTTGTCACCCCACACCTGGACCGACTCGCCGAAAAGGCGATGGTCTTCGAACGCGCTGTCGTAGCGAACCCGATCTGTATGCCGAATCGTGCAACCCTTGCGACCGGTCGAATGCCGTCGGTCCACGGCACCCGATTTAACGGCCTTCCACTCGACGATCGCGCAATGACGTTCATGCAGTCCCTTGCCGACGCCGGCTACCGCACAGGCCTTATCGGCAAGCTCCATTTGCAGAACATGGGCGACCATCCCGAGATCGCAGCAGCAGTCGTCGACCGCACACTTCGCAACGACGCCGTTTCGATGCCTCCGACGGGTTGGGACTCGTGGGAGCTGAAGACGCGCTACGACGACCCAAACGGCGAACACGACATCGTGCCGGGCTGGTACGGGTTCGAACATGCCGAGCTTGCGATTGATCACGGAGATGTCGTCGGCGGACACTATGCGCTTTGGCTGCGCGATCAGGGGGTCGATCCCGTAGCAATTCGCGGACAGGCGCACGCGCTCGTCACCGATGAGACCTGGTCAGAAATTCGTCAACCTGCAGTCAACACCGACCTCTACCACTCAGCATGGGTGGGGAAGCGCTCTGCTGCATTCATCGAGGCTGACGATCCTCGCCCCTATTTCATTCAGGTGTCCTTTCCGGACCCTCATCACCCATTCACTCCTCCGGGTGACCGCTACCACCGTTACGAACACCGCAGTCTTGAGCCTCCCAAGAGCTTTTACGACTCGCACGTCTCATCGATGCCTCACTTACAGCGGCTAACAGAAAAGCGCGGTCATCAAGGATTTCACCTGTCTGCCTTTGCTCCGACGGTTGAGCAATACCAGCGGGCGCTCGCAGCAGAGATTGCGACGATTGAACTCATCGACGAAGCGGTCGGGGAAGTCTTGGCTGCAGTCGAACGCGGCGGCGACAACACCATCGTCATTTTTACGAGCGACCATGGCGACATGTTCGGTGATCATGGGCTCATGCTGAAGACAGCCATGCATTACCGAGCAGTCCTTGAGGTGCCGCTGTTCATTGCTGGACCAGGGATTACGCAAGGCCGATCGCACAGCCTCGTGTCGACGCTCGATCTGGCTCAGACAATTTGCGCACTTGCCGGCGTCGAGCCCTTCTGGGGGATGCAAGGGCATGACCTCACCCCAATTCTTCGAGAACCCGCCGCACAGGTCCGCGATCACGTGCTCGTCGAAGAGGATCAGCTCTTTGATCTTGCCGGGCTCGGCCAGCCACTTCGAATGCGCACGATCGTGACACGCGATACTCGGCTCACGCGCTACGCCGGCTCATCCAGTGGCGAGCTCTACGACCTCACCGTTGATCCGGAAGAGATGCACAATCTCGATGCCGACCCTGACTCTGCAGCGCTTCGGGCGACCACCATGGAGCAACTCGCCGATTCACTTGCCGATCATGCAGATAGGGACAGGCGTCCAGCATTCATGGCGTGAAACTCCTGAGCTCTTGAACGGCTACTCACACATCGCATCCGCAGACTGAACTCACAGGATCAGAAAGGGTGCCACCGAACACGAGAGAAGAGACACCGCCCCACGACCAACGCAAGCGGCCCCGTGTGCCCGAGGATGCAAACGAGTACCGCCGTCTCGATGTACCGCATTCTGACGCTCCGCGATCAACGCAACTGCGCCGAGCGGTCTACCAAGAACCATCCTTTCTCGACGAGCGATTGCCGCGTCCCGGACGACACTCGAGTTCGTGTAGCAATCTCTCCATCTTGATGACCGCAGTATCCACGCCCTACGCTGGCCGAGAGTCCCAATGGCGATGCAACCTTCCGTGGAGAGACGCAGCCGTCACCTCTCGGTCACGAGACCGATTTCGGCAAAGCAAAACGAGGTCTGGGACGTCATCTCAACTCCCGGTTACCTCGAACTGATTCACCCCTTCTGTGAGAGCAACGTTGTTGTCGAGTGGCCAGGAGAAGCATCGATCGACCAGATCCGATACCGAAGCGGATGGGTATACGTTCGGCATTTCACATCGTGGATCGACGGAGTGGGCTACGACCTCGAAATTGGCGCAGTAAACGAACCGACCTCCCGAGTTTCCTGGAGGCTGGAACAGCGAAGTGACGACATAACCGACCTGACGATCAGTCTCTGGCCTCGCGTCGTTGTCGATATCCCGGGACTGCGGGGCTTTGTCCGTTGGGCGGTCGTCGGGCCAATGATGCGCCGATACCTGCGCTCGGTCACCGCAGGAGTGGACTGGTTCGTAACCCATCGAACTCCAGTGCAGGCCGACCAGTTCGGGTACCACCCTTGGTTCTCCTCAAAGCGGAGGACACGTGCGTGAATGACCCAAACCTTGAACAAAAGGGTGTTCAACGATTGACCAGCGAACCCCAACAGCAGGCTCCCAGGCGGCGAACTTCCGCACAGCGTTGTGACGCCGGAGCCTGAGAAAAACCGATAATCGTTGTCCATCGAGTCCCTCTAGTCTTCAGGACATGCCGAAATCATTGCCACGCGGGGGACCAAACAGGCCGATTGCGAAAATGGTCGCGACCCAGTGGTTCCGGGCCATCGGACCGAAGATCCTGCCGCCCTTGCATCGCTTCATCCGTCGAGTCACCGCTGGCAAATTCGTGCCTGGAGCAGCACTCGTGCTCTTTTCCACAGGAGCCAGAACGGGACTCGTCAGAGAAACCCCACTCGAGTCCTTCAACAAAGACGGCTCATGGTTTCTCGTAGGATCGAACTTTGCTCAACACCATCACCCAGCCTGGACGACCAATCTCCTGGTCAATCCG
>NZNH01000107.1 GCA_002694825.1 Acidimicrobiaceae bacterium | reverse complement strand
GTCTCACCCAACGGCGCGACGAGGCGACCTGCCGAGCCGAGGTGATCGGCGATCCGCCCACATTCCATTTTCACGGCGACGGCACCGCCGACCGGTTCGTCGAGATGCCCGACCCGGACCTGCTCGGGGGTGGGCCGCACCTGTTGCACGGCGGCACGCTCGGGATCTTCCGCGAGCCGGGAGCGTCGGTGCTCGCCGAGATCGCCGAGACGATCGACGGCATCGTGTCGTTTGATCCGAACGTCCGGCCCCAGATCATCGAACCGCTCGGCCGTCGGCACTGGGATCCGCGGTTCGACCGCTGGGTCGCCGCCTGCTCGCTGTTCCGGGGCTCCGACGACGACTTCGCCTGGATCTGGCCGGATCGTGATCCGGCCGACTGCGCCGGTGAACTGCTCGATCGTGGTGTGGCAGCCGTGCTGGTGACCTCGAGTTCTTCGGTCACCACGATCACTGCCGAGGGCTCGGCGACCGTCGCGGTCGATCGTGTCCCGGTGGCCGACACCGTCGGCGCCGGCGACTCGTTCTGTGGCGGCGTCCTCGCCCAACTCTGGGAGCGTGGCATCCACACGCCCGGCGCGCTCGCCACCGTTGCGCTCGCCGAGTGGCGCGACATCGTTGCGTTCGCCGTCAACGTGGCCGGCATCACCGTCCAACGGGTCGGCGCCGACCCTCCCCGGCGCGACGAGCTCTAGCGGTCCCAGGCGACGCGAAAGCCGAGATTGCCCGTCGGCGTGTCCGGCGTGTTCGAACTCCGGGCACCTACCCGGTAGCGATTGCAATACGAGTCGTGGCAGAGATAGCTGCCGCCGCGCATCGCACGGGCTTCAGCCCGCTCGTCCCACCAGTCGGAGGTCCACTCCCAGACGTTCCCGGCGACGTCGACAAGCCCGAACCCATTCGGCTCATACGTCCCGACCGGTGACGTACCCAACCAGCCGTCGTCGAGTGCATTCTCTGCGGGGAACGTGCCCTGCCAGATGTTGCAGCGGTGTTCTCCTTCGGGTGTCAGTTCGTCACCCCAGGCGTAGCGGGCCTGGTCGAGGCCTCCGCGTGCGGCCTTCTCCCACTCGGCCTCGGAGGGAAGGCGACCCCCGACCCACTCGGCATAGGCCTGGGCCTCGAACCAGTTGACGTGCACCACGGGATGGTCGTCGAGGCCGTCGAGATCGGAGTGCGGACCGGCCGGATGGCGCCAGTCGGCACCCTCGACCGCTCGCCACCACTCAGCTCCGGCAACACCACGGGTCGGTGGGAAATCATCGGGCAAGAGGCCGGCGAAGACGAACGTCCATCCGTCGGATTCGGCCAGGGTGACGAGACCGGTGCGTTCGACGAATGCTGCGAATTCGGCGTTGGTGACCGGTGCCCGACCGATGGCGAACGCCGGCACGTCGACGCTGCGAACCGGACCCTCCCGATCAGCCGGGAAGCGGTCGTCGTCGGTTCCCATCCGGAACGATCCCGCCGGGATCTCGACCGCATCGGAAGCGGGCGCCGACGCGAACGAACCGTCCGTGGGGGACGGACGGTTCGTCGTGGGGGAACTTGGCTCGCGCTGTGGCGAGCAGCAGGGCGAGCTCACTCGCCCATCCTGACTCGTGTTAGGAGGCCTGCGCCATCGCGGAGCGGGCTCGCTCTTCGGCCACCCGCTTGCGACCGATAATCGGTGTGGTCGGAGGGAAGCCGGCGTCGGAACGTTCCGACTCCGACTCGCCACCCCAGAAGCCCAGTTCGCGGTTGGTGCGTGCGTAGGTTTGGCACATCTCGAGGGCCTCGCAGCCTTCGCAGATGGCCCTTGCCTTCGCCTCTCGGCGGACACGGGCTTCCGGTCGCTCTGCGAACGGGGCGAAGAACAAGTCGCTCTTGCCGGTGCACTTCGCCGCCTCCATCCAGCCGGTGGGGCCGACGGGACCGGTGACTTCGGTTTCGATGATGTCGAGCATGGGGGGTCTCACTTCTCTGAGGACCGCCACTCCGCCGCTCGGCGAAGCGCTTGGTTCCTTGATAAGCACTACGGAGAACCTACGGAAAACCGAGGCGCTGGTGAAGGGCTCGGCGATGATTGTTAGCGCTAACTAACATCTATTCGAGAGATAGCACCGCATTTCCGTAGCGCTTGAACGGATAGTGAGGATCGAAACCACGCAGGTCAGAACCGACCGGCGGCCCTCTGGGCCGCCTCGTGCACGTGTCAGCACACCCGCCAGATCACGACCGACTGCGGGAGATCCTCCTCGATGCTCCTGCCAGGGTGGAACGATTCCGGCGCCGTGCGTTTGTGGAGCGACCAGCGACCGGCTGCCTCGTGATCGGCAGCGGCCGGTTCGAGTTCGGCCCAGACCTCGCTGCGGCAGGTGATGACCACCCACCCACCCGGCCGCACCACTCGAAGCACCTCCGGAAACGCTTCGGATCCGACGTGGCCATGCGTGAAGACTCCGGTTGCGATCACTGCGTCGACAGATCCGTCCTCGAGCGGGAGTTCGGTGAGCGATGCCTGCACCAACCGCTCGTAGTAGGCCGTCTCGGCGGCGACGGCGAGCATCCCGGTCGACAGGTCAACACCAACAAGCGTGCCGTCCCAACCGGTGGCGGCAAGTTCGACACCGACTCGACCGGTGCCGCATCCGGCGTCGAGCACCGTCGACATCGTGCCGAGTGCACGCAGCTGCTCGACCGCTTTCGCCGGACCGATCCATTCCCAACCATCGTGATCGGCGTCGTACTGGGTGGCCCAGCGGTCATAGCGGTCGGCCAGCTGCTGGTTGTCGCTCGAAGCGAAGATCCACTCGAGCTTGTCGTCGTTCACGAGGCGACAACACCGTCGTCGTGCAACGACCCGATCTCGGCAGGACTGAGGCCGAGTACGTCGGCGAGGATGGCCTCGGTGTGCTCCCCCAGACGAGGGGCAGGGGTCGGCTCGACCGGAAGTTTGCCGTCGAACGCGACGGGCGACCCGGGCGTGAGATAGGTGCCGATGTTCGGTTGGTCGACGTTGCGGAAGAGTTCGCTCTCAATCGAGACCCGTGGGTCGTCGTCAACGAGTTCCTTGAACGTCTGGTACCGGCCCCAGCAGACCCCGAGATCGTCGAAGCGAGCAGCGACTTCATCGATGCCGTGAGCAGCGACCCACGGAGCGATGGCGGCGGTGATCGCCTCCCGGTGGGCGAAGCGTTCGCCCTCATCGCGGAAACTGACCCCATGCTCGGCCTCGATCGCAGCGACGGCTGCCGCGGCGTTCGTTGCCTCGAGGAGCCCCGACCATTGCTTCGGGGAGATGCCGACCGCATAGACGATGACGCCGTCGGCGGTGGTGAAGGTGGTGCCATAGGCGCCATAGAGATCGTTGCCGAACCGCTCACGTTCGGTGCCGTTGATCTGGGCCTCGGCGACATGGCCGAGCGCGCTGACGGCGACGAAGGCGACATCGGAGAGGGCGAGCGACATCGATGACCCCTCCCCTGTCCGGGTTCGGTGGCGATCGGCGGCGAGCATGCCGAGGGCTGCGGTCTGACCGCAGACGAGATCCCATGCGGGCATCACATGGTTGATCGGCTCGTGCCCACCGACCGGGCCGGTCGCTCTCGGATACCCCACCGCACAATTCACCGTGTAGTCGAGGGCGGTGGAGCCGTCTCGGTTGCCGGTGATGGCGAGCATCACCAGATCCGGTCGCTGCGCCGACAGCGCCTCGAACGACATCCAGCCGCGGGCCGGAAAGTTCGTGAGGAAATTACCTGCGTCGGCAACGAGGCCCGAGAGCAGTTCCTTCGCCCGATCGCTGCGGAGGTCGACGGCGATCGAGCGCTTGCCCTTGTTGAGGCCGGCCCAATAGATCGATTCGCCGGCGTCGGTCAGCGGCCAACGCCGATAGTCGATCCCACCGCCGATCTGATCGAAACGGATGACGTCAGCACCGAGCTGAGCGAGGGTCATGCCTCCGGATGGGGCGGCGACGAAAGCCGACCCCTCGATCACGCGGAAACCATCGAGCGGGGGTGTCTGCACGGATTGATCCTCGCCCACCGCGCCACCGCGGTTCAAGATCCTGCTCCCGCCACCCACTCACGCTGTGGCGGCCGGGTCGCTGCCGCCGGGGCGGTCAACCGATCCAGTTGATCGACTGGATCTCGCTGTAGGCCTCGATCCCCCACTTGCCGCGATCGCGACCGACCCCCGACATCTTGAAGCCGCCGAACGGGGCCTCCATGTGGGGCTGGATGACGTTGAGGCCGACATTGCCCGACTCGAGTTGCTGCCCGATCCCGTACGCACGGTTCGTGTCACCGCAGAAGACATAGCTGTACAGGCCGTAGTCGGAGTCGTTGGCCAGGGCGACGGCGTGGTCGTCGTCCTCGTAGGGCATCACCACGATCACGGGGCCGAACGCCTCCTCCCTCACCACATGCATGTCGGGGGTGCAGTCGGCGAGCAGTGTCGGGGCGATGTAGTAGCCGTCGAGTTCGGGACGTTCACCGCCGACGACAAGGGTGGCACCGGCGTCGGTGCCGCTCTTGATGAACGCCTCGACACGATCACGGTGAAGTTCGGTGATGACCGGCCCGACGATCGTGCCATCGGAGTTGGGATCACCGACCGGCATGACTCCGGCGAATGTCTTGAGGGTCTCGACCAGCTGGTCATAGATGTCCTTGTGCGCGATCACGCGGGTCGGTGCCGTGCAGATCTGACCACTGTGGAAGCCCCACACGGTGGCGATCGCCTGAGCGGCGACGCCGATGTCGGCATCCTCGGTGACGATCGCTGCACCCTTGCCGCCGAGTTCCATGAGAAGCCGCTTCATGGTCTTGCCGCCGTTCTCCATGATCTTCACGCCGACACCAGTGGAGCCGGTGAACGAGATCATGTCGACGTTCCTGGTGTCGACGAGCGCCGCCGGAACCTCCGGACCGGCACCGTTCACGATGTTGACCACGCCGGGCGGGAAGCCGGCGGCGTCGATCGCCTCACCGAGCAGGAAGATGCCGAGCGGATCCTGCGGCGCCGGCTTGATGACGGTGGTACAGCCGGCGGCGAGCGCCGGCGCAATCTTGCCGGCCACGTTGGTGACCGGGAAGTTGTAGGGCGTGATGCAGGCGACGACACCAACCGGTTGATGCTTCACCCGGGCCGACATGAGTCCGGCCGGGCCCAGCGGCCCCTTGGCGACAGGGACGGGAGCGAGGCTTTCGTCGAGATCGATGGGGTTCGAGTAGTAGCGGAACCGGTCGACCGCAGGACCACCGACCTGCAGCGTCTCGGTGATCTTCTTGAGCGCACCCGTCTCGGCCTGCACTGTGGGCACCCAGTCCGCCGAACGTTTCGCAACCTCGTCGGCGAGACGCCCGATTGCGGCGCACCGCTCGGCGGGCGAGGTGTTCTTCCAGGCGACGGATGCCGCTTTGGCTGCCGCTGCGGCGTCGTCGGCCTGTTCAACGCTCGCTTCCGGTGCGCGGCCGACGACCTTCGTGGTGGCTGGATCGATGACGTCGTAGGTGCCGGCGGCAGGGTCGACCCATTCACCGTTGATCAGGAGCTGCCAGTTCTTGTCGACGTCGATCGCACTCATGGGTGCAGACGATACGTCAGGTCGTCGGCGCCGCCGAATCCTTCTCCGAACCAAGGGCTAACGCACCACCGTCGTCAGTTGTTAACGTTGGCTCACAAGATCCCCCTGAGGAGGAGCCATGGCAGACGCCGTCATCGTGTCCACGTCCCGTACCCCGATCGGTCGGGCCAACAAGGGTTCGCTGGTCGACGCCCGTCCCGACGACATGTCGGCCCACACCCTGAGCGACGTGCTCAGCAAGGTCGACATGGACCCCAACGAGGTCGAAGACGTCATCTGGGGCATCGGTCAGCCCGGCGGTGAGGGCGGCTACAACATCGCCCGCGTGATCTCCGCCCAGCAGGGCCTCGACCTTCCTGGCGTCACCGTCAACCGCTACTGCTCGTCGTCGTTGCAGACCATCCGCATGGCCGCCCACGCAATCATGGCCGGTGAGGGCGACTGCTTCGTCGCCGGTGGTGTCGAAACCGTCAGCCGCTACATGCACGGCGCCGCCGACACTGGCCCGCACAACGAGATCTTCGCCGACGCCGAGACCCGCACCAAGGAGCGTTCTGCCGGCGGAACCGACGGTTGGCAGCCGCCCGCTGGCGTGCCCGACATCTACATCGCGATGGGCCAGACCGCCGAGAACGTCGTGCAGCACACCGGCATCAGCCGTGAGCGCCAGGACGAATGGGGCGTTTCGTCGCAGAACCGTGCCGAGGCCGCCCTCGCCCGCGGGTTCTTCGAGCGCGAAATCACCCCGTACACCCTTCCCGACGGCACCGTGGTGTCGCAGGATGACGGCATCCGCCCCGGCACCACTCTCGAGAAGGTCTCGACCCTCGCCCCGGTGTTCCGTCCCGACGGCACCGTCACCGCCGGCAACGCCTGCCCGCTCAATGATGGTGCCGCCGCCGTACTGGTGATGAGCGCCGACAAGGCCAAGGCGATGGGTCTCGACCCGATCGCTCGCATCGTGTCCAGCGGCGTCTCGGCCCTCAACCCCGAGATCATGGGCCTCGGCCCGATCGACGCCTGCAAGCAGGCGATGGCCCGCGCCGGCATGAGCATCGGCGACATCGATCATGTCGAGATCAACGAGGCCTTCGCCGTCCAGGTCCTCGGCTCGGCCGACGAACTCGGCATCGACCTCGACAAGCTCAACCCCAACGGTGGCGCGATCGCCCTCGGTCACCCCTTCGGCATGACCGGTGCCCGCATCATGACCACCCTGCTCAACGGCATGGAGGATTCCGGCGCCACTATCGGCATGGAGTCGATGTGNGTCGGTGGCGGCCAGGGCATGGCGATGATCGTCGAGCGCCTCANCTAGCCGACGCGCTTCTGATCACCTGTTTCCGGAAACGGCTCGGGCTTCGGCCCGGGCCATTTCGCGTTACGGCTCTGTTCGACCCGTGAGCCGGCGCACGCTGAGACCGCACGCGGTCGGGTCGAGACGGCCTGTCAGCGAATCTCAGCCGAGCGCTGCGATGACGTCATCGGGGGCCTGAACGAGCTCGATCAGCACGCCCTCCCCCGACAGCGGGAACTCGTCGTTGCCCTTGGGATGCACGAACACGATGTCGTGACCGGCTGCACCGGGGCGAATACCGCCCGGCGTGAAACGCATGCCGTGCTCGGTGAGCCACTCGACGGCTGCGGGCAAATCGTCGACCCACAGNCCGACATGGTTGAGCGATGGATCGTGCACCTTCGGACGCGACTCGGGGTCGAGCGGCTGCATCAGGTCGATCTCGACCGCGTGCTCACCAGAGCCGAGCCGCAGGATGTCCTCCTGCACGTTCTCGGACTCGCTCGTGTACTCGCCGGCCTTCTCGACGCCAAGCGTGTCNACCCACAGGCGGCGCAGCGCACCGAGGTCGAGACCGCCGATCGCGATCTGCTGAAGGCCGAGGACTCGGAAGGGACGTTCGGTGCTCATGGCGCCNAACGCTACCGGTCGACAGAGCCGCCGAACCAAAGTCGCCGAGCGGCACTCAGGTCGACGGGGATCGGGTACTCGGCTCCGTGCTGGGGGTGATCGCTCCCCCAACTCAGGCGGTCGGTCCCGAACCATCGCATCGCAGTGTCGACGGACACCGGCGATGTCGCCGTGACAGTCGGACACAGGTTCACCTGCGCGGCCAGCACAGCGAGCTGCTCATCGTCAGCGGCGAACGCAACATGGTCGACGGCGAACTCGGTGTCGGGGAACGCCGAAGCGAGCTCGACGAGTGCCGAGATCTCGTTGGGCAGGACGCACACGCTCGGACGGACCCGACGTTCGACGCACCTCGCCACGAGTGCTCGGCCGACATCGCCGGCGAGCCAGGGTCGGGGCGACCGGATCGAGAACAGCCGCAGCCCGTCGATCCCTGCATCGGCAAGGGTGTCGAGGGCGACGACCGGGTCGGGACCGAACGGATCGACAGCACCGACGAGCGCCACGCCGGGGCGCGCATTCGACAAGAGGTAGGAGCAGTCGTAGCCGTGGGCGGCAATCGCCTGGACGAGCACGGCTCGTTCGACGCCGGCCGTGCGCACTCGCTCGAGCACCGCATCGGCAGCCGGGTCGACCCGCTCCCACCAGGCACCGCTCGGCGCAAGATGAGCCTCCACCTGCACCGACGCAACGTCGACGACGTGAAGGTGTGCGTCGATCACGTCAGCTCACGTCGACGAACGCCGCGAGCACACACAACACAAAGGCGGACGCCGAACTCACCGTGCGAACGTCGTGCCAGCGGTTCCACGGACGTTCGTACGCAACGCGCGTCGCGTCGACCTCGGCGCTGGTCGCCCCGCTCGCATCAAAGGCCTCAAGTTGGTCGTTGAGCGGGATGTTGCCAACCGCCGTGGTGACGACCGTCGTCGTGAGGTAGAGCACGAACGCGAAGGCGAGCAGCCCGGCGCGAGCGTTGGCGTCGTCGACGAACGAGACAACCGTCGCGACGGCGATCGCCACGGGCGCGCCAAGAAAGACAAGAAAGAAGGCGGGGTTCAAAATCGCCCGGTTGATCGCCTGCATCGTCTCGACATAGGCGTGCGATGAGGTTCGGCGTGTTCCCGGGATGACAGAGACGCGCCACCCGTAGAGCAGGCCGGCCGACAGCCCGGTGAGGATCGTTGCGGCAGCGAGGCTGATCGTGTCCATCGGACTCCCTTTCGATGCTCGTTCGAGCGTAGGACAGATCGATCACGCGAGGAGGACGGTTCCGCCGTTTCGGCCCTACCCTGCCGACCTCCTAGAGTCGGGGCATGGAGCCAATCGATCCCCGCCCCCTCGACATTCTCGACGGCGAGTTCTACGTCGACGGCGACACCTACGCCAAGTACGCCTGGCTCCGGGAAAACGAGCCCGTCATGTGGGACGAGACGAACGAACTCTGGGTGGTGACCCGCTACGACGACATCGTCGACATCGAGAAGAACAAGCACGTCTTCATCAACTCCGACAAGGACAAGGGCGGCTACCGGCCCAACATTCCGGCGGACCGTTCGATCATCGGCACCGACGATCCGCTCCACGTTGCCCGCCGAAACCTCGTCTCGCGTCGGTTCACGCCGAGAGCCGTGAGCCAGTGGGACGACGAAGTCCGCGACACCGTCGACGCCCTCCTCGATCCTGTGCTCGAGCGGGGCCGAGGGGAGATCGTGGCCGAACTCGCCGCTCCCCTCCCCGCCCAGATGATCGGCCTCCTGCTCGGCTTCCCGGCCGAGATGTGGCCGAAGCTCCAGCACTGGTCCGAGACCACGATCGCGCTCGGCGGTGGCCCGCGCTACCACGAGGAGGAGGGCATCATCTCGGCCATGGAGTTCGCCGGTGCCTGTGCCGAGCTCTACGAGACCAAGAAATCCGAGATCGCCGACGGCTGCCCGATGGACGACGTGATGACCAAGTGGGTCACGGTCGAATCCGAGACGGGCGGCGAAGTCGGCGGCGAGGCGTTCGGGCTCGACCAGATCATCTCCGACTGCCTGCTGTTGCTCGACGGCGGCGCCGAAACCACCCGCACCGTCATCGCTCGTACCCTGCTCGAACTCGCCGACCGACCTGACCAGTGGCAGCTCCTCAAGGACGGGGCCGACATCGAGGTCGCCACCGAAGANTTCATTCGCTGGGTCACCCCGGTCCACAACTTCTGNCGNGCCGCNACCGAAGANGTCGAGCTCCANGGCCGCACCATCCGCAAGGGCCAACAGGTGCTGCTGGCNTACGGTGCCGCGAATCGGGATCCGGCNCATTTCGANAACCCCGAGACCTTCGACCTCACCCGCACGCCGAACCATCACATNTCGTTCGGNTTCGGNACCCACTTCTGNCTCGGCGCCTCGCTGGCCCGTCTGGAGATCCGCACCTTCTTCGATCGACTCCGGCAGCGGGTCGATCATCTCGAGCGGCTCACCGACGAGCCCCACATCGAGATGCCGAACGCATTCGTGTTCGGCCTGAAGGAATCTCACGTTGCCTTCACCTGAGCCGTCGCTGCTCGATCACATCCCCGACGACACCTCCCCCGACACCCTGCTGTTCGCCTTTCTCGAATGGGCGGAGGGTCGCGGTCTCGAGCTCTATCCACACCAGGAGGAAGCGATCATCTCGATCTTCGGTGGCGACAATGTCGTGCTCGCCACGCCGACCGGATCCGGGAAGTCGATGGTCGCGCTTGCCGGTGCGTTCGCGATGGTCGCCCAGGGAAAGCGTGCGGTCTACACGGCGCCCATCAAGGCGCTGGTGAGCGAGAAGTTCTTCGAGATGGTCGCAGCGCTCGGGGCCGACAACGTCGGCATGGTCACCGGCGACGCCGCCGTCAACAGCGATGCCCCCGTGATCGTCTGCACCGCCGAGATCCTCGCCAACCGATCCCTGCGCGAGGGCAACGACACCGATGTCGACCTCGTCGTGATGGACGAGTTTCACTACTACGGCGACCGTGATCGAGGGTGGGCCTGGCAGGTGCCCTTGCTCGAACTTCGTCGTCCGAACTTCTTGTTGATGTCGGCCACCCTCGGCGACACCGCCGAGCTCCAGGAGGACCTGAGCCGGCGGACGGGACGCGGAACTGTGCTCGTCTCGGGCGCCGAACGGCCCGTGCCGCTCGATTTCGAGTACCGCGAAACCACACTCCTTGAAACGATCAGCGACCTGCTCGACGACGGCAAGCAACCCGTCTACATCGTGCACTTCACCCAGAAGGAGGCGAGCTCGCGGGCCCAGAGTCTCACCAGCCTCGACGTGCTCTCCAAGGACGAAAAGGAGGCGGTGAAAGCCGCCGTCGGTGGGTTCCGATTCGACACGCCCGTCGGCAAGGACCTCAAGCGCTTCGTGCTTGCCGGCATCGGGGTGCACCATGCCGGGCTCCTCCCCAAGTACCGGCTGCTCGTTGAGAAGCTCGCCCAGCAAGGCCTGCTCAAGCTGATCTGTGGCACCGACACGCTCGGCGTGGGTGTCAACGTCCCGATTCGCACGGTGCTCTTCACCCAGCTCTGCAAGTACGACGGCCGTCGGGTCCGAGTGCTGTCGGTGCGGGAGTTCCAGCAGATCGCCGGTCGGGCCGGTCGCCGCGGTTTCGACACCGCCGGCTCGGTGGTCGTGCAGGCCCCCGAACACGTGGTCGAGAACAAGAAGGCCGAGGCCAAGGCCGCTACCGATCCCAAGAAGAAAAAGAAGCTGGTCAAACGTAAGCCTCCGGAGCGGGGCTATGCCCACTGGGACGGCGACACCCTTGCTCGGCTCAGCGAGGGCCGACCGGAGACACTGCACAGCAGCTTTGCGGTGAGCCACGCCATGATGCTCAACGTGCTCGATCGGCCCGGCGACGGCTGTGCGGCGATGCGCAACCTGCTCGTCGACAACCACGAGACCCGCAAGAACCAGCGCAGCCACATCCGCCGCTCGATCGCCGTCTACCGCTCGCTGATCGAAGCCGAGGTCCTCGAGGCGCTCGATGAACCCGACGAGAAGGGTCGTCCGGTTCGTATCAATCTCGACCTGCAGGATGATTTTCGGCTCAACCAACCACTGTCGCTGTTCGCGCTCGAAGCGATCGACGCTCTCGACCGGGAGGCACCCGACTTCGCCTGGCAGTTGCTGAGTGTCATCGAGTCCGTGCTCGACAACCCGATGGTCGTTCTGCTCGCCCAGCTCGACAAGGCCAAGGAGACCCTGATCTCCGAGCTCAAGCGCGACGGCGTCGAGTACGAGCAGCGTATGGAGCAGCTCGAACAGGTCACCTGGCCCAAGCCCGAAGCCGACTTCCTCGAGCCGGCGTTCGAGGTCTTCGCCCGGCACCACCCGTGGGTCGGGCGCGACCGGGTCCAGCCGAAGTCGGTCGTGCGCGACATGCTCGAGCACGCCGAGACGTTCAACCAGTACATCGCTCGCTACGGCTTGAAGCGCAGCGAGGGTGCCGCGCTGCGCTACCTCACCGACTGTTACAAAGCGATGGTGCAGACCGTACCGGTCGACGTCGAGTCCGAGGAGTTCGACGATCTCACCGAGTGGCTC
>NZNH01000106.1:2195-16938 GCA_002694825.1 Acidimicrobiaceae bacterium | reverse complement strand
GGTCAAGGGCAATGATGCTGGTTTCAACCTCAAATCCTTGATTTACAAGCCCTTGGATGTTTCCGAGAAACTTGATAGAAGCCTCGGGCTTTACGGCCTAATTGCAATATCCCTCTCTGCGACCCTCGGGAGCACTTTGTTCGTAATTCCAGCCCTTGGTGCCGACATTCTAGCCGAGTCCGGGGGAACCGGAGCCGGACTTTGGCTTGCATTCATAGTTGCAGGATTTATCGTGTTGGCAAGCGCTCTCTCAAAGGCAGAACTCGGAACTGCAATGCCTTCCTCAGGAGGCTCATACGTATACATCCGTCAGACTTACGGTGCATGGATGGGCATGATTTCTGGATTGGGACTATGGGCTTCATTCGGATTGAAATCCGCTTTCGCACTGATAGGCTTCAGCGCATACATCTATGCTGTTCAAGGCTCCCTCGGATTCGAATTTACTGAGAACATTTCGAAGATGATCGCAATATTTTTGCTTTCGATCATAGTTTTCATCAATATTATGGGAGTCAAGAGCATCAAAAAGATACAATTCCCAATTGTTTCGATTTCCGTACTTTTCACCTTGCTCTTGGTGGTTCTAGCTGCAATGGACCCATCATTCGAGTGGAGCAAACCGGTTCAGAGCGATGCATTCTCAGATGATGGCTTGTTCTCTCGGAATGGAGTCATAGGACTCGGAAGTGCCTCTGCATTCGTATTCCTCTCTTTTGCCGGAGTGACCAAAATCGCAGCGGTCGCAGGAGAGATCAAATCTCCCTCTGAAAATCTGCCCAAGAGTATGCTGTGGACTCTTGTCATAGCCACTCTGGTGTATGTTGTGATCTCCTTTTTCTTGTTCGGGTTACTGGACCCAAGTCAGTTAGGAATAGGCTCTGATAAGCCAGACAAGGCCCCCATCCACACTCTCGCAGTTGAGGTTGGCGGCTCTTCTCTAGGCGTGGTAGCAGCCGCGGTGGCAATTATCTCCATGGCGGGAATGGCGTTGTCAGGCGTCCTCGGCTCCTCGAGATTCATTTTTGCAATGTCGAGAGACAATCTGCTGCCTCGATGGTTTGAAGATTTGAACCCTCGATATGAGACGCCTCACTATGCAATCATAGTCACTGGAGCGGCTATGGCAATCGCCATATTGACGATTCCTGTAGGCGATGTGGCAAAGCTTGCTTCAGGATTCAAAATTATGATTTTCATGCTCATAAATTCCACAGTCATCGTCCTGCGGAGGCTCCCTGATGGCGAGACTTGGTACACTCCATCGTTCAAGAGCCCGATGTATCCCGCAATGCAAATATTCGGGATAATCTCGGGTCTCGTACTGCTCGTTCTCATGGGAACCAGCGCCCTTATCGGGGCCGTTGCCGCAATCGGTATCGGTTCAGCAATATACTTTTCATACTCCGTGGGTAAAGTCGAAAAGAATGTCACACCATGGAGGATAATCAGATCAAGAATATTCAATCAAGAGCAGTACGAGATCAAAAAATGGTGGCTAGTATTCAACGCCTGTGCGAATTCCAAAAATCCCGATCACCTGACTCTCAAAGAATTCACCAAGGCCTTGAATGTGTTACAGCCTTCAATTGAGCCATTCCATGCAAGAGCATTATTCCATGAGATAGATACAGATGGAGATGGNATGATAGACATCGAGGAGTTCGTAGGATCAATGTCGGACGGAAAGTTCGAATCAGAATAAGTCATCATCATCGGTTGGCTCGTCATCGAAAGACATCATCTTCCCGCTCTTCTTGGGTTTGGAAGCAGGTTNCTCCTCCTTCTGAGCANCAGCANTCNCTGCATCCGCTTTGCTAATTGATGGCTGACTCTCTTCCATGGGGCGTAAGTCCTCCGGGGCCATTCCCGCTTGTGCTGCGATCTTCATCCGACGCTCATCCCGGGCCTTAATTTCCANCAATCTTTCACGTGCCTTGTCGTGATGCTGCTGCATGAACATGGCATCATGCTCAAGCAATGGGGAATCAGAAATTATTGTGAGATCCATCCAGTCTCCGTCTTCAGCCAAGAACTCAGCGAAAGGCTCGAACTTCAAGTCNGACTTCTTGATTTGAGTGTAATGNAGAGCGTTGCCCATACGATGCTCGACTCCTGCGAAGTGGCAGTAGAACTTGCTGCCGCCGAGCCCANTCCTCACNTTNTCAAAGAGCTCGGCGTAATCNTCGCTAGTNCTCATNCACCCGTGCCCTCTCGCGTGTATGTGCGCCATATTCAGCACTGGAACGGTTCCCGGTACGTGATTTACAACNTCTATTACCTCGTCGACNGTGCCCCANAATTCCTGACGTCCCGAGGTTTCAATCCCTATCAGNGGCGGGTCCTCGCTGTGGACCCATGGAAAAGCTGCATAGTCTTCTTCCTCTTCAGGACGGCCCCATATTTCGTGAATCCTCTCGACGATGCTCGAGAATATCGTAGCAACTTTCTCNTTCGCTTCTTTCCCTGGCCCCTCTTCGCCATANGGGCCAACGTGGAAGACGATATGACGGGCATTNACNATCTTGGAGACTTGGAGCGCAACTTCGAATTTNGTGAGNGTNCGATTTCTTTCNCGCTTCCCGCCTAGTAATTCAGCATAGTAGGGGCCGTGAAGATTCATCTGAAAACCGGTCTTGTACGATAGAATTCCTGCTTGCCAGTATTGATCGAAATGAGCCGGTTGAATCGTTCTGACGGTCTGTATTTCCATCGTTTCGAGNCCTAGGACGGTTATGTCATCCATGCCTTCNACGATNGTACGACCTTTGCATGATAGGGGTACTCCTGCGGGTCCGAGTCTGAGTGGCATCCCATCGCCTCCGGCGGGGCGGAGGGNCCTCGACTTCTAAACTGATGGACGAAAAGTTCCGATTTTCCTTTCCTAAACTAGATTCNCGCCGAAGAACGTACTCCTTCCGAACTGTATTTGCTCGAGGGCAAACCTGCCAACATACTTGCAGTCATNNATTTCAGNTNNTCAATANCAGTGGAACCCATCTCTANTCCTAGATTATGNTNNATCTCCACCAAACTCGATCCTTCATCCATNATTGCTACCACTGAAACAAGTCCCCTGAGCCTTAGAAGCCCCCCTATCTCGCTACTATCGACCTCTTCCATGGATGCAATCATATCTCGCCCGTCTGCAGACATCGAGATGAATCCGATTTGCCTGATCCTCTCCACAATGGCGCCCCAGGCCCTCTCAGCATCCATCATTGNTCNCTCATCTACAACAAGAGCCGTTTTGGCCCCCTCCAGCTCAGCGAATACCATTGCAGCCCCAACCGCCGATGAGATGGNGNCCTCCTTTCCGAAGGATGACATCTCCAGTATTAGCCAGTGTGTTCCGGAGAGCGTAGATCGCCAGTCGACCACCGTGCGATCAAAATCAGATCTGCCTACATCCATCCAAGTACATGAGGCTCCCATGGACTCCAAATCATCGATAACACCCTTTGCAATCCCTCCTTCATGTCCGAGGCTGACGACTTTGATGTGCGAGGCCTCCAAATCAAGCCCTCCATCTGAGCAGGGCCAATGCGCCTCCAAAACCCATGAGTTGCTTTCCAGCGTCATGGTCCATTGATGCTTGAATAATCGAGCCTCCACCTGCTGTAACTGCATCTGAGATAGACTTCCATTCAGCGGCAAGACCCTCCTCTCTGAGGAGTGATGCTTCGATAACCAGGCATTCGACCGCGCCTTGTTCTGCCGANAACTGAATTTCTTTGATGCCATATGCAGCNGCCCCGTCCACCGAGACTCTCCTGAGCGCTTCCTCGATAGCCCGAACCTCGTGAACGATTGCGTATTCGCCCAAAAGAGAATCTGCNAGACCCTCCGAGATAACCTCGTTGGCCGCTGCCCTACCTCCTATACTNGTGGCNACATTGAGGATTTTCACAATNCCACAGGCNTCNNGTAGANTCNNCTCAAACCGCTCCCGAGCGAGCCCAGGTCCGCATATCGCNACCGGCATNGATGATCCGAAAACGAGACACGCCTCCTTTGCAACCCGCGAGTAAAAATCGGATCGTACGGCGGAGGAATCTTTCCCTCTCTTGCCGCCTCCCCTCATTGAGAAGGAAGATACGTCGCGAATACCGTGTTTTGCGACCTCGAAAAGAAGAATCTCATCATTCTCAACGACAATCAGCCCCACCCTGGAACGCTGCCCATCTGCAACTGCAGACTCTATCAATTGCANATCTCTTGAGTCAATGCCNCCTTCCCATGATAGTTCGATCTCATCTCCTGCTTCTATGATGTGCGTGTGATATGATCCGACGTCCATGGGGGCCTCTGAAATCACNCCATGGAGNCTAAGATTATCTGTGAATGGCTGGAAACCAGCCTCCTCAACTCTGAGAACTATCCACATCGGCTTCCTTTCCGCCTGCTTCGAGCGCCCTCCCTCCTGAGTCCCTGTTGTGGAATCCCTTCTATGCGACAGCATGCCAGCGGAGGTCCCTTCACGACAAATTCTGGCCAATGTCCAGAGATCGTCGTCGTCATCAATACGGAGCTTCACCCCGTTATCTGAACGAGAGACTTCGCGCATGCACACACCCTATCCGAAGACGCCGAATAACTCTCCGTTTTCATCGATATCCATGCTTGTAGCCCCGGGTCTGNCGGGAAGTCCTGGNANCGNCATCATAGAGCCACATACTGCTACGATAAATCCGGCTCCAGCGTTCAGCCTTATCTCCCGTATTGGTAATTCAAAATCCGCCGGCGACCCCAGCATGTCAGATTTGTGTGAGAATGAATATTGCGTCTTGGCCATACAAACTGGAAGGCCACCGAATCCCCAAGACTCGATCTCGGCCAAAGCCGCCTCTGCCTCATCAGATACAGTAATGGATGATGCACCATAGAGCTCGAGGCCCACTTTTGAGATTCTAGAACGGGCATCATCGTCTTCGGTAACAACCGGTTCATACGGTCTTCCGTTTTTCACGTGGTTATCAGCAGCTGTTGCAACCGCCTCCGCCAAGTCCCTCGCACCGAGCCCGCCCCTCGCATGCCCCTCGAACAGGACAACACTCTCCGCACCAGAGTGAGATGCAACATCCCATAGCACGTTCAATTCAGCATCGGTGTCTGTTTCAAATCGATTAATCGATACGATAACTGGTAAGCCTGTTCGGGACAGATTGGAAAGATGGCGTGCTAAATTCGACATAGCACCCGCCCTGACGGCTTCAACGTCTTCTTCGGCTATCTCTTCTTTGGAAGGACGTCTAGATCCCTTTTTTCCAAAAGCCCCGCCGTGAAGCTTCATCGAACGAACAGTAACATTGAGCACGATACAATCCGGCACCACCCCGGATGCTGCTGCCTTTATCTGAAGTGCCTTCTCTGCACCCATGTCCGCTCCGAATCCGGCCTCAGTCACCACATAGTCGCATGTTGACAATGCAATCGAATCTGCAATTACCGATGAGTTTCCATGAGCAATATTTGCAAAAGGCCCACAGTGAATGAACGCTGGATCGCCTTCAAGAGTCTGAACCAGATTGGGAAGGAAAGCAGTTCTCAGAAGCAGGGCCATCGCACCCCCGGCCTCCAGATCATCAGCAGTGACAGGGGCACCTTCAGTATCAGCGGCGACTATGATCGACCCAAGCCTCATCCGGAGATCAGCATAGTTCTTTGACAATGCGAGTATCGCCATCACTTCACTTGCAGCCGTGATGTCGAATCTATCGGTACGTACGGGCCCATTCACTTTGGCGCCCTGCCCTATCGTGATCGACCTCAAGCTGCGATCGTTCATGTCCATCACTCTTGGCCAGAACACGGATTCAGGATTGATATTGAGAGCATTGCCCTTGTTCAGGTGATTGTCCAGCATCGCTGACAGGAGATTGTGGGCCATCGAAACAGCATGCAGATCGCCCGTGAAGTGGAGGTTTATCTCCTCCATGGGAAGAACCTGCGAGTAACCCCCTCCTGCAGCACCGCCTTTTATGCCGAACACAGGGCCCATTGATGGTTCACGTATGACACAGCATGCCCTCTTACCGATCCGATTTAGCCCCTGATTGAGCCCTATTGTTGTTACAGTCTTTCCCTCACCAAATGGCGTAGGATTTACGCTTGTGACCAGAATCAACTTCCCGCGTCGCGACTCATCAACATCACGTAGACGATTCCACGTCACTTTCGCGATCGAAGGCCCGTGTAACTGAAGGTCTTCAGATTCGATACCTATCGACTCTGCTACGTCTGTGACGGGGCGTAATTCGGCCCTGCGGGCAATCTCAAGATCGGATTCCATCGCCCAACCGTAGACCATCCTCACTTGAAACCTTCATTCGATACGCCTCCTTGGAGCATCTGATGAGGGTACCCGGTGCGTGGGGGGTGGCAGGCTCACCCGTACAGCATTCTGTGACACCAATGCTTTTCGATGTGATCGGTCGGTCGGTCGGCATACAGTCCCCATCGAGATTGATCATAGAGGTTGATTCGGTCGACGAATTGATCAGTCATCTGGCCACTCTCGAGGGGGATATCTGGATTTCTTGCACAGCCCCGCTCAAATACGGCCTTTCCAAGTGGTATGGGGATAAGGCCCCACTCTCGGAGTCTATCAATCAGATTGCTAGGATAGAAGGTCGTATGGAGGTAGGAAATACAGATGGTTTGGGTTTCCTGGAGGCATGTGAATCAGAGGGCATCGTGCCGCGGGGCAAGATACTGAAGTTGAGGGGCGGCGGCGCCACGGCACGCTCCATCGCCTTGGAATGGACGCGCATGGGCGGTCTAATATTCCCCATCAAGGGACGCCGTCAATTGCCTGATGGCCCTTGGTCCAACATGGTAAATCAGGATGATGAGGCGGATATAGCACTAGATCTGGACGTGTCGCCAGGCCAGCGACACGACACGGAGATGGAAGCCAAAAGAACACTCTCTGTATCCTATGGGTCCGACTGGAGGCCTGATGATTTTGCGATAAAGATGGTCTGCGCCCAGCATCTAGTTGCATGGAGAATCCTTTATGCCCCGGAGATGGCTGCTAAATTGCCCAGTTTAGATGACACAATCGGTCTATTGTCTGAAGAAAAACGGAAAATAACCATTCATGAATGGTGACCATCATATGTCATGGCCCCTTTCAGGGGTTTACCATGAGTGACCCCCTGAAAGATATGATCGCCGACCTGCCCCTTCCCGGAAGTGAGACAACTTGGCAGTTTGTCTTCGCATTAGTTCTTACTTTGGCCTTTTACGGAGTTCTAAGGCTAATTATCGGTAAATGGAGGGAAGCCGTCCTGAGAACCGAAGAGGCATGGGACGACGCCCTGCTCAATGCAGCCGAATCTAGAGCATATGGCCTGTATTTCATCGGGTCGCTCAATCTTGCTCTGATCTGGGTGTACGGGAGAGGCAGTGATGTGGACTCTAATTCAGCCGACTGGTTCATCGGGGCATACATACTGATNGCAACNAGTTTNATCAGCGTGGTGATCAAGCATTTCGCACCTCTGCTACTGGACCGTTTCACTCGCAAGTCCTCTGTAACGGTCTCCGGNGGAAACCCTCTACTGATATTCCTTGGACGCGCGATAGTATGGTTCTTCGGCCTNCAACTCGCAATGGAGCGATTTGGCATAGAACTTCTCGGCGTTCTCGCATCCTTGGCGGTATTCTCCCTCATCATCGGTCTTGCGATTCAGCAGAGCCTAGGAAATATTGTGAACTCGTTCCTTCTGTCGCTGGATAGGCCGTTCGATGTCGGCGATAGGATCGAGGTCGAGGGCCAACTTGGGACCGTGGTCTCCGTGGGTATCCTGTCGACCAAGATACTCACCCTCGATGAGCGACTAGTCGTGATCCCGAACAACACNCTGATCTCCTCAAGCATAACCAACTTCGCCAGAGGCGGAGGCGATGGGATGGCGAGGAGGCTCTATCTCACCCTGGATGTCGGCGTGGACTACGATGAAGACCCAGCCCATGTGAAGGGCGTGCTGCTTGAAGTCCTGCAGAAGACGCCATTCGTCCTGGACGAGCCCACACCCAGAGTACATCTTTGGGAGCTCGCAGACTCATCAGTTGTATTCAGGCTCTTCGGGTATCTCGGCGATTATGCTGATGAGCAGATGGCGAGAGACCACATATTCCAAGAGGTGCATTACAGATTCGGCATTGAGGGCATCTCCATCCCGTTCCCGACGAGCATCGAACTTAGGGANAAGCCATCGCCATTCTCCGGCGGCGTNACTGAGAGCANGGAGCACAGAAAGGCAACTGCGCAGTCAATGGCTCGAATGAAAGCAAGAAAAGAATCCCGTGAGCTACTACTGGAACGCGATCGAATGGAGCGTGAGCTGGAGTGGCAGAAGGAGCGGTTGAAGAATCAGGATGGGCTATCTACAACTGAGCTGGAAGATCTCAGAACCGGAATAAAGGATCTTGAGAAGGCATTGCAGTCTTTCGACACTGAGTGACCCTTTCATGATAGATGGTGCTATACGATAGCACCTCCCACGTTAGTCCGTGAGCGATTACAACCTCAGGACCATTGGGCTNTCCCTNAAGCAACAGGACTGGGCCAAAACTCCCGGCTATCAACTCACAGAATACTTCCCAAATGGGAGATTCATAGGCACAGTCCCTGGCCCCGAGGGATTCACGCACCTCCTCGAGATAACAAAGAAACACCCAGGATCCTTAGATGAATTCACGCAACTGGGGCCAGAGCACCCTATGAGCAGAATCCTAACAATACAGGAAGTCNACTCAGAAAATACACAATCAGNGGTCGTTAAGGGGGTAATGAGCGGCCCCTTNTTCNCCCAATTATCAAAAATTNCCAAAGTATGGCCGACAAACCCCTCCAACTGGGATAGNAACAGAGGCATCATCATCACGGTCATGGGGGAGCAGTCCTCTCTNAGNGAGATGGCAAGAAAAACCAGAGAAGTGATGGCTACGAATAAGATTCTNTTNACNCTGTCATCCCCAAAAACAGAATTTTTCGTTGAGGAGATCCCNGATCGGAGGAAGGAGACGGTCAAGACAGCAATATCAATGGGCTACTACGAATACCCGAGAAGATGCACTCAACGGGACATAGCGGATAGGCTGGACCTCAAGCAGGCAACAGTCTCGGAACACCTGCAGAGAGGCGAGATGAGCATCATGACATCGTGGTCGGACACGATTTAGGNATCACGGCCCCCTCAATGCGGCCGCCAGCCCGATTAGAACCAGAATAGTGCCAGCTNCTGGGAATGCCAGGTCCGTGAACCTCTTAGATCTGAAGGCGCCTTCCAATGTCTGCCCAAAGGCTGTCCACGCACTTATGCCCACGATACAGTATGAGGTCACTATAGCAATCATCAGAAAACCTCCTTGAAAACCCCCTCCGAAGGCATCGAGGAATTGAGTCATGTAGAGGGATACGAAACCCCATTCCTTCCCATTCACCCATTGCATGAGGAATCCAGTCTTCAGGCCCAGAACAGGAGGCTCCTTCGTGACTTCGAACACCGCTGAAACTCGAGATATCGCCAGCCCTAGCAAGATGATGAAGATAACGCCTATCCAGTGGATGAGTGTCGATAAAGACTCTATTCCCGAAGACTCGACAACCACAAATAGAACGAATGAGTTCAAAGCAACGAATCCCAACACCATCCCGAAAATCAACGATACAGACTTCCTCCACCCATGCACTCCTGAGTGAACGAAACAGGTCATATTATTCGGCCCAGGGGTTGCAATGCCCACAGTGACAAGCGCGAGAAGCGCACCAATATCCACAATGTTGGGGCCCATAAACGTCTCATTGCCAAGGCAACCCCTGTTATGAAAGGTCTGTTTTCTAATACATGTACGCAGTTCCGTGGGCCATGTCTGCAGGCTATGCCTTGTCAAGCCCCCAAAAATCAACCAGAAAATCTGGAGACCAGAGACAAAAAAGGCGAGCAATGCTCCTTTCCTTCCTCATGATCATGCTCGTGCAGACCGCATATTTCACAGGGTCCCCGTATGAGGTCGTGAAGGAGCCCACCGAGCCGGCGGATAGCCACGGAGTCGGAGGCTCGTCAAAACACCTCAATCAAACATCCCTCTCGGTAGGATCAGGCCACACCTGCGTCTTCGGGGATGATGCCCATGACTTCGGAGACCGCATGAAATGCTGGGGAATCGGGGACAAGGGTCAGCTTGGAATCGGCAACACGCAAGACATAGGCGACGAGACTGGCGAGATGGGCGAGAATCTGCCGTTCGTCGACACGGGCAACGGCCTCAATATCACGAAGGCCACACTCGGCGAGAGCCACACCTGCGCACTCTTCGAGAACGGATCGGTAAAATGCTGGGGTGAGACCACACTGCTCGGAATCGGATACAACGACGTCGACGGATTCGGGGACGGCTACCAGGAGACTGGGGAAGTGCTGCCGTACCTACCCCTGCCCACCGGCAGGACCGTCCTCGACCTAGAGGCCGGCCACAGGCACACCTGCGCAATCCTCGACAATTCCGACATCATCTGCTGGGGGGACAACAGCCAGGGGCAGCTCGGGATCGGCAATACCTCCTTCATAGGCGATGCCGCGGATGAAATCGGCGACTACTTCCCTATCGCCTCCACCCCCTCCATCGCTTCCGCCACGCCGGACTCACTGGCCATGGGCTGGGACCATTCCTGCGCTCTGTTCTCAAATGGAGAGGTGTACTGCTGGGGCGACAACTCCCAAGGCCAGCTGGGTATAGGTAGCACCTCCGACGTGGGGGACGACTCAGGAGAGATGGGCGCCAGCATGGCAGCCGTCGACTTCCCAACAGGGAGGACGGCGGTCCAGATAACCGCTGGGGACGACTTCACCTGCGCCGTACTAGACAACGGCGATGTGGCCTGCTGGGGCTACAACAGCCATGGCCAGCTGGGAATAGGGACCACCTCGAACCAGGGCGACAGCNCCGGGGAGATGGGCGACTCGATGACCATCACGGACANCAACTACAATTCGGTCCAGGCCATAGATGCAGGGAAGGATCACGTCTGCGCGCTCGTCAGTGCTGCGCGGGTCAAGTGCTGGGGAGCGAACCAAGCGGGACAACTCGGCTACGGAGACACACAGAACAGGGGCGATGGNCTCAATGAGATGGGGTCGAACCTCGCACTNGTCAACACAGGNAGCCAGTCCATCGTGGATGTATCCGCAGGAGACGGAATGACCTGCACGATGAACTCAATCAGTGCAGTTCAGTGCTGGGGATTAAACGTTCTAGGGCAGCTCGGAATCGAGTCCACGAACTACATCGGCGATGATGGCAACGANATGCCACCCGANTACACCGACGTCGAAATCTTCACCAACTTCGAGNGTTCGGGCTGCGACTCGTANATCTTCCCGCCATTCCANCCCANATTCACAGGAACCACCGTCGACGAGACATCCAACGACGTCGGTGACGGCAACGACATGGAGCCCCTCTCCAACGGATGCCCGGTCATCTCCTACGCAGACGACGAGAACGACGACGTGAAACTGGCAGTCCTCCTGAATGGCCTATGGACGGTCGAGACCCCGATAACGGGGACATCCAACGTGCTGTCCACCGCGATCGCGGTAGACTCCGAGGACAGAGTGCACGTGATCGCCGCCGACCCTTCCTACGACTCCACCTCCCAAGACGTCATCTTCGCGACCAAGGTCGCCGGAAGATGGGTGGTAACCCAGCTCGCGCAGTCCGCGAGCGCCGACATAGTGGATATCCTGTCCACCCCCAGCGGCCTGACCGCGATATGGTCCACGGGATCCAAGCTGACATCCCTGGAGTGTCCCTCCAACTGCCACCAGGCCTCCCAGTGGTCGGAAGCCTTCGACGAATCTCACTCCGGCGTTTCGAATCTCGAGGCGGTGCATGACGCAGAATCGGGAACGACGCACGTCGCATTCGTAACTCCCGGCGCATCCAGCGACCCAGTGCTGAGGTATCTCACCTCATCAGGCACGACAGCGACGGCCAGCGTCATCTCAACAGACACCGCCTCCAGCACCACGGAGCGAGTGGTGTCGATGGACATGGATGCCGAGGGAAACCTACTCGTCGCCCACTCCAACTCCTCTGGGAACGTCATCCTGCACACGTGTAACCCGTCAGCCTCCGGGTGCGGCTCGGCAGCGAACTGGAACAGCGAGGACACAGGACTCACAGACTCAGAGATACACCTCGCCGTCGACCTGAGCATGGACCCGCACGTGGTGTCCAATGATGCCGGCTCGATCGTGATCGCCTCGAGATCCGATGGGACATGGTCGACTAGCCAGGTGTTCAACTACGAATCAGACTGGTCCTCCATACTCATCGACGACTACGGACGCACGTGGATAGCGGCGCACGTCGGCGCCAGCGACGACCTGTGGGTCTTCAACGCATGGGGATTCGCGGGGAATGGGTTCGAGCTCGATGTTGACGGCGACGGCTTCACAGGCTACGATGAGCTCCGCTGCGGCACGGACCCGGGTGACGCCTCGTCCGCGCCGGAGGACTTCGACCTCGACGGGACATGCGACTCGCTCGATGACCGCGTGGACCTGCCAGCCGTGGGGGATTCCGCCATACTCGCCATGGGCGACTCATTCGGATGCGCGGTGTCGCCTGCCAATGACATATACTGCTGGGGGCTCAATGACAAGGGCCAGCTGGGGCGAACCACGACCGGCAACAACGCCCAGACGGCCGGGGACGTGACCGGACTCCCAGATGACTTCCGGCCCATATCCCTCGACGCCGGCGCGGACCACGCATGCGCGGTCGGAGCAGACGGCAGCGTCTGGTGCTGGGGCAGCAACGCAGAGGGCCAGCTGGGAACCGGCAGCACGGCCTCGACCGGCAGCCCCGCACCCGCGGANATNCCGGCANACGTCAGGGCCACCTCAGTCTCCGCAGGCCTCGAGCACACATGCGCGACGACATCGAAGGGCAGAGTGCTGTGCTGGGGCACCGGCACATCCGGGCAGTTGGGGCAAATTTCCATNACAGGCATGCCTGCAGGTTTTTCATCAGGGGGGGAGTTCCGCGCTGAGTTTGCTGATTACCCCATGACGACTTCGTATTACGACAGCGTCCGGGGGACAGTCGCTTCAAGCACCAATCAGGGCGTCCACAACTCGCGATCCGGGATGATTATCCCTGGTCCGATCTCCCAGTGGGGCGGTACCGGCACCCACACGGTGTCCTTTGATTGGANAGCGAGTTCCGAGGGCTGCNCCGACTACGCAGTCGTGGGCAGAATCTCAGCATTAGCCATCCANGATGACAACACCCGGTGCAACGGTGGGTGGTCCTCCGATACCCGATCCTACTCCCCCACGGCTGAGAACATAGGCTGGTGGTTCTACAAGGACCAATCAGTCCACTCGAATGAAGACACGATGTATGTCGACAACATTGTCGTGAGGGACCAGANTGGAANCATCGTCTATGAGNAGGACTTCGAAGGNAACNTCGCTGACACCTTTAGCATCCACACACCCGCTTACGCAACTTNCGCTACGACGATCTTCGAGGAGGTCAGCGCCGGATCGAGACATACCTGCGCCCTCGACTCCCAGAGTCAGGCGTGGTGCTGGGGCTACAACGGAGGAAGCTCCGAGATGACTCTCGGGAGCCCCTCCCTGACCGCGGGCAACTCGACNNCCCCNGTGCTNGTNGACCTCACGGGAGAGGGCTCGCAGATCGGCTCGATGCCGGGATTGCGTTCCATATCCGCCGGCCAGGACGTCACATGCGGACTTGTAGACTCCGGGACTGAGACGATCTGCTGGGGCGAGGGCGTCAACGAAGACGAGCTCCTCGGCTCAGCCGCCTCCAGCCACAACGGCACCTATGCGGACCTGGGCGCGACCGGAGACAGGCACACCGGGGTGTCGGTCGGCATCGAGCACGCCTGCGCTGTGGTCGAGTCGACCATCGAGTGCTGGGGCCGTGAATCCTCAGGGGAGCTCGGAGATGCGGGCGCGCAGTCGTCCAACCCGACGTCCCCTGTCACAGCGGTCATCGGCTACGGGACGCCCGTGGAGGTCTCAGTCGGCCACGACGCCACCTGCGCGGTGCTCAGGGTATCCGCATCCGACTCGTTCAACAGGATAGGCTGCTGGGGGGAATCCGGCTCCGGCCAGATGGGATCGGGGTCCATGCCGGACCAGACATCGGGGCCAAGCAGCGAGGGGAGGCTCGTGGAATACACGTCGACCTCCCCCGTGCAGAGCCATCTCTCGAGCAGCGCCATCGAGAAGTCACCGTCCTCCATAGACCAGCTGGAAATGGGCTACGAGCATACTTGCACGGTGTCCGTCTACGGGCTCGTCAAGTGCAGGGGCCTGAACAGCNNAGGCCAGCTNGGCATAGGGAGCACTACGCACACTGGAACCAGTGGAACNATNCCATGGACGGATCTCGGGAGCAATCGGACCGTCTCCCAGCTATCGACCGGGTACAACTTCAACTGCGCGATAATCGATGGTGGCGATGTCAAGTGCTGGGGCTACAACGGCTACGGAAATCTTGGGCTGGGATCCTACACCACCTGGGGCGACAGCCCCAGTGAGATGGGCGACAGCCTCCCGACATTGACCCTCGGCCAGCCGGCGGTCGACGTGTCCGCCGGCTGGGATCATGCATGCGCGGTACTGCTCGATGGCACGCTCAAGTGCTGGGGTCACAACAACTACGGACAGCTCGGGCTCGGNNANACCNG
>NZNH01000106.1:0-2190 GCA_002694825.1 Acidimicrobiaceae bacterium | reverse complement strand
GGACTANCCCNGNCGACNGTCGNCCTNGGCACAGGCATGGTCGCGAAGGANGTCGAGGCGGGCACCCAAGAGACATGCGTCATCATGGTGTCCGGGCAGGTCAAGTGCTGGGGCCGCGATCATAGCGGTGTCCTCGGAAACCCTGGCAGCGGGCAGTATTCCGATTACTTCGGCAACGAAGCCGGCGAGACCGGGGACGCACTCCCATTCATCGATTTCGGGCCCGACAGGACCGCTGTCTCGCTGTCGCTCAATTCCTACACCGCCTGCGCCACTCTGACTGACGCCACAACCGTCTGCTGGGGAGAGGGTAACCAGGGGCAGCTGGGTATCCAGAGCACCTCCTCCGTAGGATGGAACTCCGATCTGGACGGGGACGGGTTCGCCGACGACATGGGCGAGCAGCTCGTCGATGTACGGCTGTGGAACAGCAGCAGCTGGCAGCCTTCCTACCAAGTTGATCCGCTGGCCCAGGTCTCCGTCGGGAGCGGAACCAACTTCGCCTGTGCCGTCGGGATATCCGGGGACGTATGGTGCTGGGGCCGGGACGACTATCAGGTGCTAGGGAACGGTGGCCTCGGATCCTACAATGCGGGGAGGCTGGTCGAGATGTCCCCCCATTCCGCAGAGGCCGTTGAAGCCGGCGGTTTTTCCGCATGCATGCTGACCGTCTCTTCCAAGGTCATGTGCTGGGGATATAGCCGGTACGGGCAATTAAAGGACACCTCGTCCCAAGAACAAATTCCTCGGCCCATTCTGACAGACTTCGACCTTCACAGCGGCGACGCCGACCTCGACGGATGGCTAGACCTGTGGGATGACGATGACGACAACGACGGATTCCTTGACGCCCAGGACGCCTTCCCGCTCGACGCGTGCGCCCATCTGGACACCGACGGCGACGGGATGCCGGACGAGATCCTCTCATCATGCCAGTCCCCCCTGACGCAGGACGACGACGACGACGACGACGGCTGGTCCGACGCCGACGAGGCAGCCTGCGGGACGGAGNCGAAGCAGNCATACTCCCTCCCCGGCGATCCGGACGGCGANGGGCTGTGCAACGCCNTCGACGACGANGACGACGGCGACGGCTGGTCCGACGCGGACGAATGGGCCTGCGAGACCAGGAACAACGCGCGCTCCTTCTCGCCGCACACCAACTGGGGCCCCCGGAACGCGTACCGATACGGAGCGACGCTGGAGTACAACCAGGGGGACCTCTGGCTCGTCGGTGCTCAAGACTCCAACGACGTCTCCGTCTACGAGTATCCCGAGGCCACGTACGACAACAGTGCTACCGTTCACCGCAACGACGATTNCAGGTACAACAAGATGATGGAAGCGTTCGCCCACGNCGGCAAGATGTACGTGTCGGGCTCANANGGCGTCTATGAGATGCCGCCCGATGGCTCGAGCCCCATCAGGGTCTACGAACGCGGCTACGACTCATCCTCGTACCACTCTGAGGCCTCGNNGTCCTCCAACGGGACCATGTACGTGTTCGACNACAATCACATCGATGTGCACTACCTCGAGTCGGGGGAAGACCTCGGACAGACAATATCCNCTCCTCGAGCCGACTCCAATGAATTCCAACTGGCAGTGAGCCCTGCCGGNGTCCTGAGTGCCGCTGACTGGAGAAGCACGGGGGACCCATCAACGACAGGCTGGTACGTCTACGAGTGGGACGGGTCATCGTGGTCGGGGACGCTCGTACACTCCGAAACCGACGAGGGCTACAGCTACTACCGCCAGGCTGAGTACATCATCGACCCGAGCGGCGGACAGCATCTCGCATACCTCAACAGGGCCGGCGNCCTGAGGTACCTCACCGACTCGACATCCTCGGACGGGACATGGACGCTCGAGCACNCCNACTCNANAGGAGAGNTGGTCANCCACAAGTATGGAGGGATGNCAATGGAGGTCACCGATGACGGCGATGTCCACATCCTATTCTACGATTCATCGGANAACGACCTCTTGCACTCCAGGCGCATCGACGGGAACTGGTTCTCGACCNCCATATGGNATTTCGACGCCGATGACNNTTACTNCAACGGCATCGACATGGTCCTNGACGATCAGGGCGATCCCCGGATCTACGCTCANGTCGANAACGCCCAGGGGGATGCGAGGATGGTCTACTACGGGTCCTTCTCAGACCCCTCCATCGACAACGGCTCG
>NZNH01000105.1 GCA_002694825.1 Acidimicrobiaceae bacterium | reverse complement strand
CCAAATTCCCAAAAAGTTGCAGTCAGATTTATTCGAAGTTTGGGGTGATATACGACATGACTCTTTAGTAAGCCAGAACACTTTNAATTTTANTGCGCTTCACTGTGGTGAAGCAGTTATTGCTTTGCAGCCGGAGCGAAGTGATCCAGCTCACCGCGATAACGACTATCATGATATTTCACGAGTTCCATGCCATGGTTATGTTGCTTTTTACCTTTGGCTGCAGGATGCTTTCAAAGCGGATGCAATTATTCATATTGGTGCTCATGGTACTTTAGAATGGCTACCGGGAAAATCTGTAGCGCTATCTAAAAACTGCTGGCCGGAAGTATTANCTGGTAATATACCGATAATTTACCCATTNATTCTCAATGANCCGGGAGAAGCAGCACAGGCAAAACGCAGAACTGGTGCTGTTACANTTGGTCATATTCCTCCCGCTCTNCGANTGTCTGAAGCNCCATCTCAATTTAGCNATCTAGAATCNNTGTTAGATGAATTCTCNAATGCTGATGGGTTAGATCCAAATAGACGTGAACGTTTAAAGGAAAGTATTAGAGNAGAAGCTNAAGCTTTGGGCATTGAAGCTGATTTGGGCATAAANGACCAGTGCAGCCATNCAGAGGCTTTAAGTCGGATTGATAGATTTGTTTGNGATATNAAAGAAACTCAATTTGGTGATGGACTNCATATTTTNGGTCGTAAANGNGGGCAAANATTACCCTTTGAGACTGCAAGNTCTGAGCTTGCAGAGCNGAGAGCNATACGAAATGCNCTNTCTGGNAAACGTATANCGGCAGGCCCTTCTGGCTCCCCCTATCGTGGTCGCATGGATGTGTTGCCATCTGGCCGTAATTTATTTGCTACTGANCCTCTATCAGTCCCAACACGGGCTGCATATGCGCAAGGAATTAAACTTGCTGAAGAATTTATTCGTCGCCATCTTCAAGACAAAGGCGACTGGCCNTCAGGTGTAATTGTCGATTTGTGGGGTTCTGCCACAATGCGTACCGCGGGTGAGGAGTTTGCNATGGCGCTGCATCTCTTAGGTATCAAGCCAGTGTGGGCTGATGGTTCCGAGCGTGTATCAGGATTTGAAATTTTGCCACTTATTACGTTGGATCGTCCNCGGATTGACGTTACTTTNAGGGTNTCNGGTTTGTTTAGAGATGTTTTTCCTACATTGTCTAACTTATACCAACAGGCGATTGATGCATTGTCCAAGCGTGAAGAGTCTTCAGATTGGAATCCCTACACTTCTGGANTAGAAAATGCGCGTATATATGGNCCAGCTCNGCAATCATATGGGCTTGGAATGGGCTCAGCANCTGAAGACTTTTCGGATNCTGGAAGGCGAGNAGCCGCAGAGGCTTGGTTGGAAGCAAGNAGCTACGNGATNAAAGGGGATCGAGNATATCAGGACAAAAAAGGTCTGAAAGATCGANTTACTAAAGCNGATAGNTTTGTTCATCTTCAGGATATGCCGGAAACNGACCTCCTCCTNAGTGCTGATTATGCGGCACATGAAGCTGGTTTTGCAGCCGCAAAAAAATTCATTGGTGGTAGTGTTTCACTTTATCATTTGGATAATACGGATCCGAAAAACCCAACGTCTCGTACATTGGCGGAGGAAATTGCTAGAGTAGTCTATGCTCGAGCCTGTAACCCTAATTGGTTAACCGGGATGAAAAGGCATGGCTTTCGAGGGGCTGCTGAAATTTCTGCAACGCTTTTTCACATGTCGGCCTTCGCAAATTTGGCTGATGTTGTTGGGCCACATTTATTTGATAGCTATCACGATGCTACGCTTGGTAACGATGATATTGTCAAATTTATGTCCNAATATAATCCAGAGGCACTTGCTGCAATGCGCGATTGTTTTGAGAAGCTTTATCATTCTGGCCTCTGGAAAACGCGAAGAAATTTTATTCTTGGCGANCTTGNGGTTTCGGCATGAACCGTCCTGCTGCAAAAGGTTGGTGCCCCTCTGTTCTTCGTCCTATGAAGTCTGGTGANGGCTTATTAGTACGAATTAAACCGAACTACGGTCTGCTGAACGCTAATCAGCTTTTGGTATTGGCNGATTGCTTGGATGATTTTGGAAATGGCCTATTAGATGTCACTTCTCGNACNAACCTCCAAATTCGAGGAGTTAAAGAACAANGTTACTCCGACCTAGTTCTAAAATTACAAACTGAAGGATTAGTCGGTGTNAGNGAGAAACTGGATCGTTTAAATGTTATTGTTCCACCGTTTATACAAAAANATTCTCTTACATGGCGTTGCGCTAGNCAGATTTATTCTAGTGTTGAAAGTTTACCTNTTTTGCCAGAAAAATTTGGNTTTTGCGTTGATTGCGAAGAAAGTCGTTACCTTTCTGATAATTCAGGCGATTTATTCATTGAGGGANNTTCTGGCTCGGGANTCGTGTTGNGATGTNCAGGACTTNAAGAGGGTNTTTTTACGAGCGAGAACANTTTGATTGACGATGTAAAGAAAATTATTGGCTGGTATCTAGAAAAACAAAATGTNGANGAAAATGGACGTCCAATNAGGATGCGAGAGTTTGTATCACAAAATAAATTTCCATGGAAAACGAGTAANAAACTAAAAAAGCCTTTNTTANGGGAAGTANTGNTTGGTAGTTACCCGAGCCATTTTATTTTAGCTGCACCTTTTGGCCAATTAAAAAGTGAGCATTTGCGAAAACTTGCAGCCGTTAATAAANAGGTTCAGTTCACGATTAATCGAATGCTAATTGTTGAAAGTTTACCAGGCAAAGACCATGGGCTAATTGATGAGCCGCAAGATAANCGGTTAAANATGAATGTGTGCCCAGGGGCTCCACATTGTTCATCCGCGACTATAAAAACTAGACATTTAGCGGAAAGTCTAGCTCATCAGAAAGAATTTATTATTGGGAGAAAGGTTCATATATCAGGATGCACCAAAGGATGCGCATCGCCTAATTCTAAAGATATTTGTATAGTCGGCAATGAGGGTAGTTTTGATATTGTTGAAAAAGGTTATGCTTGGGATAAACCCGTTGTTAGATGTTCTTCGCAAACTTCAGTTTTTGAACATCTAANAGAAGNAGGGTCNTAAAGATTTAATATGCCACATAGTTACGAAAAAGATGGAGCAGCAATTTACGCTGAGTCCTTTGCAACGATAAGAAATGAAGCTGACCTTGCGCGTTTNAGTGANATTGAGGAGGTCGTAGTTGTGCGTATGATACACGCGGCAGGCATGGTTGACTTGGCTTCTTTTGTTCAATTTACATCAGATTTTGCTGNTTCAGCCAGAGCTGCCCTTGAAGAAGGAGCTCCAATTTTATGTGATGCCCGCATGGTAAGTGAGGGTATTACCCGCTCTAGATTACCAGCGAATAATGAGATTATATGCACTCTCCAAAATCCTGAAGTGCCTCAAATGGCAAAAGATCTTGGGAATACGCGCTCTGCAACCGCTCTAGAACTATGGCGACCGTATCTTGATGGAGCCGTTGTGGCGATTGGTAATGCGCCGACTGCACTTTTCCACCTTCTGAATATGTTAGAAGATAAAAAATGCCCAAGACCAGCTGCTATTATTGGATGCCCAGTTGGTTTCGTCGGTGCGAGTGAGAGCAAAGACGCATTAATGAAATCAAAAGTGGTGCCTAGCTGTATTGTGAAGGGCCGTTTGGGCGGAAGTGCAATTACCGTAGCAGCAGTAAATGCTTTAGCGAGCCGACTTGAATGAAAAACCCCAGCTCAGAAATAGGAACAATTTATGGTGTTGGCTTGGGACCCGGGGCGGTCGATCTAATGAGCGTCAGAGCCAATAATTTGTTAAAATCTTGCAGTTTTATAGCATTTTTTAGAAAAGCCGGAAGGCCCGGTCATGCCCGACAAATAGTCTCTGAAATTTTACCCGAAAAGGTCAAAGAATATCCGATGGAGTATCCTGTTACAACGGAAATCCCACTTTCTGATCCACGCTATAAAAAAATCATGGGATCTTTCTATGATGAGTGTTGTCGGTACATAAAATCTGTAATCGAAAGCGGGGAGGATGTTTGCGTTCTTTGTGAGGGTGATCCGTTTTTTTATGGGTCTTTCATGCACATTTATGAAAGGCTTCGATTTGAAGCTCCTATTGAGGTTATTCCAGCAATTACCGGAATGTCTGCAGCATGGACCGCAACTGGGTTACCAATAACTTGGGGTGATAATATCCTAACTATTTTGACTGGCACACTGTCGAAAGAAGCATTAGTCGATAAAATTAGTACTACCGATGCAGCTGTAATAATGAAGGTTGGACAAAATTTAGATAAGATAAGAGCTGCAATTACTTTGGCTGAACGTGAGAGTGATGCATTTATTGTTGAATATGCCGCTATGTCAAATCAATCTGTTTGCAAATTGGTAGAATATACTAAGGCAGTTGCCCCCTATTTTTCGATTATTATTTTGCATGGCGAGACAAAATAAAATGGTAAAATTACTTACTATAGCTGGCCTGGGCCCTGGTGACTCAAATATGGTAACACCTAATGTGCAAGAAGCAATTTCGTCTGCAACAGACATTGTTGGATATATTCCCTATGTGGCTAGAATACCTCCACGTGATGGTTTGGTCCTACATCCTTCGGATAATAGAGTTGAGATTGAGAGGGCCGAACTGGCGCTGGATTTGGCGGCTTCTGGTAAAAAAGTTTTAATTGTTTCGTCTGGCGATCCAGGCGTTTTTGCTATGGCTGCAGCAGTATTTGAAATTTTAGATAAAAACCCAAGTCGGTGGGCTGACGTAGAGGTTCAAGTTCTTCCAGGTATAACGGCAATGTTGGCAGCGGCGGCCAAAATTGGTGCACCCCTGGGTCATGATTTTTGTACTTTAAATTTGAGTGATAACCTTAAACCTTGGGGGTTGATTGAAAAAAGACTTTTGCTTGGAATAGAGGCTGATTTTGCTATGGCGCTTTACAATCCCAGATCCAAATCAAGACCCGAGGGTTTCAATAAAGCCCTAACTATTTTAAAACGTGAATGTTCCAAAGATCGGCTTATTGTATTTGCGCGGGCGATTTCTACTCCCCAGGAAAAAATTCAAATTATGAACTTAACCCAAGCTAAACCAGAAATGGCAGATATGCAGACGGTTGTAATTATAGGATCTAGCCAAACAAAAGCTTTAATACAAAACGGAAAAACTTTCGCCTATACACCGAGATACTCTAAACTTGGTTCAACCAATTGAGGACGGCATCTGCGTGGAAAACTTCTGTTCGACTGGGTATGTAAGGCCTGTCAATCATAACAACGGATACACCCAAAGTTCTTGCAACGTTTATTTTGGAATAAGCCCCGCTGCCCCCTGAATTTTTGGCTACTACTAATTCAATTTTGTGCTTTTTGAATAATGCTGTGTCATCTTTGACAGTAAATGGGCCTCTTGAAATATTAATAAAGTGATCTGGAAATTTGAGCGGCCTTTCAGGTTGATCAACTAGGCGTAAAATGTATTTGTGTTGCGGTTGCGCGTAAAATAAAGATAAACTTTGCCTTCCAATAGCCAAAAGAATCCGCTTTTTTGGTATTTCCAAGTATTGGATAGCTGCTTCTACGTTTGGGACATTTATCCATTTGTCTCCGATTTCTTTTTGCCAAGGGGGACGGGTGAGCGCAGCCAGAGGTATGCCCGCCAAAGTGCATGCTTCTATTGCGTTCTTGCTCATTTGTGATGCGAAAGGGTGTGTTGCGTCTATTACATGAGAAATTTTTTCTAATTTAAGATACTCTACAAGCCCGGACACACCTCCAAAACCACCAACCCGTTTTTCGATTGGGGAAGGTCGAAGCCGACTTACCCGGCCAGCGTAAGAAAGTCTGGCATTTATACTTGTTTTAGAGATAATCTGTGCCAAGGCTGAAGCTTCGGTTGTTCCACCAAGTATCAAGAGATTTTTTGCATGAACGATTTTCCCTGGTTAACTATTATTGGCATGGATGCTGGCGGCTATGCAAGTTTATCACCTGAGGCCCAATCGGTTTTGCAGGACACACCAACCATCATGGCACCACCACGGCATTTAGCTTCTCTCCCTCAACTTTCCGGAGATCAAATAGTTTGGCCGGTGCCTTTTTCTGAGGGAATTGAAAAGCTTCTTAAATTACGAGGTAGCCGTGTCGTCGTGATATTTTCTGGTGACCCATTTTGGTTTGGGGCAGGCTCTCAAATTATCCAAAAGCTTGATCGAAGAGAATGGTATGCAATACCAGCACAAAGTTGTTTTTCGTTGGCAGCGGCAGAATTAGGCTGGCCGATAGAGAAAACATTTCAACTTGGACTTCATTCGGCTTCTTTTTCAAGGTTGCGCCCTTACCTCGCGGTTGGTCAAAAACTCATGGTAACAGTGCGTGATGGTGAGTCGGTTAACTCATTAAACGAGTATTTGATTGAAACTGGATTTGGCGATAGTGAATTGTGGGTTTTAGAGTCACTTGGTTCAGCAAGTCAGAACGTGACAAAAACTCTAGCAAAAGAAAAAATTAAAAGAAAATTTCAACACCCTCTTATGGTAGGGATAAAAGTATTTGGCTCAGGAAAGGTTTTGTCACAAGCATCTGGCCTTATTGATGACTGGTTTGCAAATGATGGACAAATCACAAAGCAGCCTATAAGAGCGCTTACTTTATCTGCCCTAGCCCCCCAAACTGGCCAACATCTTTGGGATTTAGGCTCTGGTTCTGGTTCTATAGCAATCGAGTGGTTGCTTTCGGGATCCTCTATGAAAGCTACATCTGTCGAAAAAAATTCAATTAGGGCAGAAAATATAAGTTTAAATGCTGCAAAATTAGGCGTCGATTGGATCGAAGTTATCGAGTCAGATATTATGGATGCTTTGAGTAAACTTGATCGCCCTGATGCAGTTTTTATAGGTGGTGGATTTAGTGCTGAGTCGTTTGAAAAAATATGGAAAATTATTCCTGCTGGCACTCGCTTAGTCGTTAATGGCGTTACAATTGAAACTGACCGTTTGATTGTTGACTGCGCAGAAAATTTTGGTGGCCAACTATTACGTTTTGAGTATTCGCAACCAAAGCAGATTGGTGGGAAAAGTAGCTGGAAAGCGTCTTATCCTATTACACAGTGGGTGGTTGTGCGCTGATGGCAACAGTTTGTATCGCTGGTTTTGGTTTAAGATCCTTGGCAAATACGGATAGTCTTGTTAATGCCCTGAATAAAGCTAGGGCTGAACATAAAATCAGTGGTTTTTCTGCTCCGAAAGATAAGGTGGATCATCCCGCTTTGAAGGCGCTTGCTAAAACATATGAGTTACCATTGTATGCGGTTGAAAATGAAGTTATGAAATCAATGGAAACATTTACACAATCAGCAATTGTAATTGAAAAGCGACAAACTGGCAGTGTGGCAGAAAGTGCAGCACTGGCCTTTTTTAAGGGCCCAGCTAAACTTTTAGGGCCAAGAAAAATTTCGGATGACGGGTTAGCTGTATGTGCTATCGCTGAAGGGGAAAGCATATGACTGTTCATTTTATTGGGGCAGGCCCGGGCGCTGCTGACTTGATAACACTGCGAGGACAAAAATTAATAGAAAGTTGCAAAGTTTGCCTTTATGCAGGCTCTCTTGTTCCATCTGAGATACTTACGCATTGCCCCGAAGGTGCTCAGATTATCAACACTGCTCCGCTGGATCTGGACGCTATTATAGAAGAATGTAAAAGAGCAACTGAGTTGGGTTATGACGTCGCGCGGCTGCACTCGGGCGACTTATCAATATGGTCAGCTGTGGGCGAGCAGCTTCGCAGACTTCGAGAAGAAAAGATAAATTTCACGCTAACGCCAGGAGTTACCAGCTTTTCTACAGCAGCAGCGGCACTCGGTACTGAATTAACCTTACCTAACTTAACGCAGTCGGTAGTTCTGACCCGTACTTCGGGTCGTGCATCGGCCATCCCTGACGATGAGTCACTAGAGAATTTTGCTCGTACAAAAGCTACTCTCGCCATCCATCTTTCAATACATAACTTAACTCAAGTTGTTGAAAAACTAATACCATTTTATGGCGATGATTGTTCAGCTGCAGTAGTATATCGGGCTAGTTGGCCAGATCAAAAAATATTTCGTGGTACTCTTGTGAGCTTTAAAGATGGGGTGTCAGAAGATATCGAACGGACTGCTCTTATTTTAGTAGGGCCTGTGCTTGGAAATGAGACATTCGCGGAAAGCTCTCTATATTCCACTGACTATGATAGACGGTTTCGTCCTCAGTCTGCGGATGAGGAAAAAAAACTATGAAGCAACCACCCGGCCTTTTAATATCGGCGCCAAGTTCAGGCACTGGAAAAACAACAGTTATGCTTGGCTTATTGCGGGCTATGAGGGACAAGGGTTTAGTAGTACAGCCATTTAAGAGTGGCCCCGACTATATAGATCCAGCTTTCCATTTTGCAGCAGCTGGTCGCAATTCATATAATCTAGATAGTTGGGCTATGTCTGATGCATTAATGGATAATCTTGTAGCTTTATCAGATGGTGCAGACTTAATTCTCACAGAAGGTTCTATGGGGCTTTATGATGGGGTTGCAAAGCCGGGACAGTTTGGCCATGGCTCCAGTGCAGAAACGGCCTTAGCTTTCGATTGGCCAGTAATTTTAATAGTGGATGTAAGTGGGCAGGCTCAGTCTTCTGCAGCAACAGCCCTTGGTTTTTCTAATTATAATAAAGAAATTAATATTGCTGGTGTAATTTTAAACCGAGTTGCTAGTCCCCGCCATGAACGTCTTGCAAGACTTGGCTTTGAACAGGCTGGTTTAAAAGTTTTGGGAGCGCTACCTAGGCGTGGCGATTTAGTTTTACCAGAAAGGCACTTAGGGCTTATCCAGGCCGTTGAGCACCCAAATCTAGAAAAAGCTATAGCTGACTATGGTGTTTTTTTAGCATCAAATGTTGATTTGGACCAGTTACAGCAGTTGGCACAGAGCGCAGTGAAAGTAGATTATCCAAATTCACAGCTTAACTTGCCTGATCCTCCTGGACAGCGCATTGCGCTTGCGCGTGATGAGGCATTTTCATTTACCTACCCTCATATATTGAAACATTGGCATTCATCAGGAGCAGAATTGAGGTTTTTCTCTCCAGTTTTAGATGAAATACCTGATAAATCGGCCGATGTAATTTGGATGCCTGGCGGCTATCCGGAACTTCACGCGGGAAAGCTTGCAACAGCAGAAAAATGTTTTTCTGGTATTAGGGAACACGCGCAGACACGGCCCGTTCATGGCGAGTGCGGTGGCTATATGGTACTCGGCAGCCAACTCATCGACAAAGAAGGGAAATCCCACAAAATGATTGGACTTCTTGGGCTTGTGACAAGTTATGCAAAACGAAAATTTAACCTCGGATACCGTCTGGCTGAGGTAAATTCACCTAATGAGATTTTTTCTGGAAATATGAATTTAAGAGGACATGAATTTCACTATAGCAGCATTGTTGAGCAGCCCGATGAACCATTATTTTCTGTTAAAGATGCCGAGGGAAATATGGTATCAGAAACAGGGTCTGTGCGAGGTAAGGTGTCAGGAACGTTTTTTCATATAATTGCTGAGGCAAATTAATGGCGGGTTTTGTAAGTTTTGTCAGCTCTGGCCCCGGTGATCCAGAATTGCTGACACTCAAGGCAGTAGATCGCTTGGAACGCGCTGATGCTGTATTGTTTGATGATTTATCTTCAGGTCCAATTTTGAGCTATGCT
>NZNH01000104.1 GCA_002694825.1 Acidimicrobiaceae bacterium | reverse complement strand
CCAATGGGACTTCCCCTGATTCCCTACACTCTGAATGGAGATGTTATTGAGGCACTGCCTGATTACATAGACTGGTACACGTACTGCGACTGAGGTGATTGAAGATGATGCAATTCTGGTTCCTGTGGCTGTTCATCGCCATCGTTGTCGTGATCGTCGCATTCACGCTCAGGAAGGAGCGCGATGACGTCCCCAGGAAGGACATTCTCCGCGCCGTTGAGACGAGTGCTGGAAGCATGGGCCTGGCAGAGAAGACGTTCCTGTGGGCATTCTCCTGGCTTGATACCAGATTCAGGATACAGGACTACTGGTCGATGAGCCGCAACGCGTACTACAGCATGCACAGGCAGATGCCGCTCACTCACGCCGAGAAATACAAGCTCAGGATAATCTGGTACTGGTACCCGCTGTACTGCCTCGGTGGGATATCGTTCCTGGCATTCATCATCCTGGTGATCACTGGAACCGTTCTCGGCCTGTACTACGTACCTGGCGGAGAGGGGGATCCGACACCGGCCTATGGTTCGATGCAGTTCATCATGACTCAGCTACCGTTCGGATACATCATCAGGTCGATTCACCACTGGACGACTCACTTCATGGTGGCAGCGGTGTTCCTGCATATGTGCAGAGTCTACTTCACAGGGGCGTACAGGAATCCCCGTGAGCTGAACTGGCTCATCGGCGTAGCACTGATGTTCTTCACCATATTCTTCGGCTACTCCGGGTATCTCCTCCCATGGGACAGCCTCGCATTCGGCGCGGCTACCATCGGCATCAACATGGCGATGTCGACGCCGCTCATCGGCGGGTGGGTAGCTACCGCGATGTTCGCAGGTACGTCCCTCACGGCCCAGACCGTCACGAGGATGTACTTCCTCCACGTGTTCATCCTGCCCGTTATTGTGACCACCCTCATTCTTGCCCACCTGTTCATAGTGTGGGTCCAGGGGATTGCGGAGCCGCATTGAGGAGGTTTGGATATGGGAATTATCGAGCGCTTCGGCAGAATCGCGGACACGTACATGGATGAGAGGAATCAGCTTCTGGAAGCGGATGAGGAGCGTCGTCGCGTCTTCGAGGGGCATGGCTTCTGGCCGACAGAGGTTCTTCGGGACACGCTCATCTTCGCATCCATAATCATGGTGATAGCCTTCTACTGCTGGCTCATCCCTCCGCCTCTGCACTCGGCCGCTGACCCATTCGCACAGGCAGGTTTCGTATTCCCGGACTGGTATGTTCTATTCTCGTACGGCTATCTCAGGTGGGGGGAGTATCTCCCTCAATTCATAATCCCCGCAGGGCCAATAGGAGAGTTCTTCGGTTCCCCAGTCATTTCATGGAACGCAGCATGGTGGGGTGCAGCGCTGACGGGCATACCCGTCGGCATACTCGCCCTGCCTCCATTCCTGCCCGGGAGGGAGAAGAGGGGCGTAGAGGACCCCCGCTTCGCAACAGCGGGTGCGATATACCTGGCTCACGTCTGGTTCATCTCCGTTTTCTCGATCAACATCTTCCTGGAGCTGTATGCTCAAGATCGGCTGGATTACTGCTGGATAGACCACCATGTGATCAACTGCGGCCGGCAACAGCCGTGGACTGCCGAGGTGTTCAATGCGATTCCGTGGATCCTCACAGGGATCCTGATTTTCGCCATACTGTTCTTCAGCATACGCTGGTTCCTAGTGAACTCCATCGGAGCGCGACTCACACCTGCGATTGGCCGTCAACTGGCACTTGGGACGATCGTGGCTGCGATCATGATCAGCGTGGTAACCTGGCCCGTCTATGAGAACGGCTTCTGGGACTACGGGGGACTGGGCGCCATGGATGATATCGAGGAGCTCGAGAAGCTGCGTGCGCAGCCCGCTGACGCCCTGATCGAGTACGATCACGGGGATAGGGGCGACGCGTGGGACAGATACGGGGAGCATTGCATAGGCTATGCGGATAGCAGNCACCTNAGCGCCTGGGANGATTTACCGGAAGGGGACGCCACGTCAGAATGGTGCGTGATGCCCGCTGGGGAGTTCGTCGCATGGGGCCTATACCAGCCGACTCAACGACATATCATTGACTTCGCCAACGCGAATGGGCACATAGACCCGGGCAACGAGCTGAATGGCGCCTTCCACGAGCACACGTACACAGGATTCNAGGACGGNAGNGACACAGGCTACGANCGNACGGAGAATCTGTTCGTGGAGGATATCGGCGANGACGAGGTCGTCACNGACGTNGGCTGCTCATTCAGGACATCTGTCCGAAACGCAGGGGTTCACACCCAGAGCCTCGTTCTGANGGATTCGTCCGACGAGGTGATTTGGTCACTCTCAGGGGATGAATGCGAGAGCACCACGCTCAAGCTCGACAGCGGGGAGTCGTACTCCTTGAGTTTCTCGAGCACCTCGTCCGACATCGACGACACGGTCGANGTCATCATCGGCATGACGCTAAGTGCATATCAGCCACTCATGCTCGCGGAAGACGGCAGCGCCATCCTACGATCCCAGGGGAACTGGGACAGTGAAAGCCTGGAGGCCATGATGGTCGAGAACCCCACCTTCGAGAAGAACCCGAAGAGCCTCGATGCGAAGCTGATCTACTCCCTGTTCGTGCCGTGTCTTGGATTCGGTGCGTTGGTCTACATGGCGCTGAGAAGCATGGCCAGGGGTTACGAGTGGGAGATGAACAAGTGCTATGGATGCGACCTTTGCGATGACGCGTGCCCTGTGAGGCTGTTCAACGCGGGGGACAAGCTGAACATCATCTACAACACATGGAACAACGAGGATGACGGGGTTCCGCTCTACTCGTGCCTCACCTGCACGGCCTGTACGAATGCGTGCCCCCAGCTTGTCGACTACGACTCGTACGTGGACATACGCAGGAGCATGATCGTGGGCGGCCCCCCTGCGGCAGAGATACCCCACACAGTCCTACAGGCCGTTCTCGCGGCTGAAGCCGAGGAGGATGCGGATGAGGCGTTCATACCAGTGGAAGAATACCCGCTGGATTCCACCATCGGGTATTACCCCGGCTGCGTCGACTACATCGACCAGGAGATGGTCTTCAGCCACGTAAACGAGGGGTCGATGAACCTGGGGGACACCACCACAGCGGCGTTCACCATCTTCGACGAGATGGACGTTGGAGTGTCATATCTCGGGAGGGACTTCCTGAAGTGCTGTGGCCACGATCAGAAGTGGCAGGGCATGAGCGAAGTCTTCGAGAAGCTGAAGGCCTACAACCAGAAGAAGCTCAAAGCCAGCGGGATAGAGACGCTGGTGACATCCTGCGCAGAGTGCTTCAGAACATTCGCAATGGACTACGAGCTGGATGAGATGAAGGTGATGCACACCACGGAATTCATCACCCAGCAAGGATTCGATGTTCAGATGGCCGTTGATGAGGACGTCACCGTGACATATCACGACCCATGCAGACTCGGTCGTCAGATGAACATCTACGAGGAGCCGCGGGACCTGGTTCGCAAGGTGGAGGGGGTGAGCCTCGTCGAGATGGAGCATCATGGGGAGGACGGTCTTTGCTGCGGCGTCTCCAGCATGATGTCCTGCAACGAGAACTCCAGGGCCCTCCGTCTCCAGAGATTCGACGAGGTAAAGGCAACCGGGGCAGAGATAATGCTCACATCGTGCCCGAAGTGCGTGAGTCACTTCGAATGCTTGAAATTCGAGGGCGATCCAAGGCATGACTTCGAGATTCTCGACGTTGTGTCCTTCCTTGCAAGGCAGATCGAGTCGAAGCGCGCCTGACTGGCCGCAATGCCCTCCGCGACAACCATGCGTTCATGAGTGTGCTCTAATTCCGTGAGTCATCCATGACGCGCATTAGTGATCTTGAAGCCCGTCGCGCGGTCGAGCAGCACCGCATAAGAGCGATGATGGCAGCTCAGAGAGCTGGAGAGCGCGCGAAGCTGAAGATTGGGCCCGAGCATGTTGCATGGGTCAAGGAAGAGATGTGCATAGGGTGCGACCAATGCACCATAGTTTGCGATGATGATGCGATTGAGCTCTACGATGTNAGNATGCGCAGCCCGATAATAGACGTCGAGATAAACAAGAAGGCGAAGATACTGAGGGAGCCNTGTACCGGATGCGGGCTATGCGTCCTGAGCTGCCCCACGGATGCGATTGTCATGATCGATCGGTGATCCTCGATTTCACCGCAGAATTGTAAATCGNCTCGAATCTCTGGCAGGACTGCTTGAATGTAAATTTCTCAAGTACTCTCTTCCTGCCGTTCTCGCCCTTCTTCGCTAGGCGATTTCTGTGAGAAAGCTCCTCAATCACTGCTTCAGCAAGGGAGGCATGGTTACCCATCTCGAAGAGTGCTCCCACNTGCTCGTCGACCATCTCNGGGATGGGGCCCTCATNGGTCGCGACGATTGGNACGCCCGAGGACATGGATTCGAGNGGGATGAGNCCCTGGCCTTCGTAGTACGATGGGAAGACCGTCAAGTCACTCGCGCGGTATACCTCGGATAGTTCCTCGAACGGAAGGCTGCTCTCTATNGNGAGTGCGTCGGAGAGCCCCATTCTCGAAGCTTGAGACATGAGTTTCGACTTCATGCCCCCCCTTCCTACGATGAGGAGCTTCGCATCGGTTTCACTTTCCCGTATCAGGGAGAATGCTCTGAGAAGCGTAGTGTAGCCCTTCCGAGCAGCCAGCCTCCCCACGGCTAGAATGAGCGGAGAATCTTCAGAAACGCCGTATCTCGACCTCAATGACTCTCTGGACTCCGCGTGGCCGGGTATGCTCTCATCGAATGGCCTGAACAGCTTGTCGTCCACCCCCCAGTGAACGGTTTCGCAGTTCCAAGCTCCTGCGAGGCCGTACCTCTGTTCGAAATCCTGCCGAGTAGCATTAGAGTTTGACACTGCGATATCGGCCATTGAAGCAGCGACTTTCTCGAATTTCGAGTAGTGCTTGGCGGTCAGTAGAATTGCCAGATCGTTTGGATTTCGGAAGACGGCGGGCTCGCCCATCCTTCTGGCCACGATTAGGCCGTCCCTTTCACCCATCCATGAGCCGTGAAGTGAGGCGACGACTGGTGCGATGGACCTGCATCGCTTGATTTGCTCCCTGTTGAGGCTGATCATCGGGAGGTGTAGATGAATCACATCGAATGGGTCAGCCTTGTGTACTTTCTCCAATTCTTTCAGAGCGTGATATGCGTATGATCTTGTGAAGTACATGGGTATCCTCGCCCATGGAACTCGAATTACATCGATATTCTCGATTTTTTTATCGTCCCCCCGGGTGCCGTTTCGCGTGATTATTGTGACTCTGTTGCCTGATTCAACGAGATGCCTGGATAGATGGTGGACCGTGCTCCCCATGCCGCCCCATCGAGGAGGGTATTCTGCCGAAATCATCGCGACGTGCATATCGGCCCCGTCTAACGGCCCTAGCACATCCGCTTGAATGAATCGCCATGTTATGCGTCTTGATTCAAACCGTTCAAATGGAACGCCGTTTCATGGAGGGCATGGCAAAGGACTCCGCGGACCCCGTTCGCTTCGGTGCCGAGTTCGGGCCCAAGAGGAGCGCTAATTCGACGGGTGTTAGCCTCTCGACTTTCAAATCGCTCGTGTGGGTATCGAACTTGGGCGGTCTCTTGCTTTTCGCGATAGGTCTCGAGCTCATGATTGTCCAGCAGTCATTCTATATCGGTCTGGGCTGCATTGTAGCGGGCGTGGCGATAGCCCTGTTCCCATCCAACTATGAAATAGTCGGGATGGAAGATCTTGGAGATGAGGGTAGCGAGGTAGAAAACCCCGTAGAGGAGTAATTGATGCCTACCCGAACAGTGATTCTCGAAAGATCCCGTGGCAGAGTATCGAAAATCGTCGACGATGGAAAGCTGATTGGCATACGCATCGATGGAGATGAGGGTGGTTATCTCGACGATCTACAGGACGGGGTTGACTGGTCTGATTTGGTTGCGGGTATCGAATGGGGAACAGTCACGCATTTCAGGAGGCTCGTATTCGAGACGCTTCTCGAGAATGTGCCGCGAGGGAGTCTGATTACGTATGGCGAGTTGGCCTCTGCGGTGGGTTCGCCGGGTTCTGCAAGAGCGGTTGGTTCGGCTTTGTCATCCAATCCGTGGCCCTTGGTCATACCATGCCACAGAGTGGTTCGAAGTGATGGTCACATAGGGCCTTACAGCGCAGGCTTGGGGATATCCACGAAGAGGGCGCTGCTGATTAGCGAGGGGTTGGAGGTAGATTCCGAATTTCGTTTCGATCAGAAGAATCTTATGAAAATCGCTAGAGAGGCTAGAGATGCCACCATCCAGACAAAGATGTAGGCGTTCTGAGATAGATTTCTTGGGCTCTCGTCCGAACTGTCCTCGCTCATTGGTGCTTGGCGTGCAATATCGGATGTAAACCTAACCAATACTACAGGAATGGATTGAGCAGAATTGCTCCAGCGAGTGGTATGAGCACCATTGTTGCGTTATCATCGATCACATTGGTTCTCGGTAGTTCCCCGATTACAGTAAGCGGTGCGAGAAGGGCTGTGGCTATCAGCGGGGTGTCCAAGTATAGTGTGCAGCTCATCCATATGGCGTATGACACCGCGCCTCCGACCAGGATTGCGGTCCGCAGGCCGCTTGTCCTCCGCTTCACCTCGCCCATGACTGGGTCGACTATGCAGAGCCCGAGTATGATTGGGATTCCGAAGACTCCCGCCTGTATTCCATCTCTCCCCATTGTCGGGGCCATGAGCAATGCAATGGAGACTGCAAACGTGCCCCAAGCCATGGCGGATATCTGGCTAGCCTCGTATTCTCTTTGACCCACTATAACGATGCCCGATTTGAGCCTGATTGCTTCCACAAGCAGAATAGCCACGCATGTGAGGCTCACGAATTCCTGNGGGGNCAGNTTGAGTTGCGAGGATATTTCTTCACCNTAGACATAGTACAGAACGGGTATGAGAACCATTGAGACGTGGATGAGTCTTCGGAATATGTGCCCGTAGTCTCCACCCACCGAGTGCCTCGCGTGATCGATATTTACATCATACTCTTCCATTGCCAAACTCCACCATGTCTGCAGCCTCATCCGGCCCGATNGCCCTTGATGCNAATGCTTGCATCGCATCCTCGTATACTGGCCTACGTCTCATCCTATCGGCCAATATAGAATCGAGCAGCATAGAAGACCTCATCAGCAGGCGATCTGGATTGGGGGTTATCTGATCGAGGCTCTCCATCAGATCATCCAGACCGCTACCCTTCAACGCGGATACAGATATCACTTCAGGGGCTCCTTCAGAGAGGGAGAGACCCTCCTTGATTGAATTAACAGACTCCTGTGATCCCGGAAGATCGGATTTGTTGCATGCTATGATGTCTGCTATCTCGAGGATGCCTGCTTTCTCAGCTTGTAGAATGTCGCCTCTATCTGGGCCCTCGACGAGCATCACCCTATCGGCAACGGAGGCAATGGCAAACTCGCCTTGACCGGCCCCGACGGTTTCTATGAGGATCCGATCCCATCCGAGACTCTGAAGCACCTCGACCATTCTCCGAACTCCGTTGGAGATTCCTCCAGAACTGCCTCTCGAGGAAACCGATCTGAAGTATATCTTGGAGGGATCTGANAATACCATCCTAGCCCTATCTCCAAGAAGCGCTCCCCCTGAAACAGGAGATGACGGGTCGACGGCNAATATTGCGATTNTTTCCCCCTTNTCTGACCAACTTGAGGCTAATCTGTCGATGAGAGTTGATTTTCCTGCGCCGGGCGGCCCCGTGATGCCGAGTATCCAGGAGGGTTTTCTGTCGTACGCATGCACAGGCCCCCCCTCCTCCGCAATTGTGAGTAGTTTCGCNAGTNCCCTCCTNTCTCCATCCAAGGCTGCATCNAAGAGGGGNTCTGAGGAGTTCATTGCCATCTCCAATCGCCTCCTTCTCCTACTCCAGCAGGCTTACCTTCTTCTCTTCTTGATTGGACTTCCTCAAGGAATCTGATTGGCTCAGTCATGCTTGTACCGGGGCCGAATATTGCTCTCACACCAGCACTGTAGATCGCATCCCTGTCTGGATCGGGAATTATGCCTCCTGCGAAAACGACGATATCGTCCATATCAGAATCTTTCAATATCTTACAAATCATGGGTAAGAGGCGCGAATGGGCCCCAGAAAGTGTCGATATTCCAATTGCAGACGCATCCTCGTCCCTCGTTATGGAAACTATCTGCTGAGGAGTTCTTCTGAGGCCTGTGTAGATGACTTCGTGGCCGCCATCGCGCAGGGCTCTCGCGATGATTTTAGCGCCGCGATCATGNCCGTCGAGACCGGCTTTTGCGATGATTATTCTCATGCGCTTCGGTTTAACGTGTGAAAGCCGTCGATTTCAANCAACCGCATGGNGGATTGNNCAGATTACTTTCAGCAAGGCTCATTCACTATATCCGTGTGGCTCTGCCGTAGAGCATGGATGGCGGCGATTCTCGGATAGCAGATCTAAGGGCTAGGAAGTCTCGTTCACAAGCGGGCGGAGGGGCAGCAAGAACCGATGCACAGCATGCGAAGGGGAAGATGACGGCNAGAGAGCGAATAGAGGATCTNCTTGATCCTGGTTCGTTCGTAGAGATCGACGCTCTCGTTGAACATAGGTGCAGAGACTTTGGAATGGACAAGAACGTGATTCCAGGNGATGGCGTGGTTACAGGGCANGGTACGATAGANGGTCGTCTCGTACATTGTTTCGCNCAGGATTTTACTGTCTANGGAGGATCACTTGGNGAGATGCATGGTCTGAAAATATGTAAAATTCTGGATCTNGCTGTTAAAACAGGAACGCCGGTCATAGGTCTGAATGACAGCGGNGGTGCAAGGATACAGGAAGGCGTTGCCAGTCTGGGCTCCTATGCAGAGATATTCTTCAGGAATGTGAGAGCGAGCGGTGTCGTTCCTCAAATATCCGTGATAATGGGGCCCTGTGCCGGAGGTGCTGTGTACTCTCCAGCGATAACTGACTTCGTAGTGATGGTTGACGGTACGTCTCACATGTTCATAACAGGCCCAGAGGTGATCAAAACCGTAACAAACGAAGACGTGAGTTTTGACGACCTTGGCGGTGCTTCCACTCATGCAAAAAGGTCAGGAGTGACTCATTTCGTAGCATCCGACGATTCAGAGGCACTTGAAATCGTGAGGGATCTTGTGNGCAGGCTCCCCTCAAATAATCTCGAACGTGCTCCGAAGCTCATTCCAAAGGANCCGGAAGACAGGATTTGCGAATCTCTTGACTCCATAGTNCCGGAAGATCCCTCAATTCCGTATGACATGNTTGACGTGATAGAAGAGGTGTTCGACANAGGCAGTTTCCTAGANGTGCAACCTGAATTTGCGATGAACATGGTAGTTGGATTCGCAAGACTNGGNGGCGAATCCGTNGGCGTGGTCGCTAATCAGCCTAAGGTTCTCGCCGGTTGCCTGGACATCGATGCGTCGGTGAAGGCGGCTAGATTCGTCAGATTCTGTGACGCATTCGGGATCCCGCTAGTGACGTTCACAGATGTTCCGGGATTCCTACCGGGGGCCAATCAGGAGTGGGGAGGGATAATCAGGCATGGTGCCAAACTTCTCTATGCCTATGCTGAAGCCACTGTGCCCAAGCTTACTGTGATTACTCGGAAGGCTTACGGTGGCGCCTATGACGTCATGTCGTCAAAGCANATCAGAGGGGATTACAACGTCGCTTGGCCTACTGCACGTCTAGCGGTGATGGGTGCCAGTGGNGCTGTTCAGATCCTGCACAGGAACAGAATAGCAACAGCGGGAAATCCAGAGGAGGAGCGAAGTCGTCTTATCGAGGAGTACGAGGAAACCTTTGCGAATCCATATCAGGCCGCTGCCCTGGGTTTCATAGACGACATAATCGAACCGTCGGAAACACGCAAGAGATTGATTCTAGCATTGAAGACCAATATGGATAAGACAGAGGAAAGGCCACGTCGAAGGCACGGCAATCTCCCTCTTTGAGGTGTATATTATGTCAAAAGAATCTAGAAAATTGATCGCATGCATAGTTGCGGCGCTCATCGAAGAGAGNCATTCCGAGGNTGTGCGAGAGGACATTCATCGAAGCAAAGGGAGTCGATGGAGCCAGGCGCACCGAGAGAGGGCGACCTCAGGGGTGAATGGGAGATGAAGGAGGAACGTACATTCATCATTGATGGTGAGAGAATCTCTGCAGAGGTCGAAAGGGACGGCGACATTCTGAGGGTNACTGTGGATGGACNGACACATACGGTCGAGATNNAGGGAGGTTCCGGNCAATCCAAGATCATACGCAGCAGGAGAGGNCGTTCCGGGACTCAGAATGAGAATTCCGGGAGCATCGTTTCTTCGATCCCGGGGAAAGTAGTCTCAATCGATGTTAAAGTCGGAGATATCGTTGAGAAGGGGCAGACGATTCTTATTCTCGAAGCGATGAAGATGCAAAATGAGATTTCTTCTCCTGTAAGTGGCGTCGTCGCGGATATCTTCGTAGAAGAGGGGCAATCTGTAGAGTCTAACTTTGAGCTTGCATCTATCTCCAAAGAAGCACACGATTAAGTGTCATGGTGCATTTTGTACACCATGGTCGAGTGCGATGTTGACGGGTGTTCGAAAGACGCCGACAAGGTCAGCAGGCTCTCCCCAGATGGTTTCCTAGTTGGAACGGGGAACAAGGCATACTCTTTCAGAGAGGCTTACAAGAGATTTTCTTATTGCGCCGAGTGCCACAATAATCTCATGAAGTCAGTGTGGTCCAGGGTGTCTGGTAGCGGAGACAAATCCGACGACCATGTCGCTCCAACGGCCATATGATCAGATTAGGCCGAGCGCGTCCTCAATCCTGTTCAACTCAGGACCGGTTGTGCCCGTTCCTGCGAGCACGGAGCCATTCGAGGCTATGCATCCTGCGCCGACGTATGGCGATCCGAAGCAGACTGTTCCCACCATCAGAGGAACTCCCAGAGCCTCTGACACCACAGATGCCTCCGACTCGGTGATATCCGGATGTGCAAGAACACCCTTGTCGTTGGCGACTAACGCCGAGCCCACGGTGTCTTGTCCGGATATTCGAACTCGTGTAGAGGGTACCCCGAGTATCTCGGAGATCAAATCGCAGCCAGGGCCAGGGATAGTCATGCCCACCACGGCCCCGTGATTGTTACATGCGATCAGATTGCCTGCAGCATTCACGCCTGACTCCATTATCACCACTTCTCCGAATGATGTCAGCCTATCCAGATCCTGCTCTGTGGCTATATCGGCAACTGCAATTCCGTTCTTATT
>NZNH01000103.1 GCA_002694825.1 Acidimicrobiaceae bacterium | reverse complement strand
CCGACCGACATGGTCACCGCCATGGACCGATGGGCAGAGGAGACGATCGTCGGCGTTCTGCTCGACGCTCGCCCCGACGACGGGCTCCTTGGCGAGGAGGGCGCAGACAAGGCGTCCGACACCGGCGTCGTCTGGATCATCGACCCAATCGATGGCACCACGAACTTCATCCGAGATCTACCGGGCTTCTCGGTGTCGATCGCAGCACGGATCAACGGTGTCGATTCCGTCGGCGTGGTCCACGACCCGATCCGCAGCGAACGCTTCACCGCCATCATCGGCTCTGGGGCCTTCTGCAACGGTGAAGCGCTCCACGTGAGCGAGCCTGTCGGTCTCGCCCGAGCGGTGCTCGCCACCGGCTTCAACTACCAGCCCGCCGTTCGGGCGGAACAAGCCCAACTCATTGCGAACCTCCTGCCCGACATCGCCGATATCCGCCGTTTCGGCGGGGCTGCGATCGACTGCTGCAGCGTCGCTTGCGGCCGCCTGGACGCCTACTACGAAGTCGGCGTCCAGGAGTGGGATATCGCTGCAGGCGGACTTCTCGTGCGCGAAGCAGGCGGGCGCACACTCGACCATCGCCCCGACGGTCCCTTCGTTTGCGGCTCCGTCACCATCTTCGAAGAGTTGGTCGGTCGGCTGGGTCTCGCCGATTGATTTCGGCTGCTGGTCGCCTCGACGGGCGCGAATCTGCAAGCATCAACACCCATGGGCACCAGGATCCTCACCGTTGAAGACGACGAGCGCATCAGGACATCGGTCCGGCTTGCGCTCGAAGACGAGGGCTGGACCGTCGAGGAGGCTGCAAGCGGCGAGGACGCACTCGACGCGTTTACTCGTGAAGCGGCCGATGTCGTCTTGATCGACATCATGCTCCCCGGCATCGACGGCTTCGATGTCTGTCGCGCGATCCGGCGGGTGAGCGACGTGCCGATCGTCATGGTCACTGCTCGCGCCGACACTCATGACGTCGTTGCCGGGCTCGAAGCCGGCGCCGACGACTACCTCACGAAGCCGTTCGCTCCCAAGGAGCTCTCTGCTCGCATCCGGGCGCTGCTCCGCCGGGCCCGGAGCGCCGACCCCGGCGCACCCCAGATGGTCTTCGGGGATCTCGAGATCATTCCCGAGGAGGGCGTTGTGCGCCTCGCAGGCACCGACGTGCACCTCACCAAGACCGAGTTCCGTCTTCTGGTTGAACTCGCCACCAACCCGGGGCGAGTGCTGAGTCGCGAAGTCCTCCTCGAGCGGGTGTGGGGCTACGGCTATTTCGGTGACGGTCGCCTCGTCGACGTCCACATCCGTCGCCTGCGGACCAAGATCGAGCCCGACCCTGCCAACCCCCGCTATGTCGTCACCATCCGGGGTCTGGGCTACAAGCTCCAGTCCTGATCCGTCATGATTCGGCGGCTGTGGAGTCGACTGGGGCTTCGAGCCCGCATCACCGGACTCTATGCGCTCGGAGGGCTGCTCCTGTCGCTCACCATTGCCCTGTCGACCCTGACCCTGGCCCGCCAGAATCTCATCGAGGACCGTGAGGAACGAGCGTTCTCGGTCGCCGTTCGTAACGCCCAACGCGTCGAGAACGGACTTGGGGCCGAGACCGAGATCGAGGATGTCGGCGTCCTGCTCGACAACCTGACAATCACCGAGGGGTCCTTTCCCTTGCTCCAGGTCGGTGATGCCACCCGAGCGCTCGATCAGGCCTTCGATGCTGACGCCGTGCCCTCGTCCCTGCGAGAACTCGTCGAGGCCGGCAATGCGGGCCGAATGCGTGTGCGGGTCAACGGCCGCCCCTTGATTGTCACCGGTATTCCGATCCCCGATACCGCAGCGGCCTACTACGAGGCGGCAGCAACCGACGATGTCGAGGACGTGCTCAACACGCTCGGCATCATCGTGCTCGGCGTGGGCGCCGCCGCGATCCTGCTCTCCGCTGCGCTCGGTTCATGGGCGTCGAGACGAGCCCTCACACCGCTCGGCGAGGTGCGACTCGCCGCCGAGTCGTTGGCCGCAGGCGAACTCGACACCCGTCTTGATCCGCCAGCCGATGCCGACCTCGCATCGCTGACGGCGAGCTTCAACGGCATGGCCCGGTCGTTGGAGGATCGCATCGAACGCGACGCACGCTTCGCGTCCGAGGTCTCTCACGAGCTGCGATCGCCGCTGATGACCCTCAATGCCTCGGTCGAGGTGCTCAACAACAACCGCGACAGTATGACCGAGCGCAACCAAACCGCCCTCGATCTGCTGACCGACGACGTCACCCGCTTCACCGCCTTGGTCGAGGATCTCCTCGAAATCAGTCGCTACGACGTCGGCACGGCGTCACTGCGAGCCGAACCGATCGATCTCGTCGAGTTCGTTCGACAATCGGTGGATCACTCCCCCTACGACGTCGTGATCGACGTCGGGGCGCTCCAGTATCTCGTTGTCGCGGGCGACAAGCGTCGCCTCGCACAAGTCGTCGCCAACCTGGTCGACAACGCCGCAAAGTACGGCGCCGGTGAGATCCGCGTGGCTGTCGGGCACGAAGGTGACTTCGCCATCATCGCTGTGGAGGACGAAGGCCCGGGTGTGCCCGAAGCCGAGCGGAGCGTGATCTTCGATCGCTTCTCGCGAGGCAGCGCCGGAGGGCGGCGAGGCCATGGCACCGGATCGGGCCTCGGCCTTGCGCTCGTCGCGGAACACGTCGGGCTGCACGGGGGCGACGTCTGGGTCGATGACCGCCTCGACGGTTCCAAAGGTGCTCGCTTCACGGTGCGCATCCCAATCGGCGATATTCCCGACGACGAGGAGTGGGCATGAGGCTCGACCGCAGGCCGCTCCTTCGTCATGTCGCCGTCGCCCTTGCGATGATGCTGGCCGCCGTGGCGTGTTCGCTGCCAACCGACGACGAGGCTGCGATCATCCCACCCGAAGATCTTCCTGACGCCCTTCGCTCGGACCTCGCCACCACGACAACCGTTGATCCCGGTCCGCGCAGCGAACCGATCGAGCTCTACCTGCTCGCCGCTGCCGGTGATCGCAATGTCGTCGTGCAGGTGATGCGCGAGATCGATGCCATCGCGGGGTTCGAACAACGCATCGGCCTGCTCTTCGGCGAGAACTTCGTGCGGACCGAGCAAGAAGAAGAGGACGGCTGGTCGAATGCGCTTCGCGAGTTCGAGCTCATCGAGGCGTCGGTCAACGACTCCCGCGTCGCGATCATCAACATGGTCGCCCTCGACGAGAACGGGGAACCGATTACCGTCGAGGCCCAGGTTCTCGCCGATGCGGTCGCCCAGCTCGTCTTCACCGCCACCGGCTTCCCACTCGACGAACCGATCCTGGCAGTCCGGATCCTGTCGAATGGGGCCCGCACCTTCGTACCAACGCTCGAGGGCGACACCGAAGAGGTCGTCAACCGCGACGACTTCGTGAACTACACCGCCGAGTGGGTGCCGCCGACCACCACCGTCGCGCCAACCAGCACAACGCAAGGGACAGATGCCGAGAATGGCGGCGGCGCCGATAACGGCGAGTGACTCAGGCGAAGAACGCCCGAGCGGCGGCGCGCAACTCCGGGCTGGTGTATTTCAACTCGGCGATCGCGTCGACGAGCGGCACCCGCACCATCGTCCCGCCCTGGAAGGCCACCATCGAGCCGAAATCGCGCTCGGCGATCGCGTTGACGGCTTCGATGCCGTACCAACTCGAGAGCGCACGATCGAACGAGGTTGGGGTGCCGCCGCGCTGAACGTGCCCGAGCACGGTGACCCGAGTCTCGTAGCCCGTCCGTGACTCGATCTCGGCGGCGACGAGATTGACGATGCCACCGAGGCGCTTGTGGCCGAACTGGTCGATCTCGGGCTCGGGAACCTCGAGTGTGCCCGCCTTCGGCAGGGCGCCCTCGGCAACCACGACGATCGAGGCGTACTTGCCGCGGTCATGACGGCGACTCAACGAGGCGCAGACCTCATCGATGTCGAAGGGCTCCTCGGGCGTGAGGGTCATCGTCGCACCGCCCGCCATTCCGGCCCACGTGGCGATATGGCCGACATGACGGCCCATCACTTCCACGACCATGACCCGGTTATGGGACTCCGCCGTGGTGTGCAGTCGATCGATCGCGTCGGTGGCGATCTGCACGGCGGTGTCAAAGCCGAAGGTGCGTTCGGTGAGACCGATGTCGTTGTCGATCGTCTTGGGCACGCCGACGATCGGCATCCCCATCTCGGCAAGCTCGTTGGCACACGAGAGGCTGCCCTCGCCACCGATCACCACGAGCCCGCCGACGCGATGACGATCCAGCGTGGCCCGTACCCGCTCGATGCCGTCGTCGAACATGAACGGGGTGTAGCGGCTCGTGCCGATGACGGTGCCGCCTCGCGGGAGAATGCCCCGGCAGCCCTCGATCGTGAGTTCCTCGAACGACTCCTCGATCAGCCCCAGATACCCGTCGTGGAAGCCGAGCGTGCGCCAGCCGAACTCGCGCTCCGCCTTGCGGACGACGCCACGGATGACGGCGTTGAGACCCGGGCAGTCGCCGCCACTGGTCAGCACGCCGATCGTTTCGATATCGGGGGAGGTCACCCCTCTGACGCTATCGTCGCCGCCCATGGGAATCGTGATCAGCATCGACGCCGGCACCACCGGCGTGCGCTCGTTCGCCGTCGACGAGTCCGGCTCGCCGCTCGGTTTCGCCTATCGGGAATTCACCCAGTACTTCCCCCAACCGGGTTGGGTCGAGCACGACGCTGAAGAGATCTGGCAGGCGGTCCTCGGCACGCTCACCGAGCTGACGACCTCACTCGATCAGCCCATCGCTGCGATCGGCATCACCGATCAGCGCGAGACCGTCGTGTTGTGGGACAAGCGAACCGGCGTGCCGCGCCACAAGGCGATCGTCTGGCAGGACCGCCGAACTGCTGCCCGCTGTGAGCAACTCGAGTCCGATGGCCATCTCGATCTGGTCCGCAGCACCACCGGTCTCGTTCTCGATCCCTACTTCTCGGGCTCGAAGTTCGAGTGGCTGCTCTCGGAGGGGGGCGTCGAGAACGACGAACACCTTGCGTTCGGCACCATCGACTCATGGCTGGTCTGGAAGCTCACGGGCGGGGTGCACATCACCGACACCACCAACGCCAGTCGCACGCTCTTGTTCGACATCCGGAACATGCGGTGGAGCGACGAGATGTGCGCCCTCTTCAACGTGCCGATGTCCGCCCTGCCCGAGGTCCGGCCATCGTCGGGCCGGTTCGGGGTCACCACCGCCGACCTTCCGATCCCGAGCGGTGTCCCCGTGAGCGGTATCGCCGGCGACCAGCAGGCTGCGCTCTTCGGCCAAGCCTGCTTTGCGCCTGGTCAAGCGAAGAACACCTACGGCACCGGCTCCTTCGTGCTCATGAACGTCGGTGAGACCTGTCCCGCCCCGGTCGAGGGACTACTCACCACCGTCGCCTGGACCCTCGATAGTGGCGGCGACTGGAAGACCACCTTCGCCTATGAGGGCGCCATCTTCGTCACCGGTGCCGCGATCCAGTGGCTGCGCGACGGCCTCCAGATCATCGACGACGCCGCGGAGACCGGTCCGCTGGCCGAATCCATCGATGACACCGGTGGCGTGGTCTTCGTCCCGGCACTCGCCGGCCTCGGTTCGCCCTACTGGGATGCGCGGGCTCGCGGCACGATCGTCGGCATCACCCGAGGCACTGGCCGGGCCGAACTCGTTCGGGCCACGGTCGAGGCAATGGCCTACCAAACCCGCGATGTCGTCGACGCCATGGCGAAGGCCAGCGGTACTGGCGTGCGCGATCTCCGCGTCGACGGTGGAGCGTCGGTCATGGATTTCCTGCTGCAGTTCCAGGCCGACCAGCTCGGCGTACCTGTCATCCGATCGAAGGTTGCCGAGACGACGGCGCTCGGTTCGGCCTACCTGGCCGGCCTTGCCGAGGGGGTGTGGGACTCCCCTGCCGATGTCACCGAAAACTGGGCGGCCGATGGCGAGTTCACCCCGACCACCGACCGGGCGCGCCCGGATGCCGACTACGCCCGCTGGCAGCGAGCGGTCGAGCGCAGCCGCGACTGGGAGCTCGAGGGCTAGGCGTCGAGGCGGGTCAGCGCCCCGCGCAGATTGCGCACCGCCTGACCGATGCGCTGCTCGTTCTCGATCAACGCAAAGCGGACGTTGCCCTCGCCACCGGGACCGAAACCGACGCCCGGGGAGAGCGCCACGTTGGCTTCCTTCACCAGCATCGAAGCGAACTCGACAGAGCCCATGTCGCTGTATTCGGGCGGGATCGGCGCCCACGTGAACATCGTGCCTTTGGGGGGCTCGACTTCCCAGCCGATACGAGCCAAGCCGTCACAGAGGGCGTTGCGCCGAGATTCGTAGATTGCACACGCCTCGGCCGGGTAGTCCGGCATCTCGTTCATCGTGACGGTTGCGGCGATCTGGATCGGCTGGAAGGTGCCGTAGTCGAGGTACGACTTCATCTTCGCCAGCGCGGCGACGATCTCCGGGTTACCCGCCATGAAGGCGACACGCCATCCGGCCATCGAGAAGGACTTGGTCATCGAGTAGAGCTCGACAGCGACCTCTTTGGCTCCTTCGGCCTGCAGGATCGAGGGCGGTGAGTAGCCGTCGAAGCCGAGGTCGGCATAGGCAAGATCGTGCACGACCACGACCTCCTGCTCACGAGCGAAGTCGACGACGCGCTGCATGAACTCGGCATCGACGCACATCGTCGTGGGATTGTGCGGAAAGGAAAGCAGGATCGCCCGGGGCCGAGGCCACGAATAGGTGAACCGCTCTGTCATCGTCTCGAAGAACTCGTCCTGGTTCGATGTGAGCGGCATCTCTCGGATGTTCGCTCCGGCGAAAATCGGGGCGAAGATGTGGATCGGATAGGACGGTGCGGGCACGAGCACCGAATCACCCGATTGGCACAACACCCACATCAGGTGCGAGAGCCCTTCCTTGGCACCGATTGTGTTGATCACCTCGGTGTCGGGATCGAGATCGACGCCAAAGCGATGCTTGTACAGATCGGCGAACGCCTCCCGGAGCTTGGGAAGACCACGGCTTGCCGAGTAGCGATGGTTTCTCGGGTTCTGGGCAGCTTCGACCAGCTTCTCAACGGCGATCTCAGGGGACGGAAGATCCGGGTTGCCGAACCCGAGATCGATCACGTCCTCGCCGGCGCGACGTGCTTCCACCTTCAACGAATCGATGATGGTGAAGACGTACGGGGGGAGCCCGGTGATTCGACGGAATTCCATACGGGGAGGCTAGTCAGCCGACGACCCGACGCTTGGCAGTTTCACTGCAAGGAGTGTCGTTTCTTTCGCCCGCGGCCCGGTGGCGATCAGCCGATCGACTCCACGTGGCGGGTGAAGTCACTCACCGCAGTACGCACGATCCGGGCCTCGGCTCGGCGCTTCACGAAGCCGGGCACCGGCACCGACAAATCGACGGCGAGGTGGTACACGACCTCNCACGACGACGGATCNGAGGCCACCGGCAAGAACTCGTACTCACCGTCGAGACGACGGGTGATATCGCCCTTCTGGAGTCGCCAGGCGAGGCGTCGGGGGTTTGCGCCATAGAAGTAGCGCAGCGTGTAGGTGGTGGACCGGCCCATCGCTGCAGCTCGGAACTCGACGTCCACGGCACGACCGTCGTCGTCGCGACTGAGGATGCGAGCCATCTTCACGTCGCTGGCCCATTCGGGGTAGCGCTCGAAGTCGATTGCCGCTGCGTAACAGGCATCGGGCGCAGCGGCGATGATCGTGCGTTCGGTGGTCTGGTCAACCATGTCGGTACCTTCGATCGGGTTGCCGAAACGATAACAACTACGCCTCGTCGGCGTCGTCACCTTCGTCAAGGGAGTCGGGGGTGTCGGGTTCGGTGTCGTCGCCGTTTTCGACCGGTTCGTCGGTGGGTTCGAACTCGCCGTAGCGCGCCGTCCAGAGACCCATCATGCCGATGCCGAAGATCCACACGAGGGTGCCGAATGCGAGCGGGGTGAACGGGCGGATCGATGCGGTGACGATGCCCGCAACAAGCTGCACCGTCGTGGCGCCGAGGAGGTTCCAGCGCACCACCTTGGGGGTGCTGCCGGCTCCGAAATACAGACCTCCGACGCCGATGGCATCGACCCGGCTGCGATTCACGGCGATAAAGAACGCCCACAGCATCGTGACGATGCCAGCGAAGAACAGGGTGAGGGAGACGGCGACTGCAGCGAGTTCGAAGGTCGACGGACTCGCCGCGGCTGCGCCGGCGGTGATCAGGAAGGCGATCGTGCCGGCCCAGCTCAGTTGGAAGAAACGGGTGCCGGGCTCGGGGAAGGTCATCAGGTCACCATCGCATCGATCGCGCGGCCGAGTCGCTCGGCGAGTTTCTCGTAGCTGAACTCGGCCTCAGCGCGGCGGCGACCTGCGTCGGCCATCGCGGCGCGACGGTCGGGGTCGGCGAGCAGCGACCCGATCGCCTCGGCGGCAGCGGTTGGATCATCAGGGTCGTCGACCACGAGCCCCGTCTCGTCGTGCTCGACAGCCTCGTGGGCGCCACCGCTGCGCCCGGCGACCTGGGGAACACCTGATGCCGCCGCTTCGAGGAAGACGATGCCGAAGCCCTCCTGTTCGAGGCCGCTCCATCGGGTGCGGCACAGCATCGAGAAGACGTCGCCGGCGGCGTAGAGGTCGACGAGGTCGTCGTCGCCGATGCGGCCGAGCAAGGTGACTGGTGCGTCGAGTTGGTCGATTAGCTTCTGGAGACGGCCGGTGTCGCGCCCCTTGCCGGCGATGGCGACGGTCAGGTCGGGGTGATCGGCCCGCAGTTCGACACTCGCCCGGATGAGCGTGTCCATGCCCTTGCGGGGCACAAGGCGAGAAACCGACGTGACGAGCGGGCCGTCGGCAGGGAGACCGAGGCGAGCCCGGGTGGCGGTCTTCTCGGCGGCGGCCTGAGGCCGGAAGCGTTCGACGTCGACACCGGGCGGCACGATCGTGCACGGCGGCAGCGGAGCGCGGAGCGATCGCTCGCCCTCGGCAGCCGGATAGCCGCCGGCTGCGATCACTCCGGCCGAACCGGCGAGCACACGGTTGAGCAAACGACGGGTACCGGGCACACGGCCGGGAATCGTGACCTCCGCACCGTGCAGAACGACGCCGTAGGGCCGATCGAGGTGGGGGCCGATCAAGCCGGCGGGAACGGCCGGATCGATGATGACGACCTCGGCGTCGTAGGACTCGGCGAGCTGATTGACTCGTCGAACGAGCATCGGCTGTGGCAACAGCCAGGGTTCGCGGCTCCGGACCACGGTGAAGTCCTGCGCAGCATCCCAGGCCTCGGCCCCGTCGTGCGGGGTGGTGTGCACGATGACGTCGTCGGCGGGCAGGCGCCGCCACAGCTCCCAGAGGTAGTTCTGGATGCCGCCGATCTTCGGAGGGAAGTCGTTGGTGACGAGCAGGTGCCGAACCACGTTCGGACCTTACGCCCGTGCGACCTCGTTGCGGACCTCGAGCGACTCGTCGGCGGCGAGATCGTCGGGCACAACGACGCCCAACCGGCGGGCGACCCACACGGCGTGAGCCCGCAGCATCGCCGTCGGGTGCCGGAGGTAACGCTCGACAACGGCAACGACGGTCGGGGTTGGCCGGGCCACATTGCCGAGCACGAGAAGCGCATTGCGCCGCAGATAGTCGGGATCGCGGTGAGGGATGTACCAGCGCCCGAGTCGGGCCAGGAGTTCGTCATCGTCGGCATCGAGCACGCTCAGGACATCGACCCACGCCTCGTCGGCACCGGCAGGCGAGGGTCGACGCATGCGGATCTTGTTGGGCGGACAGACGTCCTGGCAGTCGTCGCAGCCATAAATGCGATCGCCGAGTGCCTCGCGGTACTCGACCGGGAACATGCCTTCGGCCTGCACGAGCCATGCCAGACATCGGCGGGCGTCGATCACCCCCGGTTCGATGATCGCCCCGGTTGGGCATCCGTCGAGGCATGCCGTACAGGTGCGACAGCCGTCGGCGACCGTCGACTCGTGGTCGGGTTCGACTGATGCGTCGGTGAGCACGGCACCCAGCACGACCAGTGAGCCGATGCCCGGCACGAGAATGTTGCTGCTCTTCCCCCACCAGCCGATGCCGGCTCGGTGCGCCGCGGCCCGATCGACGAGATGGTTCTGGTCAGCGATGACGGTCGCACGGTGGCCGGCATTNNGCAGCGCTTCGGCGATGGGCTCCAGCGCCGCCCGCAGGACGGCGTAGTGGTCCTCCCACGAGTAGGCCGCCACTCGAGCCACCGGCACATCGGCGGGCATCGGCGGGGCCGTGCGCTGATAGTCGTAGGCGCCGACGATCAGTGAGGCAGCTCCTGGGAGGGTGCGATCCGGGTCGGTGGAGCGGGCCGGATTGCGGTACGTGAACTGCATGTCGGCGGCGAGTCCGGTATCGCGCCGGCGTTGGAGTTCGGACCGCACCTCGTCGAACGGCTCGGCCGATGCAGCACCGACTGCGCACAGGCCTGCAGCGAGCCCGAGGGCGCGAAGCTCGTCGATCGTCGGAGTCGGCACCGGACCATCGTGGCACGGGCTCAGGCGATACCGGTGCGCTCCTGGAAGCGGGAGGGCGGCACCAGCCCGGCGTCGGCGAGGAGATCGACGGCNTGCTTCTCATGCTGATCGAGCATGACGGGCACTCCCTCCTCGTGCCCGACGAGATAGCTGACAAGGCAGTCGTCGCACTCGGTGGTGTGCTGCATCTCGCAGGCGTCGCAGTCGATCGTGAGTGCCGGCTCGAGCGAGGCGAACGACAGAGATTCGGTTTCGGGGAGATCCGGCACCAGATGAAGGTGGCGGCGATGGATGGGGGTCGTGCTGGACATGGTTCGGACCTTACGGATGGGGTGTGACACGCCTGTGGAAAACTTGACTCCGAACGTTCGCTCGGGCAGAGTCGCACTCCTGTGACCGAACACCTGTTCGCGGCGCCGCAGACCACCCCTGAAGCTCCGCCCGCCGCACCTCGTCAACGAACTCTCGACGATCTCGGCACTCCCCTGCACGAAGTCACGTTCGTCGTGTTCGACATTGAGACCACCGGCGGCAAGGCGGCCGACGGTGGCATCACCGAGATCGGNGCCGTGAAGCTGCGCGGTGGCGACTGTCTCGGCACCTACCAGACCCTCGTGAATCCCGGCCGAGCGATTCCACCTGAGATCACGGTGCTGACCGGCATCACCGAACAGATGGTCTATCGAGCACCGCGCATCGAGGCGATCCTGCCCTCGTTCCTTGACTTCGTCGGCGGCGACGACACCGTGCTCGTGGGTCACAACATCCGTTACGACCTCTCGTTCACCAACGCTGCGCTCGAACGCGACGGTCGAGATCGCCTTGTCAACCGGTCGGTCGACACGCTCCCGCTCGCACGGCGGCTCCTGTGCGACGAGGTCCCTAACTGCAAGCTCGGCACCCTCGCTGATCGGCTCCGGCTCAGCCACACTCCGAGCCANCGGGCCCTCGATGACGCACTCGCCACCGGCGATCTCCTCCACATCCTGATCGAGCGTGCCGGAGCCATGGGCGTCGTCGGTCTCGACGACCTCTTGGCCCTGCCGACGATGGCGGGCAACCCACAAGCATCCAAACTGCGTCTCACCGATCGTCTTCCCCGCAAGCCAGGCGTCTATCTGTTCCGGAACCGCAGTGGCGACGTCCTCTACGTTGGCAAGGCGTCCAACCTCCGCAGCCGAGTTCGCAGCTACTTCTCCACCGACGAGCGCCGCAAGGTCGGGCAACTGTTGCGAGAGACGCACCGCATCGATCACCAGGTCTGCCGCAACGGCCTCGAGGCGGCCGTGCTCGAACTCCGGCTGATTCACCGCCACCTCCCCCGCTTCAACGCTCAGGGCACCCGCAGTTCGTCGTACCCGTACGTGAAGCTCACGCTCAACGAGCGCTTCCCCCGACTTTCGGTCGTGCGAAAGGTTGCCGACGACGGTGCGCTCTATCTCGGGCCGATCTCATCAACGCGGCGCGCCCGGCGCCTGATCGAGGCGATCGAGACGGCATCGCCGGTCCGTCGTTGCACCGCCACCTCGACCTCGCGCACCGCCAAGCCGGTGTGCACTGCTGCTCAGATCGGGGTTGCTGCATGCCCGTGCTCGGGCCACACCAGCGAGGACGACTACGCCCGCATCGTGGCCGACCTTGTCGATGGCCTGACCTGCGATCCTCACCGCCTNCTCGCTCCGCTACGCGATCGCATCGCCGAGCTTGCTGACGAAGAGCGCTTCGAAGAAGCCGCCGATGTGCGCGACCGAGCCGACGCGTTGAGCGGTGCGCTCCGGCGCCAACGGCGGTTTGATCTGTTGCGACGCGCCGGGCGGGTCCGATTCCGGTTCGGTGCCGCCTGGGCCGAGCTCGACGATGGCCGGCTCGCCGGGTGCGGTGATGTCGGTGATCAGCCGTCGCTTCTCGATCTCCGCACGCCGTCGTCACCCACTGGCGTGTTCGACGCTCCGTTGCCGCCGCCAAGCCGGTCGGAGGCCGACGAACTCCTCACCGTGGCGCGTTGGCTCGACGAAAACGCACACCGCATCGAACTCGAAGCGGTCGACGGTCTCCTCGCCGAACCACTTCCCCGTTTGCCGAGCTTCGTGCCCCGCAAGCGCTGACTCACGCCTGGAGGGCCGACACCTTCGCCGCGACGCGACCATCGTCGATCGCCGCCGCCGCAGCTTCGANCCCGGCGCCCAAATCGTCGGCGATACCGGCGGCGACCAACCCGGCCCCGGCGTTGAGGACGACGATGTCTCGGGCGGGACTCGCCTCACCGGCGAACACGCGACGGCTGATCTCGGCGTTGGCGAGGGCATCGCCGCCGGCCAGATCGTCGTCGGTGACTCGGGCGAGTCCGAAGTCGGTTGCGTCGACCTCGATCTCGGTGATCTCGCCCGCCTCGAGCGACACGATTCGCGAGGGGCCGGTGGTGGTGAGCTCGTCGAGGCCACCCTCACCGTGCACGATCAGGGTGCGTACCGAGCCGGTCGCCCGAAACGTCTCCGCCATGCGGTGAGCGAGGGTCCAATCGGAGGCACCGATCACTTGCCGGGTGAGCTTCCCGGGATGCGACAGCGGCCCGAGGATGTTGAACACCGTCGGGATACCGAGTTCGGCGCGCACAGGACCCACGTGCCGCATCGCCGGATGAAAGGTGCGGGCGAACGCAAAACCGACACCGTGTTCGGCAACCTGGGCTTCGAGTTGCTCCGGCGAAATCTCGATGTCGACACCGATCGCCTCGAGGAAGTCGAAGCTTCCCGATGTCGACGAAGCCTTTCGGTTGCCGTGTTTGCACACCGAGGCGCCGGCGCCGGCAGCGACGAACGCTGCCATGGTCGAGACGTTGAGTGCGTGGGTGCGACGACTCGGGGCGCCTCCGACGCCGACGATGTCGATCGTGGTGTCGGGCACGTTGAGCGGCTCGGCCGCCGCGATCATCGCTCGTTGCAGCCCGGTCAGCTCCTCGACCGTTTCACCCTTGAGCCGGAGACCGACGATGAAGGCAGCCTTCTGCGCATCGGTGGCATGGCCGGCGAGGATCTCGCTCAGGACGGCGGTGCACTCGGCTGCGCTCAGGTCGGCTCCGGCGGTGAGTCGGCCGAGGACTTCGCTCCAGCCGCCGTGTTCGTCAAGACTCATGCTTCTCCCTCGACCCAGTGACGGGCCTCGTCGAGTTGTCGGAGGTGATCGTGCTGCGCGGCAGCGAGCTTGTCCATCCACGCGGCGAGGTCGGGGCGAGCGTGGCCTCGGATCTCGTCGGCGAGCGACTCGTACATCGCTGCCTCGATGGGAAGCCGTCCGGAGAGATCGTCGGTGCCGGGGCGAGCATCGGCCGTGCCGGTTTCCTCGGCGAGCAGGGCGTACAACCCTTGGGCGAGGCCACGGTTGCGCTCCGCCATGCCCCGCAGCACCCCGGCAAGACCCGGTTCGCCATCGACATCGGCCTGTTCGGCGAGGTACTCGGCCCGGGTTACCGCCGCAGTGATCTGGCGGAGACCGGCGCGCAGTGCATCGATCGCCGGGCTTCCTTCGACTTCGCTCATCGGCGGTACTCTAGGTCTCCTGTGCTGAGCGCCCTCAACGTAGCCGCCGTCAGCCGCGGTGCCCTCATCTGTCTCGTGATTGCGGCGCCCGCTGCCGTGGCCAGCAGCCTGCTCGCCGACGACGACAGCGGCGGCAGCACCAACCAATCCAACTGGGTCTTCGTTGCGTTGGCGGCGGTCGTGATCGCCTATCTCGCCGGTGGTGCCGCTGCAGGACGACGAGCGACCGCTGCCCCCTTCGCAAACGGGGCAACAGCCACGCTCAGCGCCTTTGTTGTCGTGCAGGTGATCTTCGGCATCGTGCGCCTCGCACAGGGTGACGGCCTTTCGCCGATCGGACTGATTTTCAACGGCCTCTTAGCGGCCACCATCGGCGTGGTCGGAGCCGGTATCGGCGTGTGGCGAGCCCTGCGAGACACCTCGCCGAGCTGACCTCACCGATCGCCCGTCGCGGTCGTCGTTGACCGTGGCACACTGAAGCCGGTGGCGGGGAGCCGACTGGATGGCCGCGGTCCTTCGGGGCTGAGGAAAGTCGGGGCTCCGCAGGACAGGGTGCTGGCTCACGCCAGTCGAGGTGACTCGCAGGAAAGTGCCACAGAGAACAGACCGCCGGCGGGCTCGTCTCGCCGGTAAGGGTGAAACGGTGCGGTAAGAGCGCACCAGCATTCCCGGTGACGGGGATGGCTCGGCAAACCCCACCCGGAGCAAGGTCACGCAGGGAGAGAGCGGTCCGCTCGTCGACACTCCCGGGTCGACTGCACAGATGGATGGTCATCCACGGGCCGCAAGGCCCCGGACAGAACCCCGCTTACAGGTCGACTCCCCGCCACCGCCCTACACTCGGCGTCCCTCTTGATACCCCAGATCGAGTTGTGCATCGAGATCCGCTCAGAGCACCAGGAAGCCAATCAGCATTCGGGAGGCTAACCGGGTTGGTCGCCGAAGAAGACTGCTGGAGCCACGAGATCGACAAACAGGTTCACCGCTCCCGTCTCGGCATCGAGGTGAAGCCCATCTGTGCGCGGGTAGCGCATCGGGTCGGCGTCAATCAAGGGGCCAACGTCGAGCACGTGCACGTGAGGCTCTTCTGCGACCGCCGCAACGATCTCACGATACGCATTCATCCGTGCAGGGCTGTATCCGGGAAGCAACTCAGGATCAAGCGGCACAGGAGGGGCAAGAATCAAGACCTGCGCGTTTGCCTTAGCGGCTTCTTGAACCATCGAGTCGTAGGCAAAGCGCATCACCGGGCCAAGAACGCCGTCAGAGATATCGTGCCACTCGCCCGTTCGGATCAAGAGGTGGTCGATGAACGCCGCACCGTGATCCATGACCACAACGAGGTCGATGTCGCCAGAGATCGAGGATCGACATTCTCCCTCCAGCGACTCGAAGAAAGGCGTTCCCCAATCAGCCCATGAGTGAGGGCCGAAAACCGGCGAGCAAACGGCCCACGCCGCGACCTTCGCGAGACCACCATTCGCATCAACCCAGCCGGTGAAGGCGCCCCGAGCCTCAAAGGCCGCCGAGTCGCCCACAAGGAGCACCGACGCACCAGCCGGCACCTCAATAGGCCAGGTCGGGGCCACGCTCGAAGGTGGTGCGGGTGCGGACGTCACCTCGTTTGGCGGCAGTGGAAGTGACGAAATCGATGTAGGGACGGTCGTCTTCGATACGAGGGCGTCAACAGTGGCAGCGGCTATGTCACGTTCAGAGCTTCCGCTGAATCCGATCGCTGCGACAACCAACGTTGACGCGAGGGCGGCAGTCGCCCCGCCAAGTGAGAGCAATGGTCGACGCAATCGATCACGTCGGCGAATTGGGCCCTCGAGGACTCGGTGCGACGACTCGGCAAGTACGAGCGTGACGGCGATCGAAATAACCGGCGGCGCGTCGACCAAAACCAGCAGCGGCCAGTGGAAAAGGTAGATCGCGTAACTCCGGTGCCCTAGCCAGCTGACCACTGCCCCGCCGAACAACGCATCGGCCAGCCCGCTATCAGTCACGGACCACGCAACGAGGATCGCTGCCGCAAAGGCGAGCCCAATTAGTGCGCCCTGCGCCACCAATGGGTCGTCTTCGGCCAGAGTCGCGACGCAGAACGCAATACCCCCGAAGGCGAAAGCAGTCACCCAAGTGGGAACTCGAAAGCTCGGCCGTTGCAGAACTGCAACGGCAACTAGTGCACCAGCCAGGACTTCTGCGAAGCGCACCGGCGTCGCGTAGTACGCGTCGGCGGTATCCCACCAGACGGCGTAACCAGCGACGACCACTACCACTCCGACGACGAGCGCCCTGCGTGCGCCAAGGCTGAGAACGATTAACGGCCATACCACGTAGACCTGTTCCTCGATCGCCAGGCTCCACATGTGAGCGAGCGGTGAAGGCGCCTCGAAGATCTCCCAGTACCCATCCCCCGAAGCCGCGGCCCACCAGTTATGGGCATAGAGGGTCGCAGCGAGCGCTGCGTCCAGCGTGTTATCAACCTCGCCACGAATAACCACAACGGCCAAAACCGTCACCGAGACTGTGGCGAGTGCTGCGGGCAGCAATCGACGGGCCCGCCGGCTCCAGAACGACGCAAGGGATGCCCTGGTGAGGACGTAGTCACCGAGCAGGATTTGCGTGATCAGAAATCCTGAAAGGGTGAAGAAGACTGAAACACCGATCCAACCGCCGGGCAGCAACTCTGGCCATGCGTGATAGAGAACCACAACAGCCACAGCCAGACCACGAAGTCCGTCAAGAGCTGGAACATGACGGTGCTCAGCCACGAATGGTCAGTCTTGTCCATCTTTGCACTCCAATGCACGTCTGTGCTCTACGTGCGGTCACAGCCATCCAAGCCCGTTCACGTGCGTCCCCGGCTCACTCCCCTGCCACGACGGCTCGGCCGCAGCGAGACGCTGTGCCGTGCCCTACGGTGACGTCATGTTCACGACAATCGTTGTCTGGGTCGTTGGTCTCACCGTCGGGTACGTCGGCCTTCGCGCGATCCGCACTCGGAGCTGGTCACGCCCCGATCGCTCTGAGGATTGACCCTTCAGGCGACGGCGAGCGCCGGGATCTGTCGAGTTGAGCAGTCCCGTGTGGCTCGCACTCAGTGGGTTCGGATCGCCGCCGTGATTGCACCGTCGGCCATCGCCGCACGAGTGGCATCGTCGGGACGACGGAGCCGTTCGAGCGTGACACCGATGATCTCGCCGCTGCACGGGAAGCCGGGTGGATACGGCCCGACGGGTGCACCCGTGTCGATGCCGACATCGAACGTCTCGCCACTCATCGAGAAAATGATCGGAACGGTGCGATCGAGACGAGCGTGGTCGACCTCAACATCGTCCACCGCGAAGGTCAGATCGCCGCCTGCGCCGAAACCACCGTCATGGTCGTAGCGAAGCCGGAGCACATGACGTCCAGCCGAAAGAGGCTGGTGATCCCGAACCGTCGTTACGACATGGCCGAAGAGGTTGTAGACGTAGGACGCGACCCCTTCCGTGTCGAGATACATCGACCAGCCCGCCATGTTGCCGCCCTGACAGGCGATCACGCCATGAGCCGGCGCTCCTTCGGGCACGATGAGCTCGGCGGTGATCTCATGCGAAGCATTCTTGAGATTGACGACCGAACTCTCCGGCATCCGCACATGTGCGGTGGTGTACGTCATCTTGGTGACCCCATCAAGACTGTGCGGCACCCGAAGCGCACCACCCCGCGGTGATCCTGCATCTCGCAGGGGAAAGACCCCGTTAGCTCCGGCCTCGCGCTCGAAAAGGGCTCGGAGCTCAGCCAGCTTTTCGGGAAACGTCTCGGAGAGATCGACACTCTGAGAGAAGTCGTTGGTGATGTCGTACAGCTCCCAGTGTTCGTCGGGGCCGTCGAACTCGTAGGCCGCAAGCCTGATCCACGGCACTCGGCCGTGGAAGCACGAAGCCATCCAGCCGTCGTGGTACACGGCTCGATTGCCAAGGATCTCGAAGTACTGCGTGGTGCGCCGACTCGACGCCGCCTCATCGTCGAAGGAGTACCCCATGGGTGTGCCGTGCACCGGCATTTGTTCGATCCCGTCGACGTGGTCGGGCCACGGCACGCCTGCGGCCTCGAGGATCGTGGGAGCGATGTCGACGACATGATGGAACTGGCTTCGCAAACCGCCCGCATCGGTGATGCGAGCCGGCCACGACACCGCCAACCCGTTGCGTGTGCCGCCGAAGTGCGAGGCGACCTGTTTCATCCACTGGAACGGAGCATCGAGCGCCCAGGCCCAGCCGACGTTGAAGTGGTTCTCGCAACGTGCTGACCCGAAATCATCCATGTGTTCG
>NZNH01000102.1 GCA_002694825.1 Acidimicrobiaceae bacterium | reverse complement strand
CTTTACTTGTGTCATACTTTTATAGACTGAATACGTTTTGGTTGATTATATTTGTGATAATTTCCAATCCTTGGTGCCCACTTTTTTCCGGGTGAAATTGGAGCCCCAGAATATTTTTATGTTTTGCTACTGCACAGAAAACATTGCCACCATACTCGCACGTAGCAAAAACGCTCGGTGCTTTTTCAGATCTAACAGCGTAAGAGTGATTGAAGTAAAAATAATTATTTCTTAAAAATATTGGGCTCTTGTCTTTCGCAAAATCAATTGTCCGCCACCCTATGTGCGGTAATTTCTCTTTTCCTTCTCCATTTTTTTGAATTTCNAATTTCTCAACTGTGCCATCCAAAATTCTTAACCCCGGAGTTTCTTTAAATTCGGAACCTGTTTGAAATAATAATTGCATTCCCAGGCAGATGCCCNCCAGTGGTTTACCATCTGCTACATGTTTTTTAATTGAAGAATACATTCCCATTTCTTTTATCTTCGCCATTGCTGTGGGAAATGATCCAACGCCTGGTAATACTAGAATACTCGCAAATCTGATTTTTTCTGGAGTAGATGCGACTTCAACATTCGCTCCCTGATGGATAAACGCTTGTCTTAAGCTTGCAATGTTTCCACAACTATAATCGACGATGGTTATTAATGGTTTTCCCATTATACTAAATTGCTATTCTACAGGCCTGATTCTTATCTTCTTATCAGATAAATGTTCTTTGAGGTCTTTTATGGTAAACTTTTCAAAGTGAAGCCCAGCGCCGATGGCGACTGCGTCAACGCCATCTATTTTTATGGATTCGAAGCAATCTTTTACGCACCCCGCCCCCCCACTGGCAATGACAGGGAGACTCGTCGAATTACTGACTTTCTTGATTAGATCTGTGTCCATTCCACTTTGTGTTCCATCTCTGTCTATAGAAGTCAAAAAAATCTCCCCAGCTCCCAGTCCCTCTGCACTTTTTACCCAGTCAATAACGTCTACACCCGTCGGCTCTCGTCCTCCCTCTGTGTAACACTCCCATTTATCTTCTCTAATTTTTTTTGCTGCTATAGATAGTACAATGCACTGCGTCCCATATGTTTCGGCTCCCTGAGTAATCAAACTAGAATTCGAAAAAGCGGCTGTGTTGATTGCCAACCTATCCGCCCCCGCTCGTAACAAACTATCCATATCTTCAAGAGACCTAATCCCTCCACCCACCACGAGTGGCACGAAGACATTTTTCGATGTAGATTCAAGAATTTCTACGAGACTATTGCGACCATACAAACTCGCAACAGCGTCAATATAAACTAACTCATCGATGCCGGAGTCGTAATATTTCTCTGCGTATGCATTGGGTGACCCAACTACCCGTAAACCTTCAAGGCATATGCCTTTGATTAGATTATTTCCCTTAATATCTAGACGTGCTGCTATTCGCTTCATCTAACTTGCTCTTTTCCATCAGTTAGTTGATCTATTTTACACCTAAGCCTCTCTCCATATGACGGCTTATTCATGTCTACATAGAAATGAGCGCGTTTTTTTAAAATCTCTGGCAAGGAGGAGTCGTTTGTCTGATCATACAGCTCTCGGCAGGCCCCTAAAAAGTTTTCTTCTTTTAAACAAACCTTCACCTCGGGAATTTTCAAAAAATCCGAAAAATGCACTTCATCTATCCCAAAGTGAACTTCATGGTGGATTTCAGGAAAAAAAGCCAAAGCAGGCTTACCCTTTAATAGCGATTCAATTAGTATTGTAGAAAGGGGTGATATTACTGCATCTGTAACAGTGAGTAACTTATTTGAAATTCCATAGTCCGCCATGAAAACGTGCCCTGTGTTGTGTTGGACCTCATGGACGTAGTAGTTCCGCATTGTGGGGTCCATTGTAATATTTTCCCATTTGATTGAAAAAAAATCATCCTCCCCATCTCCAAGTCCACCACGCCAAGGGTGGGGCCTATATAAAACATGGCAATTAGGAAGTATTTTTTCCGTCACAGCCCGATCCAATAGCTTTAGATACTTAGTTTCATAATCACCATTCCCGGAACCTGCATATAGAATAATTTTTTTTCCATATGGCACTTCAAAAAAATCATATAACTCTTTGATGCTTTCTTCAGGCGCGGACCTGTAGATTTGAAATTGTGCAGCCCCGAAAATTTCTAAATTTTTTGAGGGTATCTTCATGTAGTCTAAGGCTTGCTGCTTACTTTGCTCACCCCAAACCGCCATGAAATCCGGGATACCCGTGGCCACAGCTTTAGCTGAAGGATTATCCCATGAGTTCATAAGCAAACATAGTGGCAAACCTGACTTTCTTCTCATAAGGAGCAATTCGTTTATGTAGTATCCGTTTAATACACTTGGATGGATAACTATATCAGGACGCTCATCTTCAATGATACCTCTAACCGAGGAATCAATTCCCATCAATTGTTCAAATATGAATTTGAATATTGGGTATATAACTGGCAGGCCAAGGATTAAGAGTATAAATACGTTTCTCGAACCTAGAGACTGGACTAACTGCCTTTTTCTAGCCGTGTAATTGGGCAGACCCTTTTGCTGGCGAAGCACAGTTGCTGCAAATAAAAAATACCATTTGCCCGTACGCCTTCGCGGAACCGTAGTGTATCTAATATTTTTCAGCCCTAGACTATCCAGCGGCGTGTTAACACTAGATTTATCTGTAGTCTTGTCACTGTTGAAGACATAGATAATTTCATAGGCTTCTGAAAGTTTATTAAACGTAGTGTTCTTAATAAAATGCCGGATCGCAACATCTGTGTCTATAAATACTAAAGCTTTCTTTTTCAATTTGTCGCGTATTTTGTAGCGTTTTCCATAGTGTAGTTGTGGTAGCCTTTTATACTACTTTTCCACCATTCTCTAATACATTCTATTTCTTTGTTAATCTTCGAACCGTTGCACTCTTTGTTAAAAATAATTTTTCGATATAAATCAAGCTGTGTGAAATCATCGCCCGTACAGTAACCCTCTTTCCAGTCTGGCTTGCAAAAGTGCCATCCGGCAAAAATTTTTGCGATTTTCTGATTTCTAATAAAGTCGACGCCCTTCCACCATTCTCGTTCTAAGCATTCAACATACTCTAACCTATTTTTTGCATTCAGCGTAAATCCGACATCGCCGTACCACCCTTTACCAAGCGAAAGAACAGGCTTCTTATGCGCCGCATATTCTACGCCGGCTGTTCCATATAAAGTCAGTAAGCCATCCACACTATGCATTATATCAGCCCCACTCCATCCGGTTTCACAAATCCTTATATGATCGGGTAAATTAATAGGCAGATAGCTGCATAAACCACGAGTTCCCCTTAAATTCTCGCATGGATGGGGACGAATTATTAGGTTATAATTCTTTGATTTTTTTGCAATTTCAATAGTTTCAAAAATCCATTCGAGTGGATTTCGATAAGGGATTGGTCCATATAAATGCGGGTAATCAATCCAACTCATACCATATAGCGCTATTATGGGCTTCGATGAATCCCAATTGAAATGATCAATTATTTTATCCCTATTTATTTTACCCTTATCTCGTGCGAAGGCTCTTTTTGCACCGATATCAACTGTTTCAGCGCTTATTCTTGAGTTTAGATATGTGGAACCTTTTTGCTCAAGGTCGGTCAACTGAGATTCAGTTAGGCGACTGATGCCGTCCCGGGACAAGAAGTTGCTACCCATGTATATATCTGTCGGGTTTTCAATTTTCCAAAACCGCAGGGTCCCATATTCCCCATAAATGACAATAACAGGGATTTTTTGCCTGCAAGCCTCGAGGGCCAAACTACAAAAATTTAAATTAACACTGTGGCTTAGTACTAATAATTTGATTTTTTTATCACTCAGGATTTCTCTGGCTCGCTTTTGGTATGCCCTTAACCTTAAAATATACAAACTGAATCTGGATTTATTAAATTCTAGTGCAATATCCGACTCTTCTTTTGTAATTGCATCGTATATAATTTCCGCTGGGAAATTTTCATCAAACTCGTTTTCAAATAAGTCATTCCAGCTTTTAATTTTATTTAAATACTCTGCAACTTCTTCTTTGTATTTATTTGTATCCCCTGTTTTAAATTGTATGAATTCATTAATACCAATTTCTTTGAATGAAGCTTTTGATCGGTTCGGTGATTTTTCACCTATGATTACAGTTTCTCGATATTCGCTTAAACCAATGGCAGCCCTCAGCAACGTGTACCTAAAAATATGGTTTGGATTCCACCACATACCATCAACGAGGACTTTACTGTCGGACTGCGTACCAGGACATAGACCGAGTTCTTTTAGGTATATGTGTGCTTCGTCTCGACCAATACCATAATGCTTACTAAAACGAAAATGAGCGCCACTAAAATCCGTTATAAATTCACTTAAATTTTTTTTGAAAGAACTATAAATCAATTTTTTTTGCTGCGACCCACATGTGAGTTGAGAGATTATTTTTTTGGAGAAACCTCTGGAAATTGTTCAATGTCTCCTTATCGGTCCGGCTTGTTAGGTATTGAATGAATTTATCTTCTTTTACTTCAAAACCTTTTTCAATTTTCGACTTAACTATATCTACATCGATTTCGCCAGGTGTAAAAAGTTTCAATACCTCGAGACCTAATGACTCTAGGCATAATTTCATTGAGGAAGGGCTGAAATAATTTAGGTGTTCTGCGTCAAAAGTATCAGAGCCCTCCATGAGGACCTGTGTTTCAAATCCTTTCCAATTCGGGCATGTTAGAATCAATAATGAGTTAGGCCCCATTAGGCTGGTGCATTTTTTAATGAAATCTTTCGGATTAAATAAATGCTCTATTACCTCAAAAGATACTACTACGTCAGCATTAGTAACCTCTAAATAGGCTTTTTCTATAGGCTCCATGATAACGTTAAGGCCTTTAGCTTCGCATTCTCTGGCCAAGTCAGGAGTCGGCTCTACTGCATAATAATGATTAAACTCTCCGCTCTCAACGATCACTTGGCCGAACGTGCCAAACCCGGCGCCCACTTCTACGATTTTGTTTTTTGAAATCCCGTATTCCTCAGCCAAGGTTGATATACGCTGCACACGCGGAGTAACGATCTTCGTTTTCCTAATTTTTTCTGATTGCGGATAAATATATTTTGCCCAAAAAGCGTAATTTTTTGAATTCTTATAAAATTCTTCAAGAATTTTTCCCGTGGGTCTAGGACTTATATATAAAGTCTCGCAGTTATCACATTCTCTATATGTAAGACCATACTTATGAAACAAGGTTCGGGAGCGATCTGAACCGCATGCAGGGCAACTTACTTTTACAAAGCTATCTTTTCGTTCTAACAACCATTCAATGTCTTGCTCTAAAGCCTGTTTTTGCCCAGATTCAAAATTTATTGGGCGTATGTCACTTTCGCTGAATTGGTCCGCCATCAGTTCAATTCTTTATATTTTTCCCTCTGTTTTTTTTCTAATAAGACATCTCCGAACTCTCTAAGTTCTCCATCGATGCAATCTTTAACCCACTTTCCATTTCGGATAAACCACACCCGAGGATCACGGAAGGAATCAGCAATTTCGTCAAAATCTCTTTCCTTCATTTGCACGTATTCTAGCCAGTGATTCAGGCTTTTCATTGGCTTTACATGGTCATAATGATTTACATATTCAATTCCTTTATCACGGGTAATTAAACCATCACGTATATCCTTCGACGCATGGTCCGTTGCACGGCCATATCCGAATTTAATAAACTTCATGTAGTCATGAATACCGTTTTCATGTATGTCATCTAGATTTGAAATCTTTCTATAGGTTCTCTCTTGTTCACTTTCAAAAGGTTTCCATCCATATTTTGATTCGACCAGATCAGCATTTTGGGAACCACTCCACTTAATATAGTTGCTTAAGTAAATACCCCTTACTCCCACGTCGTCTATTTCCGTATCACTCGGATACTTAAGCCACACTAATTCTTTTTCCGATATACCTTCTTTGATATCGGGGCGCCCGTTTTTCTCCAATCCCTCATCAGTAAAATCAAACCAATCAAAACCATGCAAACAATGTTCATACCTGTACTTTGCAGTGAATTCCACATAATCGTTGTATGAGTACATTCCCGCAATATCCATGAAACCGTGCTCGCCCCATAAAATAATCGGAATTCTGTGCTTCACAGCAACTTGTATGGGATAAGTAAATATCCCGGCGTGATTGTGCCAGTTGTTGTCTCCCTGTAACTTAAAACCAATTCTGTTTAACCTTTTTAGCAGCGTCGATGAAGGTCTATAAATTAAATGATCACAATCAAAGACTCGCCGCATATTATGCAAGTTTTTTTCCCCCTCATTAGTAAATGCATCTCCATGGTAAGTAACAAGTAACGGCCGCAATCCATGCTCTAGGGCAAAATGAACTTGAAAATAACTATCTTTCCCTCCGCTCACAGGTATTACCACATCATAATCTGAATTTGAGCGATATCTATCTATCAGTTTTTTGAATTCTTCTAGTCTCCTGTCCCAGTCAATAGTCTCTCTTTGTTCACTCACTTTGCAGCCCGAACACTTCCCCTCGTTGTCAGCAGTCAAAGCGGTAGCAGCTACCATTGGATAAACACATGTGTTACAAAATTTCATTTATCTTACTTCAATATTAGCCGTTTTTAGGGCTCTTTTAGCGTGACGATCGGCCATTTCTTTAAAATGCCATATATTGGCTGCGGCCACCGCGGTTGCTCCGGCTTCAATCCCATCTGCATAATGCTCGAATGAGCCGACGCCACCACAAGCAATTACAGGTATATTAACATTAGACGCCACACTTTTGATAAGCTCTATATCATAGCCACTCCCTTTACCATCGTTATCTATACTTTGTAACAGGATTTCACCCGCGCCCAGATATTCCATTTCTTTCGCCCAATCCTGTGCTAAAATACCGGTTTTCTCCCTCCCCCCGTTCCTGTATACTTCGTATTGTCCATCTTCGTTGCATTTAGAATCAATTGAAACCACAACGGCTTGAGACCCAAATTTTCCCGAGGCTTCGCGAATAAGCGACGGGTTATCTATG
>NZNH01000101.1 GCA_002694825.1 Acidimicrobiaceae bacterium | reverse complement strand
TCACACGTTATGCAACATCGTTGCGGGACGCGATCTCTTTGAAAGTGCTTCTCATTTAACAGTCTACGGACAAGTCTGACGCTGTCCTACGCGTATGACGGCCAATCGACCAATCGAACTGCGGGTGCGGCGTTGCGGGGTGTGACGCTGGAACGACAAGCCCGTCTTGCGGGCAAGGCGCTTGCGTGCCGTGCTGGACTTCAATTAGTCGGCATGCGTATCGTTGAAACGTTTATTTCAGCGCCAGTCCTGTTCGTAATGCCCCAGACCAGACGAAATATCATCACCGTACGCGTCGATGCAGATCTTAAAACGAACCTGATCGATGTGTAGGCCGTCAGCAAGTGTGGGACATTTGACGGGTTACTCGTAACGGAGGATTTTCGGCTCATCGTAGCCCATCAAAAGGGAGCGAAGATGAGACGGAAATCCGAGCCGCAGGAGTCTGCGGAACAGCATATTAAGAACATCCGCCGCGCGACGCGGAAGAAGTATTCGACCGAGGAGAAGATCAGGATCGTTCTCTCGGGTCTTCGCGGCGAAGATTCGATCGCCGAGCTCTGCCGGCGCGAAGGGATCGCTCAGAGCCTTTATTATTCCTGGTCGAAGGAATTCCTCGAAGCGGGCAAGCGTCGTCTTGCAGGCGATACGGAGCGTCAGGCGTCGTCCGGCGAAGTGAAGGATCTGCGCCGCGAGACGCGCGACCTGAAAGAACTCGTCGCCGACCTCACCCTTGAGAACCGACTGCTTAAAAAAAGCACGATCGAGGATGGGGAAAACGACGAATGAAATATCCTGCATCCGACAAGCTTGAGATCATCCGCATGGTGGAGGCCTCGCATCTCGGCGTGAAACGGACGCTGGAAAAGATCGGCGTTTCGCGCACCACGTTCTATCGCTGGTATGATCTCTACGCCCGGTTTGGCGAGCAAGGGCTTGAGGATCGCCGTTCGGGACCGGGGCGCGTCTGGAATCGCATCCCTGGCGACGTTCGCGACGACCTTGTTGATATGGCGCTGGAACGGCCGGAGCTGTCCCCGTGCGAACTCGCCGTGACCTTCACGGACGAGCGGGCGTACTTCGTCTCGGAGGCCAGCGTCTACAGGCTTTTGAAGGCCCATGACCTCATCACCGCGCCGGCATTCACGGTGATCAAGGCGGCTGATGAGTTCAAGGACAAGACAACGGCGCCCAATCAACTGTGGCAGACCGACTTCACATATTTAAAAGTGATCGGCTGGGGCTGGTTCTATCTGTCGACGATCCTCGATGACTTCTCGCGCTATATCATCGCCTGGAAACTCTGCACGACGATGAAAGCAGACGACGTGACGGAAACGCTGCAGCTTGCGCTCGACGCGTCGGGCATCGAGGAAACGACCGTGGCGCACCGGCCGCGCCTGCTCTCGGATAATGGCTCGTCCTACATCGCCGGCGATCTCGCCGACTGGCTGGCCGACAAGAAGATGGGACATGTGCGCGGGGCGCCGAACCATCCGCAGACGCAAGGCAAAATCGAGCGTTGGCATCAGACCCTGAAGAACCGCATCCTGCTCGAAAACTACTTCATGCAGGAAGACCTCGAAGCGGCAATCGACGCCTTTGTCGGCCATTACAATCACCGACGCTATCACGAGAGCCTGAAAAACCTCACTCCAGCGGATGTCTACTTTGGACGCGGGCAAACGATTCTGCTGGAAAGAGACAAAATCAAAAGGAGGACATTCGAAAAACGGCGCTTGCAGCACGCCAGATCCGCTGCTTAAACTCAAACCAAGGATGAGCCGGATTCTCCGTTAGATAATGCGCTCAGCTGTTCCAAGATTTTTGACGACGGACAGCTGAACGGCCACTGCGAACGGATTGGACGCGCCAGTGGGCCGCAACGCCAGACTTTCATACAAGGTTCGCCAAACGAGCCAGTCGAAACAAATTTCCTGATTATCCGCCGCTCGCCTTTTTTCTGCGTCAACCGGAACAACAAATCCTGTCCCTCGCTTGGTAAGCTCTTTCACCAGCTCCGCTATAAGCCGCCTTGCGTCATCTACGTCTTCAGCAGACGCCGATGACGGATCGCCGGCGATGCTCCCTGCGATATGGATGCGCCTTCCAAAAAGCGGAGATCGCAGCATCAACAATCCTCTACAACGGGCGATGGCCGGATCTGCCCCACTGCGNTCTTCAAATGATCGAACGTAAGCGGGCANTCCGGAAAGGCCAGGGCCAAGGCCATCGGATAAAGGCGCGTCCTGATGTCGGAATACGTCCAAACCGGACCGCCGTTGATAGCCCCAGTTCTTTCAACGAGATACGCAAATTCTGCGTCAGATAAATTGAGGCCTTCAAGATCCATGGCCAGTAGGCGGCGGCGTTCGGTGTCATCGGGGCGCTTAAACTCTTCAACAATGGCCGCGCGACGCTGCAAGGCGGGATCGAGAGCTGAAACGCGATTAGTGCACAGTATGGTGACGACGCGCCCGCCATAATTGCGCAGCTCGTCAATGCCTTGAATTAGCGTGTTTACGGCGACCTTATCTTCNTGGTGGCTATGCTCCTGCGAACGCGCGGCGGCCAGAGAATCGCCTTCGTCAATAATAAGAATAGCGCGACGATTTTTGCCGGCGGACTTCGCGATCTGTTCAAATGCTTCTGAAAGAAGCGTCCCCATCTCGCCGACTTTGCCGCTTCCTCTGACCCTGTTGCTCATTTTGAACAGGACGGAGTCTTCCGTCCGGCTTTCCTTGACCAGACGATTTGCAGCGCATTCCGCCATTGCTGTTTTCCCGGTTCCGACATCGCCGTGAAAGATGGCTAACGGATACTGTTCGGTAACGAGTTCGCACAGATCGAGCCGCCCTTTATGGTGCTTCTTGTTCCACTGCTTTAGCTCGTCAATCTGCAAAAGGAGCCTGAGCTGATTCCTGATGCGTCTGTACCGTTCGTCGAATCCGAGGAGCGTCTTCTCTTTTCGATCGAAGCGGTCATCGGGAAGCGCGACCTGACTGTCAAAAATTCGCGTGCCAGTCATGCCGCATAGTCCTGCCGCTGCAAGCCCCATCCGTTGCTTGCATAATCACGCCGGCCTGTACGTGAAAGGCCGACGTGGCTCGTGTCCGCATTGGTCGGGCTCCAGCCGACTTTGAATTTCTTTTTCATCCGCTCACGCGCGGCGTCGTCATAATCAGAAGTGTAGCTAATAACGATGCGAAGATAAGCATTTGCAACCTGTGGCCACATCACGCCGCCGGGACGCACCATCGTCAAATCATTCGCTGCGGTATTAACAACATACTGGCAGGCCCTGACCTCTACGTCCGCGCTGAGCAGGGTAAGATCGACTTTTTTCAGGTAGCCTTCTTTGGCCAGCAGTTCGACATCATGAGCATAGTCACGCGCCTTGGCCTCCGTGATGGCGCGGGAACTCTGAGCAATCATCACAATATCCGCCGTAAAGCGTCGAACTACGGTGGCGATATCCGTGGTTGTATATGTTTCGGTCTCAGTAACGGCGTAACTCATGCCTATTCCTCTGTCTTAAAGCGCGGTCCGAATAGTTCCTTCCAGACATCGTGGTCGTTTTCCGCGGACGCAAAGTTCGCAGTCTCCCATGCGGCCTGCGCCGCTGCGACGATTTCTTTCCGCTCGGCCTCAGTAATGCGGGAGGCGACATTGTTGCTGCTGCAAACGGGGTCCAAAATAACGACAGGATCGTCAAATTCGCCGAGCGGCTTGCCGTTCTCCGGGAAACTGACGATTTCCTTCAGTTCCGACTGGGCGATATAAAGTAGAAACCGCCTGAAGCGTTGCTCAATCGAACCGTCGGCGCCTTCTGTGTCGAGCAATTTCGCGATGATAAGTTCTATGGCGAACGATTTCAGCGCTTTTAACTCAGCGTGGTTGCGCCATTTTTTTCCAAGGCGGACAAGCGTCCTGTAATGATTGTCCTGATCCTTGCGGGTGCGGACAAACTGAATCTGGCACGGCGCGCAGGTCTCCATTTTTGATCCGCTATGAATGTCATACTGCCAGCCATAACCGTCCGCCCCATCGTCCTGGATAACTGGCACGACATCGACGCTAATGCCGCTGGCGATAAAGTTTACGGTGGTGGCTTTCCGCTGCAGTTCGAAATCCTCGACTTTCTTGTTCGGATATATTTTGACCAAGAGATCGAAGATCGTGTCGTTTAACGATTGCAGCGTTTCCTCGTCGGCGTCCTTGTCCGCCACATAAAAGACCACGTCAACATCGACCGGATCTGACGAGGTTTTGCGCAGGATCGTGTGTTTTGCAAAAGATCCCGCCTTAACGACTTTAGTGATCTTAATTTCGGTCTTGTCGCGAATGCTTTTTTTCAGTTCATCGACCAGCCGATCGACCTGCTGATGATATTCCTTCCGCTTGTCGCCAGGCAGTCTCAGCACATTGCTGTCGTAAAAACTGAGTTCCGTGTTCGTCAGCGGCATNGCGCGGCCCCTCCTATTTGAGCCCTTCGGCGGTTGCGGACCCAAGAANGGTCCTTTCCTGCCAATTTGTCGCGGTTTACAAATTGAGGTAATCAGATGATCTATGGCGATAGAATAAGCCATATTTCAGGTAATTCAAGGGGTACAGTTTACAAAAAATTAGAAATACCCATATATGTAAACCGGGGGATCGGAGATGAGGAAATGATCGGACAAAAGCNCAAGGNGGCGCGGGCGGCGGCAGGCTTGTCCCTGCGGGATCTGTCGGCGCGCATCGGCGGCCGGGTCACGGCCCAAGCCATTGGAAAGTACGAGCGGAATGAGGATATGCCGAGTTCTGGCGTACTGATTGCGCTCGCCCGCGCTTTGGGGGTTTCTGAAGACTATTTGCTTAGCGCTTCCGAGCTCGCTCTTGAGGGTGCGGAATTCCGGAAAAAAGCTGGTTCGTCCGCCCGCGAAGAGGCTGCGCTAGAGGCGCGGGCAATCCATTTCATGGAGCGATATCTCGCAATTGAGGATTTGCTGAATTTGCGTAGCGTCGAATGGGAGAAGCCATGGAGCGCCCCCTATCCAGTGAAAGAGTTGCGGGATGCGGAAGACGCCGCCCGGTCCGTTCGAGAGGAATGGGGCTTGGGGAACGACCCTATCCCGAATCTTGCTGAACTCCTTGAAGAGCGAGGAATCAAGATACTTTCGCTTGATCTCGACGACATTGACGGCTTGGCCGCCAAAGTGCGCCGGAAAGACCGTGAGGCGGCGAGAGTGATAGTTATTAAGAAAAGCACGTGGTCCGAGCGAAAGCGATTTAATCTCGCGCACGAACTTGGGCATATGGTGATCGATCCAGCCCAAGGGCTGGATGAAGAAAAGGCTGCCCATCGTTTTGCTGGGGCGTTTCTGATTCCGGCAGATGTTCTGCGTTCAGAAGTCGGCGCCAAAAGATCGTCGATAAGCTTGGGCGAATTGGTTGCGTTGAAGCAACGATTTGGCGTGAGCATCCAGGCAATCGCCTATCGGTGCAAAGATCTTGGAATATTGAATCAAGCTGCGTTTGCTCGGTTGTTCAAAATCTTTGCGCAACGGGGATGGCGAGCGCCGCCCTATGAAGAGCCGGGACGGCTTGATCCTGAAGTTGAAGAGCCAAAGCGCTTTGAGCGGCTATGCTATCGTGCTCTTGCAGAACGAGTGATTGGCGAGTCCCGCGCTGCGGAGCTGCTGGGAATTTCGGTTCGCGAATTGGACGCTCGTCTGGACCAACAGGCGGCCTAGCGTGTGGCGATCCTAGTTTCGGATACGTCGGTTCTTATCGATCTGGAACGTGGGTCGCTCCTGGAGGCGCTATTTCAATTACCTTATCAATTTGCTGTGCCCGATCTTCTATATGAACGCGAACTTGTTGGTCCGTTCGGAGAAACGCTGAAATCGCTGGGGCTCGTAGTTGAGGAACTGACCCCCGACGAAGTTTCGCGAGCTACTCTGGTTCGGCGCGAACGGGCAACGCTATCGGCGCCTGATACATTTGCATTCGCTCTGGCGGAAGCCCGGACTTGGGCTTTGCTAACTGGAGATGGTGAATTACGCAACTTGGCGACCGCCGAAGGCGTCGAATTCCATGGCGTGCTATGGCTGATCGATCAATTTGAAGCAGAAGCCACTATTGCAGTTGAAGACTTGCACGCAGCACTGACGGCTATTTCATCACATCCGCGGTGCCGGTTGCCAAAGGCGGAAATTAAGAAAAGATTAAATAGACTAGCTCCTGGTGGCTGATCAAATCCAACCACTAACAAAAGACTGNTCTTGCGGAATAATGTCTCATGAACTCAGGNCNAATTTTGAAGCTCGACAACAATGAATTTCGATTTCACGACGCGGGCAGTTACGCCGACTTGTTTGTAAATGCTGACCGATCACGTTGTTGGAAACTATTTCGAAAATTGCCCGAGAATANGAGATCATTTGATGTCTTTGAGAGTGAGCTTGCTGCATACGAGATTGCAACTAAATCGACTGCCTTACGGAAACTAGTTNCTCAGCTTTATCGGTCACGAATAGCTTCGATCGAAGTTATAGACATAAACGGTCAAAGCGTGACATCTGAATACTTTAGAGGANTGAATTATGAGCTCGAGTTCATCAATAAGCCATTTCAAAAATTTGGTACTCTATCTTGGGATGATGCTCGCAACCTTCGCGAGATCTTTTTTAAAGAAGGTATAACACATCTGAGTGACGCTTCGATTGCAGGGGATGTGAATTCGCCAAAAATAATAGATTTTGCAGTTCAAGAATATGAAATTTGGCACGAATGATACTTAAGTTAGATAGCGTTGGTGTGCTATGCCATCTTATTTTTTAAGGCGGAATAACGATAGGCCCNNTGTCACACGAGCCGCCCCTAACAATCCCTANATAAACGCGAGTGACTTNTTANNGTNNNCNAGNNGATGATTGATTCGCGAAACGCNNNANNGCGGTTGCGAGAATTCAATCATGACGCCGACGAAAATACTTATTGGGCAAGCGATAATCGTCTTTCTTATTGTCGGTGCGGCCCTTTGGGTTGCGACCGCTTACGTCGCCGGCGCTCTGGGCTTTGACAGTGCGCTTGGCGCGCCCTGGTTCTTCGCTTTCGATTTACCCGTC
>NZNH01000100.1 GCA_002694825.1 Acidimicrobiaceae bacterium | reverse complement strand
TTGCTCGCTCCGGTCGTGAAGAACGTCGACGGCAAGCGTCTGCGGCAGATCGCCCGCGACATCACGGATGTCGCCGGCCGCACCCGCACGAAGCAGCTCACGCCCGACGATTTGAGCGGTGGGACCTTCACGCTGACCAATGCCGGGCAGTACGGCACGATGATGCAGTTCCCGATTATCAACCAGCCCCAGGTCGCCATCCTCAGTACCGACGGGGTGAAGCGCAAGCCGGTCGTTGTCACCGACGAGTTCGGGAACGAATCGATCGCCATCCACTCGGTTGGCGTGCTCGCCCTGGCGTGGGACCACCGCGCCTTCGACGGGGCCTACGCCGCGGCGTTCCTCAACCGGATTCAAGAAATCCTCGAGACGCGCGATTGGGAAGCTGAGATCCGCTGATCGGAGCGGCCTCGTTCCCCGAGCCATGAGCGACATCGAGCGCCTGTCGAACCGTCTGGCGGCACGGCATCATGGAGGCATGGACCTGTCCGAAGTCGCGTCTGCCGGTCTGGGAGTTCGCTGGCTCGGCCGAGTCGACTACCGAGACGCCGTTGCCCTGCAGCGCCAGCTGCGTGATCACTCGACCAAGGACCACCTGCTCCTGCTCGAGCACGACCATGTCGTCACGTTGAGTCGGCGCACGCCGCGAGACCACCTGCTTGTCGATGTCGAGGCGCTGGGCGCCGCGGTCGTCGACACGGACCGGGGCGGAGACATCACCTATCACGGTCCGGGTCAACTGGTGGGCTACCCGATTCTCACTGTGCCCGGGAAGCGGGGTGGCGGTATGGCCGACACGGCCGCCTACGTCGACGGGATCGAACAGGTGTTGATCGAAGTGCTCGCCGATCTCGGGGTCGAGGCGGGGCGACTTCCACGCTGCACCGGTGTCTGGGTCGATTGCGACTCGCTGCGTCCTCGCAAGATTGCGGCGATCGGCGTACGGATCACCAAGGGGCGGTCGATGCACGGCTTCGCGCTCAACGTCGACCCGGACCTCGCCTGGTTCGATCGCATTGTGCCCTGCGGGATCACCGACAAGGGTGTCACCTCGCTCGCCGCCGAGGGGGTCGAGGTCTCGATGCGCGACGTCGTCGATCTCGTCGCCACGGCGGCCGCTCAGCATTGGGGCGGCGGCCGGTCGGTCGATCGGGCCGAGGTGGCGTGGCGCGTCCCCACGACCGATCTCGCTCCCTTCACCCGTGGCGAGGGCCCGGGTACGCCGGTCGGGCGACAGGGCGTGGGACACGGCGAGGCGAATCCGGCGCTCTCGTTCGCCGAACAATCCGACGGCACGTCGGTCCGGCTGCTCGGTCGACTTGCGGAAGCCGGCGTGTCGGCCGATCCCGTGCGGTTGAAAGCGCGCAAGCCCGAATGGATGCGCGTCCCACTCGATACCGGGCCGACGTACCGCGAGATCAAAAAGACGATGCGCGACCTCGACCTTGTCACCGTGTGTGAGGAGGCGGGTTGTCCCAACATCTCCGAGTGTTGGAACGACGGCACGGCGACGTTCATGGTGCTGGGGGAGCGGTGCACCCGCGCGTGCGGGTTCTGTCACGTCGACACGCGCAAGCCGGCCGTGGCCGATCCGGATGAGCCAGCTCGAGTCGCCGAGGCGGTCGAGCGAATGGGGCTCACCCACGCCGTCGTGACAATGGTCGCCCGCGACGATCTCGCCGACGGTGGGGCGCAGCACGTTGCCGACACGGTCCAGGCGATCCGAGCACGTGTGCCCGACTGCCGGGTGGAAGTGCTCGTCTCGGACTTCAAGGGCGACGATGCGTCGTTGCAGGTCGTCTTCGACGCCCGACCCGACGTCTTCAANCACAACATCGAGACGGTCGCCCGACTNCAGCGAGCAGTCCGTCCGTCGGCGTCGTATGCCCGGTCGCTGTCGGTCCTTGCCCGGGCGGCGCAGGCGGGGCTCGTCACCAAGTCGTCGATCATCGTCGGCATGGGCGAGACCGATACCGAGATCGTCCAGACCATGGCCGACCTCGCCGCCATCGATTGCGACATCGTCACGATCGGCCAGTACCTGCGCCCGACCTCGCACCATCTTCCCGTCGTCACCTGGTGGCCGCCATCGATGTTCGGCGAGTGGAAGCAGCAAGGCGAGGCGATGGGCATCGACCATGTCGAAGCCAGTCCGCTGACCCGATCGAGCTACCACGCTCGAGAGGCGGCAGACGCTGCCGAACGAGGCTGAAATCCGACGCTGTCGGGTTCACCGCCTGGCGGTGATGACGCCCGTGTTGAATCCGGCGAGGTGGAGACCTCCGGCGAAGCGTGCGTGTTCGATCTTCGTGCAGCGATCCATCACGACGTCGAGGCCCGCTGCACTCGCGATCTGCGCCGCCTCCGCCGACCACAAGCCGAGTTGCGCCCAGAAGGTCTTCGATCCGAGTTCGACCGCCTCCTGGGCGATCGGAGGAAGGTCCTCGCTNCGGCGGAACACGTCGACCATGTCGGGCACCTCGGGAAGGTCCTGCAGCGACGGATACACGGGTTGGCCGAGGATCTCGGTCTCTCGTGGATTGACGAGATAGAGGGTGTAGGCCTTCGCCGTGCTCAGCAGGTAGGTCGCCACGAAGTTGCTCGCGCGCGACGGGTTGGCCGAAGCACCGACGATCGCAATCGAGCGGGTGTCGTCGAGGATGCGCTTGCGTTGGAGCGCCGACGGCGGAACCCAACCGGGAACGGCGACACGCTCAGCCATGGGCAGCCTCCAGGGCACGATCGAGGTCGTAGAGGATGTCGTCGAGGTNTTCGAGACCGACACTGATGCGCACCATGTCGGGGCTCACGGCACCGGCCCGCATCTGCTCATCGGTCAGCTGTGAATGGGTTGTCGATGCCGGATGCAAGATCAGCGTCTTGGCGTCGCCGACGTTCGCAANGTGGCTGATCATCTCCAGCGACTCGATGAAGGAGGCGCCCGCAGCTCGGCCACCGGCCAGGCCGAAGGTGAACACGGCGCCTGGCCCGTCCGGGAGGTATTTGGTCGCCATGTCGTGATACGGCGATGAGGGCAGCCCTGCGTAGTTGACCCACGCCACGCGAGCGTCGGCTTCGAGCCAGGCGGCGACCGCCCGGGCGTTCGCGACATGGCCCGCCATTCGGTAGTCGAGGGTCTCCAGTCCCTGGAGGAACAAGAAGGCGTGCATCGGAGCGAGCGTGGATCCGAGATCTCGGAGNTGATCGTTGCGGAGCTTGGTGAGATACNAATNNTCGCCGAAATTGTCCCACCAGCGAAGGTCGTTGTAGGTCGGAACCGGCTCGGTCATGTTCGCGAATCGCCCCGAACCCCAGTCGAACGTGCCGGCNTCGGTCACCACCCCGCCGAGGGAGGTGCCATGACCACCGATGAACTTGGTGGCGGAGTGCACGACGATGTCGGCGCCCCACTCCATCGGGCGGCACAGCGCCGGCGTCGAGAANGTCGANTCGATCGCCAGAGGGAGGCCGTTCGAGTGGGCCACATCGGCAAGTGCCTCGATGTCGGCGATCGCGCCGGACGGGTTGCCGATCGTCTCGGTGAACAGCACCTTCGTGTTCGGTNGGATGGCAGCGGCNAAGCCGTCGACGTCGGTCGGNTNGACNAACGTCGTCTCGATNCCGAAGCGTCCGAGNGTGTTGGAGAACATCGTGATGGTGCCCCNGTAGAGGTGACTACTCGACACGATGTGATCNCCGGCCTCTGCGAGGGTGGCGATGGCGAGGAACTCCGCGGCGTGGCCCGATGAGGCCGCAACGGCACCGAGGGCGCCATCGAGACTCGCCATGCGCTCCTCGAACGCCGAGACGGTCGGGTTGCCGAGGCGGCTGTAGATCATCCCGTACTTCTGGAGGGCGAAGAGATCAGCGGCGTCGGTCACGTCCTCGAACACGTACGACGAGGTCTGGAAGATCGGGACGGCCCGGGCCCCGGTGGTGGGGTCGGGGCGGGCGCCCGCGTGGAGAGCCCGGGTTCGAAAGCCCCACTCGTGATCGGTCATCGTCTGATCGTACGCATCCCGGACGCCGAATGAAGCAGAGGACGCGTCTAGCCTCACCCCACATGTTCGCAACTCGCTTGGACCGAGCCCGGGCCCGCATGGAGGCCGACGGCGTCGACGTGCTCATGCTGTCGGTGGGCAGCGACCTTCCGTACTTCTGCGGCTACGAGGCGATGCCGCTCGAACGCATCACCATGCTCGTCGTGCCTCGGGAGGGCGACGCCACGCTTGTCATCCCGGGCCTCGAACGCGCCCGTGTCCACGAGCGGCCCGAGATCTTCTCGATTGCGCCATGGGGCGAAACCGAGGATCCGATCGCAAAGATCGCCGACCTCGCCGGCGCCGCCGACACGGTCGCCATCGGTGACCACATGTGGGCGGGCTTTCTCGTCGATCTCACCAACCAGATGCCCAACACCTCGTTTTGCCGGGCATCGACCATCACGAGCCCGATCCGGCAGGTGAAGGACGCCGAGGAGATCGCCCGTCTTCGCGAAGCCGGGGCCGCCGTCGATCGGATCGCCACCAGGCTGCAGCGTGGCGAGATCCCGCTCGTCGGGCAGACCGAGGCGGCGGTCTCGGCCGAACTCGGACGCCAGATTCTCGAGGAGGGCCATGACCGCGTGAATTTCGCCATCGTCGCCGCCGGGGAGAACGCCGCCAGTCCGCATCATCACGCCGGTGAGCGCGTCATCCAGGCTGGCGAACCGGTGCTCTGCGATTTCGGCGGCACGATGATCGGCGACGATGGCATCGGCTACTGCTCCGACATCACTCGCAACATTTGGACCGACGATCGCCCCGACCGCGAATACCTCGAAGCGTATGCGGTCCTCCACGAGGCCCAGGCTGCTGCGGTGCGCGCCGCCACGGTGGGCACGCCGTGTCAGGACGTCGATCGTGCCGCCCGGCAGCGCATCGTCGATGCGGGTTTCGGTTCGTACTTCGTGCACCGAACCGGCCATGGCATTGGCGTCGAGGCACACGAGGATCCCTACATCGTCGAAGGCAATACCCAGCCGCTCGCCCACGGCAATGCGTTCTCGGTCGAGCCCGGGATCTATATCGAGGGGAAGTGGGGGATGCGTCTGGAGGACATCGTCGCCGCTGACGACAATGGCCCCGACCCACTCAATCGCGCCGACCACCACCTCGCCGTTCTCGGATGAGTCGACCTCCGGCGCCCTCGCTGCGTCCCGTCCGCAACGTCGTCGCCACGGCAATCGGCCTGGCTGTTCTCGGTCGACTCCTCGTCGGTGCCGGTGGTCCGGGCGTGTTCGGCATCGTCGTCATCGTCCTTGCGCTCATCGCGTCGGCGGGCGTCGTGCTCGCCCGACAGAGCGGCGCGATGCCACGGCATCTGCTCGCCCCGTCACTGCTCGGCCTGTTCCTCGTTGCCGCCGCCGGCGCGTTCGTCCTGTGATCGAACTCGACGGCGCCACCGTGCTCCTGCAGTGGGCGGCCGGCGGCTGGCTGTTTCTCTGGGTCACAACGCGTCGGCGCGAGGTCGGCCTCGGCTACGGCTGGTTGCAGCGGCTGACCTTCCTCGGCCTCGGCGCACTCTCGTTGACGGCAGCGTTCCTCACGTCGCCGACATGGGAACGCGAGATCATGACGATGGCGTTCATGGCAACCGGTGTCGTCGCCCTGGTCGTCTCGATCGCCCGTAAGTCCGCAGGCGTGGCCGGTCAGCGCAAGGTCGTCGAGCGCCGGAGTGCTCGGGTCGCTGCCATGACCGGCATCGACCGTGAGGAGCAGCGCTTCGACAAGAGCGCAGAGGAGTTCCCGCCGAGTCTCGATCTCGCCGCGGCGATCGTCGGCATGATCGCCGTTGTCGTCGCTTCGTGGGAGGCCGGTTCAGTCGAAGGTGTCGAACTCCTGTCGATCCTGCGGGGCGTCACCTCGGCACTCTTCCTCGGGGTGCTTTCCGACGCGATGCTGCTCGGCCACTGGTACCTCGTGCAGCCCGGCCTGGCCCGAGCGCCGATCCTCGAACAGGTCAGATGGGCGCAGATCCTTTGGGTGCCCGAGACGATCGTCTTCGTGATTCCGACCGGCATGTGGTCGGTGCTCAACGGCGACATCGATGACGCGTACAACGGACTGCTCGGCTGGTTCTGGGTCGCATCCGTGCTGGGCACGGGAGCGCTGATACTCGTGTGTCGGCTTGCGCTCAAGGAACGCCAGTACTCCGCCGTGATGGCGGCCACCGGTCTCATGTACCTGGCGATCCTCACCGGCTTCGGGCAAGACATCGTCGCCCGCGTGCTCCTCTCGCCGTGACCCGTCCGGCGAGTATGCGGCGCGTCGCCGACGGCACCGCTACCTTCCGAGCATGCCGACCACCGGAACCACGTCACTGAGCCACCTCCTGAGCCGCCGGGCAGCGGGGGAGACCACCTCGCTCGACGGCACGTGGAAGGCCATCCCCGACCCGTACGACGTGGGCGGATTCAGCATCCTGGGGCCCGCCAAGGATGGCTGGTTCCGCGACCGCAAGCCTCAGCATCCGGCTGAACGCATCGAATACGACTTCGACGGGTCGCTCGATCTGCAGGTGCCCGGCGACTGGAACACCCAGATTCCCGAGTTGTACTACTACGAGGCCTCGCTCTGGTATCGCCGACGCTTCACCACGGCCGAGGAGGAATCCGGCCGCACGTTCGTCCATTTCGGTGCGGTCAACCACTCGTGCACGATCTATCTCGACGGCGACGTGCTTGCGTCGCACGAAGGCGGCTACGGCCCGTTCGCCGTCGAGGTCACCGGCCGCATCGGCGTAGGCGAGCACTCGCTGGTCGTGCTCGTCGACTGCATCCGCAAGCCCGACCGGGTTCCGGCAATGCGCACCGACTGGTTCAATTTCGGCGGTCTCCACCGCAGCGTCGACCTCGTCAGGGTTCCGAGCACGTTCATCTCCAGCGCGTGGCTCACCATGGCCGCCGACGGCTCGCTCGTCGGTGAAGTCAACGTCGATGGCGACGTCCCCACCTCGGCTCGTCTCGAGATCGCCGAACTCGGATGGTCACGGGAGGTCACGCCCAACGAGCGCTTCACCGTGTCGGCAACGGACGTTCCCGAACACGAGCGCTGGCACCCGGGTGCCCCTCGGCTGTACGAGGTCGTCTTCGAGGCGGGCACCGATCGCGTGGCCGACTCGGTCGGCTTCCGCACCGTCGAGACGCGAGGAAGCGACATCGTCGTCAATGGCGAGGTGGTTTTCCTGAAAGGCATCTCGATGCATGCCGAAGGCCCGACCGGCGGCACGCGGGCCTCGGGGGCCGAGGACGCCGCCACATTGTTCGACTGGGCCGAGGAACTCGGCGCCAACTTCGTTCGTTTGGCGCACTATCAACACGATGAGGCGATGGTCGCAGAGGCCGACAAACGAGGGGTGCTCGCTTGGGTCGAACTTCCCGTCTACTGGGGTATCGAGTGGTCCAACGAGGCCACACTGACCAACACGCTCGAGCAGACCAACGAACTCGTGTTGCGTGATCGCTGTCGCCCGTCGGTCGTGCTGTGGTCGGTCGCCAATGAGACGTTCCCCGGTGACGAACGCACGGCGTTCATCGGTTCCCTGATCGAGCGGGTGCGCTCGCTCGACCCGACCCGCCTCGTGACCTGCGCGCTCTTCACGCTGCCAGGACAGGGCATCGAGACCCATATCGAAGACCCGCTTGGCGAGCTGATCGATGTGATCGGCGTGAACCAGTACTACGGCTGGTACTACGGCGAGCGTGCCGACATCGCCTCGAAGCGCTGGACATCGGAGTGGGGGAAACCGATCATCTTCAGCGAACTCGGGGCCGGCGCAAAGCACGGCAATCACGGCGACGACGGCGAGATCTGGACCGAGGAGTTCCAGGCTGCCGTCTACGAAGCCCAGATCGAGATGATCGCCGCCAACGACGACTGCGCCGGTCTGAGTCCGTGGATCCTGAAAGACTTCCGCACGCCGATGCGGGTTCTGCCCGGCATCCAGGACGGTTACAACCGCAAGGGGCTGGTCAGCGAGGAGGGCGAGAAGAAGCTTGCCTTCGACGTGCTTCGTTCCTGGTACGCCTCGCTCGACTGACGGACCTTCGTCGCCGGTCGAAGGGCCGGGCCCAGCACTCGGCCTGAGGCTCAGGGTGGCTACGATCGCCAGATGGCCATCACCTTCACCGCCACCCGATCCATCCCCAAGTCCACCAAGGTCCGTGTCCGCATCGTCACCACCGATGCGGTCGAGGCCGGTGTTGCAGGCATTCCGGACGGTCAACTCTCGTCGGCCGGCTTCTCGGGGAAGCCGGGGGACACGCACGTTGTCCCAGATGGCAAGCGCACCGAGGCACTGATCGGTATCGGTGATGCCGCCGATGTCGACACCGATGCGGTTCGCCGGGCGGCTGCTGCAGTCGGCCGCAGGTTCGGTCGCTACGGCAAACTCGGTGTCGAGTTGCCCGAGACCGAACTTGACGGTGCGGCTGTTCGCCAAGCGCTGGTCGAGGGCATCGCCCTCTCGACCTACACGTTCACCACCTACAAGTCCGGAGCCAAGCCCTCGAAGCTTGCGACCGTCGAGGTCGCCGGTGGCACTGGTGCGAAGAACCAGGCGGCGCTCGACCGCGGTGCTGCAATCGCCCGGGGCCAAATGCTCGCCCGGGACTTCGTGAACGAACCCGGCGGCGTGCTCACTCCGGCCGTGTTCGCCCGTCGTGCTCAGGCGGTGGCCAAAGAGCAAGGTCTCGCCGTCAAGGTGTGGGACGAGGTAGCGATCAAGAAGGGCAAGCTCGGTGGCCTCCTCGGCGTGAACCGCGGCTCGACCCAGCCGCCTCGTTTCGTCGAACTCACCTACACCCCGAAGTCGAAGCCGAAGGGCACGCTTGCGCTGATCGGAAAGGGCATCACCTTCGATGCCGGCGGTCTTTCCATCAAGACCGGCGCCGGCATGATGACGATGAAGTGCGACATGGGTGGCGCCGCTGCCGTGATCGGGGCGATGTCGGTGCTCAAGGACCTCGGGGTCGGCTGCCGCGTTCGGGCATTCGTCCCCATGACCGACAACATGCTCGGTGGCGATGCCACCCGGCCGGGCGATGTTCTCAAGATCCGCAACGGCAAGACCATCGAAGTACTCAACACCGACGCAGAGGGTCGCCTGATCCTTGCCGATGCGCTGTCGCTCGCCTCGGAGGCCAAGCCCGACGCGATGATTGATCTCGCAACCCTCACCGGTGCGTGCATGGTCGCCCTCGGCCCGAAGATCGCCGGGTTGATGGGCAACAACGACTCATGGATCGAGCAGATCGAGGCGGCATCAGACCTGACTGGCGAACGGGTCTGGCACCTTCCGCTGCCGGCCGACTACCGCAAGCAGGTCGAGTCGCCGGTCGCCGACATGAAGAACATCGGCGGTCCGCACGGTGGCGCACTGACCGCTGGCCTGATCCTCCAGGAGTTCGTCGCCGACGAGATCCCGTGGGCGCACCTCGACATCGCCGGTCCGGCGTTCACCGACAGCGATGACGCCGAGATCACCAAGGGTGGCACCGGCTTCGGCGTGCGGTTGCTTGCCGAACTGGCCGTCAACTTCACCGCCCCGTAGCGGAGCAGGACGGCCCCAAAGGGCCGCCCGAGGATCGCAAGCCGCAGACGGCAGCCTTGAGGATGGCGTCTCAGGCCGCTTCGGGCCCGTGTTCGGCCGCGACTCGATGGCGCTCCCAGGCCCAGTTGACCGCCTCGGCCGCGATCGGCCCAGGGACCCGCCATTGATCGAGCTGACGTTCGGTCTCGGCAAAGCCGTCGCCGCATTCGATCAGACTCAACGCCAGGCGGCGTGCCCGCGAACGAGCCGGACCGGCAGCGACCGGCTGTTCGTGGAGGTGCTGGTGCTCAGCCTGGAGGGCGAGCGGCAGGCGCTCGATCTGGCTGCGGTTGAGGGGAGCGAGACGATGTCGTACCTCGATCGAGTCGGCACCAGCTGATCGGGCGGCCCCGAACCGGATCGCCCGCTGAATCGACCGGGAGAGCGGGCTGTTGCGCCCGCCTCGGTGACCGACACCGATCTGGGCGGCAACGTCTGCGAGATCGAGATGGGCCACACCGCCGTTTTCGTCGAGCGCATCGGCGAACACCCTCAGCACGAGGGTGGTCGACGGGCCGAGAATCCCGAGCCAGAACCGCTCGACATAGCGAGAGCGGGGATCGTGGCCGAGCCGATCGATCAACGGATCGTGCCAGCGCAGCACGTGGAGCGGTGGCTGTTGGATGGTCGAGCCAGACGGCGACTCGGCGAGAGGGTTCGACATGATGCTTCCTGTCAGTGCGGTGATGGACGGGGAAGCTGGATGCATTTCATAGCATTCCATACGCCCTGTCAAGGGGTGGTTGGTGTCGTATCCGGATCGGCCAGTCCGAGTTCGCCGCCACCGATCTACGATGCCGCCATGGACACCCTCGACGAGTCGATCGATGCCGCTCGGAGCCTGGTCGACGGGGCTCAGGCGATCACCGTGTTGACCGGAGCCGGTATCTCCACCGACTCCGGCATCCCCGATTTTCGGGGGCCGAACGGGCTCTGGACCAAGGACCCTGCTGCCGAGCGAGCCTCGAATATCAACTTCTACGTCGGCGACCCGGCGGTGCGGCGCGCCAACTGGGCCCAGCGAGCCAAGGGATCGTTGTGGGCGAATGTCGATCCCAACGCCGGTCATCAGGCGCTCGTCGAGCTCGAGCGGCGAGAGAAGCTCCACACCCTCATCACCCAAAATGTCGACGAACTGCACCAGCGGGCGGGTTCCTCTCCCGATCGGGTCATCGAGATCCACGGCACCACCCGCAAGGTCGCCTGTCTCGAATGTGACTATCGCGACGACATGGAGACCGTGCTCGACCGGGTCCGGGCCGGTGAGGCCGACCCGCCCTGCCCGAACTGTGGTGGGATTCTCAAATCCGCCACGATCAGCTTCGGTCAGAGCCTGATTGCCGAGGATCTTCAGCGGGCCGAACGTGCTGCAGTGGAGTGCGATCTCTTCCTTGCGGTCGGGACCTCGCTGGCAGTGTTCCCGATCAACGAGACGATCAAGGTTGCGCACCAGACCGGCTCCAAGGTGATCATCCTCAACGGTGAAGCGACGGTGTTCGACCCGATCGCCGATGTCGTGCTCCACGCCGGGATCTCCGAGACGCTGCCCCGGATCGTTCGCGCCGTAGCCTGAGGTATGGCCAGCTTCCGGGAGCTCCTACGGGCCGCCAAGGCCGAGATCGACGAGGTCGACATCGTCGGTGGTGCACAGTTGCTCGACGGGGGCCACCTCCTGCTTGATGTTCGGGAGCCTGATGAGTACGACCAGGGTGCGATCCCCGGATCGCTCCACATCCCCCGCGGCACGCTCGAGACCGTGATCGAACAGCGGGTGCCCGATCGCGACCAGCCGATGGTTGTGATGTGCGCCGGTGGCGCCCGGTCGGCCTTTGCCGTTCAGACCTTGCAGCAGCTCGGCTACACCAACATCGTGTCGATGGACGGCGGCTTCAACGGCTGGAAAGACGCCGGCAAGCCCTGGACTCGTCCGCGCTCGCTCGGCCCGGCGGAACGCAACCGCTACCAGCGTCACCTGCTCTTGCCCGAGGTGGGGGAGGAGGGCCAACTCGCTCTTCTCGACGCCAAGGTGCTCCTGCTTGGTGCTGGTGGCCTGGGCTCGCCCGCTGCGCTGTATCTCGCCGCCGCCGGGGTCGGCACGCTTGGCATTATCGACATGGACGAGGTCGACGAATCAAACCTGCAGCGTCAGGTCATCCACCGTCTCGACCAGGTCGGTGAGCGCAAGGTCGAATCAGCCCGGGCATCGATTGCGGCGCTGAACCCCTACATCACCGTCAACACCTACGACATGCGCCTGAGCGCCGACAATGTGCTCGACGTAATCGACGGCTACGACGTCATCATCGACGGCGCCGACAACTTCCCGTCGCGCTACCTCCTCAACGACGCCTCGGTGAAACTCGGCATTCCGGTGGTACACGGATCGATCTTCCGTTTCGAGGGACAGGTCACCGTCTTCGATCCCCGGCAGGGCCCGACCTATCGCGACATGCTGCCCGAACCGCCGCCTCCGGAGTTCGCTCCGTCCTGTGCGGAGGCGGGCGTGATCGGGGTGCTCCCCGGCATCATCGGCAGCCTTCAGGCGCTCGAGGCGCTCAAACTGGTGCTCGGCATCGGTGAGCCACTCCGGGGCCGCCTCCTCGTGTTCGACGCGCTCGATCTGTCGTTCCGAGAGTTCACCCTCAAGGCGAACCCCGACAACCAGGTCACCTGGGAGAACCGCGACCGTATCGATGTGGTCGATTTGGAGGGCCTGTGCATGCCGGCCCTCCGCGGCGCGTGACGACGAGAACCGCCACCAGGGCGCCCTCGGCCGATACGCTCTGGCGGCCCTGATTTCGGGCCATCCGTCGACCTGGAGCCCCGCCATCAGCCCGTTCCTTGAGCGCATGCGTGAACGCAGCCCATTGCCCGATGGCACCCCCGCCATTGCGCTCGGGCTCGCGATCAACGGCATCAGCACGTACGGATTCCTGGTTCTCGCCCGGCGTGCCGTGGGCGATGAGGCGTACGGCGGCCTCGCCATCGTCTGGTCGCTCGTCTACATCCTCGGTCCTGGTCTCTTCCAGCCGCTCGAGCAGGAGGTCGCCCGAGCGACCGCCGCTCGCGGTTCGCTGGGGCAGGGCAGCGCCCCGGTGCTGCGTCAAGCCGCCAACATCGGCGCCGTCTTCCTCGCCCTCGTCTTCACCGGTGTGCTCGTCGCGTGGCCTTTGGGGCTCTCGGGCATGCTTGACGACCGCCCCGACCTGCTCGCCGCCCTGCTGCTCGGCCTCGCCGCGTTTGCGTTCGCCGAACTCGGCCGCGGCATCTTGTCGGGTCGTCACCTGTTCACCGAGTACGGCCGATACTTCGCGGCCGAAGGCATCAGCCGCATGCTCGTCGCCGGTGCGCTTGTGATCGTCGGCATCGAGGTGGTCGGCGCCTACGCCATCACCTTGGCTGCGGCCTTCCTTCTCGGCACGTTCGCTGCGGGTTTCACGGTTCGACCGTTCGTCAACCCGGGACCCCCGTCGCACCTCAACGAGCTCTCCCCAGCTCTCGGCCTGCTGCTCGCCACCTCGATCTCGGAGGCCTTTCTTCTCAATGTTGGGCCTGTTGCGCTCGCCATCATCGGGGACGAACTCGGTGAGGAGGCGCCAGGGGTCTTCCTCAATGGCTTGATCATCTCTCGAATCCCACTGTTCTTCTTCCAGGCGGTGAAGGCCTCGCTCCTTCCGGCGCTCGCTGCTCGTGCCGCCGACGACGATCTCGACGGGTTCCGCGAGGTCCAACTCCGCTTGGTGGGCGCGGTCGCAGTCGTCGCTGCGGGGTCCACGGCGGCGATCGCCATGGTCGGGCCGTGGGTGGTCGAGACCGCGTTCGCTGACTCGCTCGGCAGCCGCGACATGGGCCTGCTGGCGGCATCCGGCGGGGGCCTCATGTTGATGCTGTCGCTCTCGCTCGGCTTGGTCGCCCTCAACCACACTCGGCTGGCCATCGTCGGTTTCCTCGTCGCCGTTGTCGTCTTCCCCATTGCGTTGCAGTTCCCGAACGAGCCGTTCCTGCAAGTTGAGGTCGGGCTACTCGCCGCCACGTCGGCTGGTGCCATCGCGCAGGGTGTCCTGCTGCGCATTGAGTTCGCCCGTCACCGGGCTGCAGGTCGAATGTCGTCCCTGGCCTAACTCGCCGAAACGGCGCTCGTGCGGCGTCGGCTCACGGCCAGCTCGACCCCAGCGAGTGCGAGAGCGGCGAGCCACACCAGCCGGTCGACAGCCCCCAGGAGCACACCGGTTTCGAGATCCAGACCGATCAGCGGGCTGAGCGCAGCGATCAGGGCCTCACGGACACCGAGGCCGCCAGGGAAGAACCCGATTGCCACCGTTATCGCGCCGGCGACCGACAGCGCCAGTGCCTGCGTGACGGTCAGATCAACGCCGATCACCGCCGCAGCGAGGGCAAATCGGAACCCACTCACCGCAAGCCAGCCTGTCTCGACGAGGAGGATGGCGAGCACGAGGGTGGGCCGTCCGTTGTTGGGGCCGGTTGAGCGAAAGATGGCGCCTGCTCCGACGAGCGCAATCCCTCCGCCGACGAGCGCGATCAGGCCGACTGCCGTGGCACCTTCGACGACGAGCGCTGCGCCACCGATCATTCCGGTAATGCCGAGCCATGCGGCACCCGGCACGGCGCTTGCTGCGACCGCACCGCCATAGCCAGCACCGCCGTCGGCGAGTGCCTTCACCGTGATGAGGAGAGAGCCAGGGAGCGGCAACAGGTTGGCGGCGGAGGACACCACCGCCGTCTCCATGGCGAGGCGGGGGCCGGGCCGCTGGCCCGCAATCCTCGCCGCGACGACGAACTCAGCTGCCTTCAGCAACAGGCTGGCTGGCGCAGCAACCAGGGCGAGGGCTGCGAGCGGTTCCCACGAGAGGTCGTCGATGGTGAGCTCAGCCCGATTCAAGGCCCAGGCCATCGCAACCGTGAGGGCGCCCGCGGCGATGACGAGAAGCGGGAGTCGGTAGTGGTCGGGCAGGGGATGAGCCCGACGCTCAAGCAGCGCTCGCACCCTCTGGAGCATCGTGACGACGGTAGCGGGACGGTTGTGCGGCGGAGCTGACCCCCGCCGAGGCTCAGCCGACGCGCATCTTCGCTGGAAGCTCAGTGCCCTCGGCGAACGCTTCCGGGATGCCGGCGAGCCGGTAGATGAAGGTCGCTGTCTGGCCTCGTGTGACCGCATCGGTGGGGGAGAAGGTCGTGGGACTTGTGCCATTGGTGATGTTGAACTCGACCATCCAGGCGACGGCGTCGGTGTAGAACTGGTCGGACGGAACATCTTCGAACTGCTCGGACGGCTCGACTGCCGGTTCGCCGGCAAGGCGGTAGAGGAAGGTCGCCAATTGGCCTCGGGTGACCGGTGCAGACGGGGAGAACGTGGTCGGGGAGGTGCCCGTCGTGATGCCGTTCTCTCTCATCCAGGAGATGGGGGCCTCGTACCACGTACCCTCAGGTACGTCCTCAAAGCCGTTCGGCTCGACCGGCTCGGGTTCGCCAGCAAAGCGGTGAACGAACGCGGCGAACTGGGACCGGGTGACCTGGAGGCTCGGGCCGAACTCCTTTGGTCCGACGCCTTGGGTGATGCTTTCATCGGCCATCCACAGCACCGGGTCGTAGAAATAGTTGTCGGGCGCGATATCGACGAATCTGGCGACGCGGAAGTTGCTTGAGCTGGGGCAGTTGGACGTGAGGCCGCCGCCGGCGTAGTCGTCTTCGCAGCCGCGTTGGATGGCGGCCTGGAAGCGGAGCCCGAACGGTGGACCGTCGGGGTTCGTGCCGCCGTCGCCAAAGAATCCTCTGACCTCAAGCGTCCGATTGGTTCCGACGATGGTGACGAGTGCGTTGGTGATCCGCCCCGACGGCGGCAGATCATCGACCGTGATTTCCTCGACCGTGCCAACGTCGAGGTCGGCCGAGCTGTACTCGGCGAGCCAGCGAGAGAGCTCCTCGACGGTGAACTCGAACTGCCGGAAGGCGAATGGATTCTGGGGGTCGCCGTTTTCGTCGGGGGCGGCGTCGAAGGGATCAGGCTTCGAAACGTGCCACGGTTCAGCCGCCCCAAACGACGACGAGTTCTCGGTTGATTCGGTGTGGCCACCATTGCTTGACGAATAGAAGGTCTGGATGATCTGTTCGTCGGCGGTGACAACGAGGTTCGAGGAGTTATCGGCGGCAGCAATCCGGCCCTCGGACTTCGCATCGAACCCGGCATAGACCTGATCCTGCACGCTGTTGTACACATCGAAGTCAGAGGTCTCGCGATCGATCGCACGGTGCACGGCGTAGCTGCGACCGGCGATCGCCTGAGCCCGTAGCGCTTCCGGATGCCAGCTCGAAGGCATCTCGGCCAGGCCGTGGAGATAGTCGTCGATGGGGAGGACGAGCACGACGAACGCGCCGTCGATGTCGTCGACATCGCGACTCACGAAGTGCAGCGCACCAACGTCGTGAGTGCCGTATTCAAAGACCGGCTTACCATCGGAGGAGCCGATGATCTCGCCGATGCCGACGACACTGCCTTCGGACCAGGTGACGACGGGTGTGTCATCGACGCAGCCGTAGCAGCTGTCGCTTCCACCATCGAGTTCCTGTACCCATTTCCAGGTGTCAAGGCTTCCGTCGGCGCTGTCGCCAACCTGCATGCCCTGCCGCAGGTACACCGTGCTCGATGCCGTGGTCTCGGTCGGTGGATTCTTCTGGTCGATGTCGACGGTGAGGGTGCCCGGTGCGCCACGGGTCTCGTCGATGGTGATCCGGATGTCGTCGGGGCGGCCTTGGCCGAGATTGACCCGGATCCCTTCGCCGACGAACTCAGCGATCGTGTCGCTGCGGTCTTCGACGGTGGTGCCTTCGTAGTAGAACCCGAGGATGTCCTCGGCGACGATGCCGGACTCGGCGCGGCCGAGGGCGCCGTATTGGCTCATGCCAACGCCGTGGCCCCAGCCACCGCCTTCGAACAAGATCGTGGTCTCGCCGCCCTGTGCCGCCACCTGAGCAGGGGAGGCCACGGCGACGCTCGAAAGAAGGCTCAAAACCAGAAGTCGATGGAGTCGTTTCCGAAACATCTCAGCGTTCCCACCGGTGGTCCGCACCGCTCTTTCGTAATCTAGTCGACACATTTGTGGATACGGTGGCGCCGGGTTGTCCGGCCAGGGTGCAGCGTTGGCGGCGGTGAACTTCTCGCCCGGCGGCCTCATCGGCTCAGGCGGCGCGGCCTCGCCGTTACACCGTTTCGCAGTGCGTAGGAGAGGCCCGTGCGTGGCGTCACTCGCCACCACGGCGCCTGCCGGGGCAGCTACCGTTTTGCGCGTGACGGTCCGACCCCGTGTTCTGGTGTGCGGCTGGTCGGGAGCCGGCAATGTTGGTGACGAACTCCTCACTGAGGTGCTGTCAACCCGCTTGCGCTCAGCCGGTCTTGATCCCGTCATTCGCTCGGTGTCGCCCAACGCCACGGCTGCGGCTCACGGCGGGGTTGCCGTCGCACAGCGAGGGTTTGCGTCGGTGCGAGCAGCATTCACCGTCGACGCTGTCGTGCTGGGCCCGGGCGGTATCGTCCAGGACCACTCCAGCGTGTGGTCGTTGCCAGCTCACCTTGCGCCGGTGGTGATCGCTCGGCTCCGTCGCCGGCCCGTCGCCGGCTTCGGCCTCGGGGCGGATCCTCTTCGCCGCTCCCTGTCGAGGTGGTTGGTGCGTCGCGCTCTGGTCGGTGCACCGATCGTCGTTCGAGATGAGCTGTCCGCGGCCGTCATGCGAGACGCCGGGCTTCACCCGGAGATTGATCTCGACCTCGTATGGGAACTCAACCATCCCGAGTCCGGAGCGGGCGAGGGTCTCACGGTCGCACTCGGTCCCGTCGCCGGCGCAGGTCTGTGGCGTCCGGGCCGCCGCCGTTTCGTTTCTGACGACACGGTGTCGGTGGTCGCTGCGCTCGAGCGGCTCCGAGACGCTGTGGGTGGTCCAGTCCGTCTTGTCGCCTTCCGCGGTGCTCGAGACGTTCGTTTCGCTCGGTCGATCGCTGCAGCGCTTCCCAACGCTGAACTTGTCGAGGCCGGCGGAGCTGTGAGCGCGGTGCGCGACGCAGCCGTTGTCGTCACCTCGCGGTACCACGCTGCGCTCTTGGCGGTCGCCGCCGGGGTGCCGGTGCTTGCTGACGTCCGCCAGGCGAAGCTTGCGTCGTTGGCAGCGACCGACGACCTGGAGTCACACATCATCGGGTTCGACTCGTGGGATGAGGTCGGCGCTCTGCTGCCCTCACCTGCTGGCCCTGCGCGGCCATCGTCCAGCGGGGCGACCGATACTGCGATCAAACACCTCGTCAGCGCCTGCTGTCCGAAGGGGGCCTGAGGGTGCGGCTACGCTAGGCCCAACCCCGCTGGCCCCCTCATGCGCACTCACCCCGTTCCGATCCCCCTCGCCGAGGACCCTCCCTCAGGCTTTATGCCTCGGCTTCGGGCACTTGGGTTCCGGTTCCTTTACGTGGTCGACAGCGTGTCCCTCTTCGTGATGATGCATCTGATCATGGTGGCTCGCTTTGGGCTCGAGTGGCCGACGTATCCGTTCTCGCACTACCTCGTCGGGTTTCTGCTTGCGACCGTCATTCATCTCAGCGTCTACTACTTCGGCGGCATGTTCGAGTACGAGCAGCGACTGGGGAGCCCGCCGTGGTTGCCAAAGGCCGCCCTCCTCACCGGTGTTGCGATCCTGTTCAGCGCCGCCATTGCCCTCGGTACTGGCCGTTACCTCGTGCCCCGAGGCAACCTGCTGATGTTCGTCATTGCGGCGCCGGCACTCATCACCTTCAACCGTTGGTACGCCCGACGGATCCGCAGCCGTCGGTTTGGCGCACCCCGCGTGCTCCTGGTCGGCCCACCGGAGGAGGTCCAGTCGGCTCGGCATCACATGAGCGAGTCGGGCTCGGAGGCCTCTGTCGTCGGTGCCACATCCACAACGAGCGATCTGCTTGCAGCAGTCGAGTTGGCCGATGCGACTGACGTGTTGCTGTTGGGTGGCGATCGGCTTGAGGAGATCTATCCCGCCCCGCTCGATCAACTCGAGCGGCAGCTGATCGGCGTGTACCACCGGGTGCAGCCTGCCGACACGCTCCTTGGCCTTCAGCGCAGTCGCCAAATCGCCGGAATCCCATTTGTCGCGCTGCGCGCCCACGCCCTGCCGCGTAATCGGCTCCGGCTCAAGCGGCTCCTTGACGTCACGCTGCTGCTCGTTGCCCTCCCCATGATCATGCTCGTCGTCGGTTTCGCAGCCCTCTACGTGCTCTCCCGGGCAGGGACAGACATCATCTACCGACAGGAGCGGGTCGGCCGCGGCGGGCAGATCTTCGAAGTCCTCAAGTTCCGAACCATGATCCACGACGCTGAGGCGACGACTGGCGCCACGCTTGCTCTCGAAGACGACCCGCGAGTCCTTCCGGGGATGCGCTGGTTCCGAGCGGCACGCCTGGACGAGTTACCTCAACTATGGAATGTCGCAAAAGGTGAGATGTCCCTGGTCGGCCCCCGTCCTGAGCGGCCGGCGTTCGTGTCGCAGTTCGAAAACCGGCTCCCGGGCTACAGCCGCCGTCACGACGTACCGCCTGGCATCACCGGGCTTGCGCAGATCCGGGGGCGGTACGAGACCGAGCCTGACTACAAGCTCGGTCACGATCTGCAGTACGTCGTCAACTGGTCGCCAGTGCTCGACCTCATGATCATGCTCGAGACCATTGTCGTAATGGCTCGCCGACTGGCCCGGTGACTGCCGACCTCAGCACGCCGCCTTTGTCGCTCTCCGTGGTGATCCCGGCTCGTGACGCAGCCGAGGTGATCGATGGCTGCCTGGAGGCGCTCCTGGCCCAGGACGTTGAGCTCGAGTTCGACGTCATCGTTGCCACCGGGCCGTCTGGTGATGACACCGCGGCGCGGGTCGACGCGTGGGCGGTGCGTGACCCGAGGGTACGCCGGATCGAGAACCCCTCTGGGCTCACGCCAGCGGCGCTCAACCGGGCCATCGCCGAGTCGAGCGGCGATCTTGTCGTCCGGGTCGACGCCCAGGCTGAGGTCCCCCAGGGATATCTCCAGCGAGTGCTGGACACAGCGGGACGCACCGGTGCGGGCAACGTCGGCGGTATCCAGCAGGCAGTCGGCGCGAGTGGCTGGTCGAACCCGATCGCCGTTGCCATGGGATCGCGGTTCGGCGCTGGTCCGGCGCAGTTTCGCAGTGGCAGCTTCGAAGGGCCGACCGACACCGTGTACCTCGGCGCGTTCCGTCGCGCTGCGCTCGATGAGGTCGGGGGTTACGACGAGACCCTCGTGCGCAATCAGGATTATGAACTCAACTGGCGCCTTCGCCAGGCCGGTTACCTTGTTTGGCTCGATCCTGGCCTCGTCGTCGACTACACGCCACGGGGCTCGCTCAGGGCTCTCTGGAGCCAATACTTCGAGTACGGCCGCTGGAAACGAGTCGTGCTGCTTCGCCACCCTCAATCGCTACGAGCCCGCCAGGTCGCCGCTCCCGGGCTCGTGTTCGGCCTTGTTGCCTCGCTGGTGCTTGTGATCGTTGGGTCGTGGCTCGGCCTCGTGCTACCGGCCGCTTATGGCGTGACTGTGGTCGGCTTTGCCGCTCGTTCTGGCGGTGCGCCGAAGCTCCAGGTTGCGTTCGCGTTCGTCACCATGCACCTCGCCTGGGGTGCTGGTTTTCTTTTCGGCCGCTGATCAATCGCGGGCGGTAAGGGTGTCGTCTTCATCCCGCGACGCGTGTTCGAGGTAGGCATCGATCACGTGATCGGGGTCACCAACCTCGACGAGTCGGCCGTGGTCGAGCCAGCCGACGCGATCGCACAGGCGTCGCATCAAGGCGGCGTCGTGGCTCACGAGCACGATCGTGGTGCCGTTCTCGCGCAACCGATGCATGTGATCCATGCATCGGCGCTGGAACTCCTCGTCGCCGACGGCGATGACTTCGTCGACGAGCAAGATCTCGGGGTTGACGTTGACGGCGACGGCGAAGCCGAGTCGNACATACATGCCGCTNGAGTAAATNTTCACCGGTTCGTCGATGAAGTCGCCGATGCCGCTGAACTCGATGATGTCGTCCATCGCCTCAGCCATGTGTTTCCGGGTGAGCCCAAGCATGGTGCCGTTCAGGAAGACGTTTTCGCGGCCGGTGAGGTCGGGATGAAANCCTGANCCGAGCTCGAGCAGCGCCGACATTCGGCCCTCGGTGGTGATCTCGCCGGTGGTTGGGCGATGGATGTTGGCGATGAGCCGCAGGAGCGTCGACTTGCCGCTGCCGTTGTGGCCGATGAGCCCGAAGAACGAGTCGGGTTCGATGTGCAGGTCGACGTTTCGGAGTACCCAGAAGTCGTCGATATCCGTCGTGCGTCCGATGCGAAGGATGGCCTCCTTCAGGCTGCTTGGCCGGTCGCGATCAAGGCGAAATCGCTTCGAGACATCGGAGATCGTGATCTCGCCCGTGGTCATAGCTCCTCGCTGATTTCCATGCTGCGGGAACGGAAGTAGAGCCAACCGACGGCGAAGGTGCCGACCGCCCATGCCGTTGCGACGAGGACCCGAAGCGGGTCGGGGGTTTGCAGGAAGTAGACGCCGTCTCGGGCAATTTCAACGAAGATGGCCGGTGGGTTCCAGGTAACAAGCTGGCGAGCGATTTCGGGGACGTCATTGTGCTCGAGCAGACTCGGCGGGTACACGACCGGCACGAGGAAGAACCCGACTCCGATCAGCACACCGGTGAGGTATTGGATATCGCGGTAGCGGGAGTTGAGCACCGCCACGATGAATCCGATCCCGAGGGCGAACATCATCGTGAGCAGGAGCGCGAACACTAGGAAGAGGGCCGTCCATGAGATGTTGGTGAACAGCGCCATGATCACGAGGAGCACGGCCGCTTCGAGCGCAGTCTGGATGGCGTTGCACGCGGCGCCGCCGAGAAGCGCGGTCTCGGTCGGGAAGTAGATCTTCTTCCGGAGGTCGCTCACATCTTGCAACCAACCCATGCAACCGGTGACGACCCCGGTAAAGACGGTCCAGGTGATGAGCCCGGTGAACAGGTAGAGGCCGAAGTTTTCGGCCCTGCCGTTGTCGGTGATGGGTGGCTGAGCGTTGTAGACCGCGCCGAAGACGAAGCTGTACACCGCAACGGTGGTGAGCGAGTTTGCGAACGACCAGAACCAGCCGAGCAGGCTCCGCTTATAGCGGGCCTTCGACTCGCGCTCGGCGAAGTGGATGATGAGGTTGACGCTTTTTCGCGCCGAAGGAGACAAGGTGAGCATCGTCGGTGTGCGCTTCGAGCGCTCCGTAATCCTAGCGATGAGGTGCAAAGCTACGATGCACCGGTGTTCGCCGGTTCGCTGCGCTCCGCTGTCGTTGCGGTGTGGCTCGTCGTGTTGACGAACGGGCCGTTGTTCTTTCTGTCGCGGCGTGTGTTTGGTCTGCGTGGCGCATGGGAGGACCCTGTGGTGCAGCCGGCGATCGTCTTCACCGTCGGCGCAGCAGTTGCGTTCGTTGTGCTCGATCGGTTTCGACTCGTCGGCGGCCGGTTGGCTCCCGTTCCCCGGCTTCCCTTCGCAACGGCTGCCCTGCTGGGGGTGTGGGCGACGATGAGTGCGTGGTGGAGTCTGCAACCCGACGTCACCCTTTGGCGGGGAATCGTCTACGTCGCGCTGCCGTTCGTTGCGTGGGTGATCGCGGACCTCTCGTTCGATCGCTTCGTCGACGCCCTGGTGTGGGCGGTCGGTTCGCTAGTTGTGATCAGCCTCGCCCTCGTCGTCCTGTGGCCTGACGCAGCGCTTGACCCCAACAACGACTGGCGCGGTCCGATGACGAGTCGCAACAGCCTGGCGCCGATCTGTGGGCTGGCTGTCTTTGGCGGGCTTGCGTGGTGGAAGCGGGGGATCCGTCAGGCTGGTGGGCTGCTTGTGCTCGCTTCGGTTGTCGGGTTGTGGGGGAGTGGGAGCCGCACTGCGGTGTCCGCGGCCGCCATCGCGCTCTTCGTGTCGCTCGTGCTGATTGTGGGGCGTCGCCGTTATCTCGCTCGCCCCGTCTGGACCAGTGCTGCGCTCGCCGTTGGTGCCGGAGGGGTGGGTGGAATGGTGGCCGCAGCCGGGCTTGCGGCTTTCTGGGATGAACCCACCTTTACCCAGCGCCGC
>NZNH01000099.1 GCA_002694825.1 Acidimicrobiaceae bacterium | reverse complement strand
GTGGCGTTCGTCGTAGACGCGCATGAAGCCCAGCTGGATCAGGCGTCGGCCGAGGGCGACCTCGGTGTCGACGATCTCACTCGCGTCGGCGAGTTCCACGGTGAGCGGCTTCTCGGCGAGGATCGGCAGGCCGCGTTCGAGGCCGGCCATCACGTAGCGGTGATGGAAGCGGTCAGGGCAGGCGATCACCAGCGCGTCGCAGTCGTCGATGCGATCCATGCCCTCGGCCACCCACTCGCAGCCGAGCTCGGCGGCGAGCGCCTGACCGGTGGCCTCGTCGGGGTCGGCGACCCAGGCGAGTTCGGCGCCGGCGAGATCGACGACATGGCGGGCGTGACACGCCCCCATGCCCCCGACACCGATGACACCGACGCGCGTCACGCCCGCAACTCCGGCGGAAGCTCACCGAGTTCGGGCCCAGGACGGGGTTCGGCAGCGACACCGAGGATGGTCTGATCCCAGTCGATGTCCTGGCCGGTCAGGAACCCACTCTCCGGTGAGCACAGGTGCACGATCGTGTGCGCGATCTCGTCGGGCTTGATGAGCTTGCCCATCGGCTGCACAGCCTCGGCCCGCTCGAGCCAACCGTCGGTTGCGCCTTCGTAGCGCCGCTGGGTGATGTCCTCGGCGGGCGTATCCATCCAGCCCGGGTTGAGCATGTTCACTCGAACCCGGTGGCGCATGAGCGTGAAGGCCATGTTGCGGGTGGCGGCGACGAGCGCCATCTTCGACGCCGAGTACGGCAAGAGATTGGGAGCCCCGCCGTGGCGGGCGACCGAACCGATCAGCACGATCGAACCGTCGACAGTCTCCCGCACCATGAGCTTGGCCGACTCCTGGGCGACGAGGCAGGCGGCGCGGACGCTGAGGGCCATCATCTCGTCCCACATGGCGGCCGTGGAATTCCACACCGACCCGCGAAAGGTCGCTGCAGCGCAGTTGACCGTGGCATGCAGCGTCCCGAACGTCTCATCGGCGGCAGCCACGCAGCGTTCCGGACCGTCAGGATCGGCGAGATCGACCGGCACGAACACGGCCCGGCAGCCGTCTCCCGTGAGCGACGCCGCGGCTGCTTCACCCTTCGCCTGATCGCGGCCGACGAGCAGCAGGCCGCTCGCACCCTTTTCTTTGAGCAGGGCTGCGGTGGCGTAGCCCAAGCCCTGGGAGCCTCCCGTGATCAGGGCGACACGCCCGTCGAAGCTCACAGCGCTACCAACCTGCTCGCTGATCGGCCTTGCCCTCGTCGAGCTCAGCTCGGGCCTCACGCACCGATTCGTACGCCGACACCTCGGGCACACCGACCTCCCACCATGAGCCGCCCTCGGTCCACGAATTCTGGTGTGTCTGGAGGGCGATGACCGTCGTGCGGTCGGCTTCCTTAGCCCGCTTCCAGGCGGCCTCGAGTTCATCGATGGTCGACACGGTCTCGGCGTTGCAACCCATGGCGGCGGCGTGGGCAGCGAAGTCGACCCGTACCTCCTCGACGATCTTGGAGTCGGCGAGCAGGTTGTTAAAGGGGGCACCACCCTGGTTGACCTGCAGCCGATTGATGACGGCAAAGCCGCCGTTGTCGCAGACGATGACGATCATCTTGTGACCCGACAGCACCGAGCTGTAGAGGTCGCTGTTCATCATCAGGTACGAACCATCACCCACGAAGACCGTGACGTCCTTGTCCGGCAACGCCATCGCCGCGCCCCAACCACCGGAGATTTCGTAGCCCATGCACGAGAAGCCGTACTCGCAGTCGAAGCTGTTGAGCGCTTTTTGACGCCAACCATTGTTGACCTCACCCGGGAAACCGCCCGCGGCAGCCAGGGCGAAATCGTCGGGGCCGGCCAACCGATCGACGACACCGACGACTTGGGCGTAACTCGGAAGTTCGTCCCCGTTGGCATCAGGCGCGGCGATCTTGTCGATGTAGGCGTGGTACTGCGACACCTCGGCCGACGCCGTGTCGCTCCACGACTCAGGCGCCCGGTAGTTCCCGATGCGACCGGTCAGGTCCGTGAGCGCTTCTCGTGCGTCGCCAACAACCGGAAGGGCCAGGTGTTTGGTGGCGTCCCAGCGGGCCGTGTTGATGCCGACGATCTTGACGTCGGCATTCTTGAAGACGGTCCACGAGCCGGTCGTGAAGTCCTCGAGCCGGGTGCCGACCGCCACGACGACATCGGCCTCGGCGGCCAGATTGTTGGCCGCCTCGCAGCCGGTGACACCAATTGGACCGGCGTACATCGGGTGTGAAGCGAGAAGCGATGCCTTGCCCGCGACCGTCTCGACGACGGGGATGTTGTGGGTCTCGGCGAACACGGCAAGTTCGGCTTCGGCAAAGGAGTAGTGCACCCCGCCACCGGCGATGATGAGCGGCTTCTCGGCGTTCTCGATCGCCGCAGCGGCCGAGTCGAGTTGATGGATGTCGGCCCGCTGACGGGTCAGATGGTGGATCTGCTCATCGAAGAAGCGGACCGGGAAGTCGTAGGCCTCGGCGGCGACGTCCTGAGGCAAACCGATGAAGGCCGGGCCGCAGTCGGCCGGGTCGAGCATCGTCTGCACCGCGTGGGGCAGCGACGACACCACCTGCTCGGGCTTCATGATGCGATCCCAGTACCGGCTGACCGAACGGAACGCATCGTTGACCGTCGTCGACGGCTCACCGAAGTGCTCGACCTGCTGCAGCACCGGATCAGGCAGACGGCTGGCGAAGGTGTCACCCGCAATCAACAGCAACGGGATGCGGTTGGAGTGCGCCACTCCGGCGGCGGTGACCATGTTCGTCGCGCCAGGGCCGACCGACGAGGTCGCCACCATGATCTGGCGACGACGCACCGTCTTCGCGTAGGCGGTGGCGGCGAGCGCCATGCCCTGCTCGTTTTGTCCCCGCCAGGTCGGCAGTTCGTCTTGATGCTGCTCGAGCGCGTGACCCAAGCAGGTGACGTTGCCGTGACCGAAGATCGCGAACACCCCCGGGAAGAGCGGGGCGATGCTGCCGTCGGGCATCACGGACTTCTGAGCGATGAGGTACCTGACGATGGCGTCGGCCGTTGTGAGTCGGATCGTTTCCATGATCTCTCCTGATGCAGTCCCGGGTGGCTCGGGTCAGTCGCGCGGGCTCAGCCGCTCGACGGTTTCCCACTTCTCGGACTTCCACGAGCGCAGCATTGCGTCCTGCACGCTGACATAGTCGATCGCCTCCGCGAAGCCGGGCGTGTGCTGGCGACCGTTGGCGACCGACGACAGATATTCGAACTCCTCGATGACCTTGAGGTCCTCGTACCCGATCGGGTTGGCGTCACCCGGCACAAAGTGGCCGTGATACGGGAAGCGGTCGCCGGAGTAGACGGTCTTGTAGCCGAGTTCGGGCTCGGAGGCGCGAAACAGCTTCAGTTCGTTCATCGTCTCGAGGTTCCACATCAGCGACCCCTTCGTGCCGTACACCTCGAACGCGCACTGGCTCTGCGGACCCATGATCGAGCGACTCGACTCGAACACGCCACGGGCACCGTTCTCGAACACGCACATCGCGCCGAAGTAATCCTCGTTCTCGACCGTGCCGGTCGGGTCGCCGGGCTTGCCGACGTCGTAGTGGGTGCCACCCGGTTTGGGCAGTGGACGTTCAGGAATCTGGATGTGACCCATACCGACGACCTTCTCGATACCGCCGATCAGCATGTGGGCGAGGTCGACCGAATGGCTGAGAATGTCCGACGACACGCCGTGGCCGGCCTCGTCGAGCATGAAGCGCCACGAGAGCAGACCCATCGGATCGGCGCCGTACATCGAGAAGAAGCGACCCCGGTAGTTGGTGATCTCACCGAGTTCACCAGCGTCGATCAACTGCTTGGCGTACTGCACCAACGGCGCCCATCGGTAGTTGTAGCCGACACCCGTGATCACACCGGCCGCCCGCGTGGCGGCTTCGATGCGAACGGTCTGTTCGGGTGTGCCGCCCACCGGCTTCTCGCAGAACACATGCTTGCCCGCTTCGGCGGCAGCGATCGCAATCGGCTCGTGCAGCATGTTCGGCGCGCAGATCACGACGACGTCGATGTCGTCGTTGGCGATCAGGTCGTTCCAGTCGACGGAGCCGTGACCAAAGCCGAAGTCGGCGACGGCTTGATCGACCCGCGACGCCATGTTGTCGCTGATCATCACCAGTTCGACGTCGAACTCGCGCTCGGGAAACAGGGTCGGGATTCGCAGGATTGATCGAGTATGGGCCTGGCCCATCCAACCGAAGCCGACGACGCCGACCCGGATCTTCTTGCGTGCACTCACGAGGAACGGCCCTCCAGAACTTCGTAGACATGGGGATTGACACAGTCGACGGGACGCTCGCCGGCGAGGACCTGGCGGGCGTTCTCGATCGCGCCCGAGTACATCCGCACCCGGCCCTTGTCGGTTGCCGAGGCGATGTGCGGGGTGACCACGACATTGTCGCGGTTGAGGAGCGTGTGCCCCGGATCGAGCGGCTCGGGGGCGGTGACATCGAGGCCGGCGGCGTACACCTTGCCGGAGTCGAGCGCGTCGACCAGCGCCTGCGTATCGATCACACCGCCGCGGGCCGCATTGACGATGATGACACCGTCCTGCATTCGGGCGAACGCGGCCGCGTCGAGCAGGTTCCGAGTCTCGGCGGTGAGCGGGGTGTGCATCGTGATGATCCGGCTCTCGGTCAGGATCGTGTCGAGATCGACCTGTTCGTGTTCGGCGACCTCCACATAGGGGTCGCAGACGATCACGCGCATGTCCATGGCGGCGCACATACGGGCGACTCGACTACCGATCCGACCATGACCAACCACCCCGATGGTGGCACCACTCAACTCGATGCCCTCGTGCGCGGCGTAGAAGTCCTGTCGACCAGCCCGCAGGCGGGCGACATTGTTGGCGGTGAACTTGGACGCCGCCATGAGCAGGCTCATCGTGTGCTCGGCGGTCGAAATCGACGGCGCGTCGGGTGTGTTGCACACGACGACACCTTGCGCTGCAGCAGCATCAAGATCGACGGTGTCGAAGCCGATGCCTGACCGCGAGATCACTTCGAGCATCGCGCCCTTGGCGATGCGTTCGGCGGGCCACGGCGATGCGCCGGCGATCGCGGCGCGACACGTCGGAAGCTCGGCGTCGTCCGGACCGACGACCTCCCAGTCGGGGCCGAAGAGTTCGTCGAATCCGGGCGGAAGCGGGCGATCGATGAAGATGCGTTCAGGCATGGGTGTTCTCTCGTGGAGCCGTCATCGAGGATCACGCTCCTGAAGGAAGGCGTCGACCTCGGGACCGGTCGGCATGTCGTCGGCACACATCATGCGGCCAGCGACGATGGCGCCTGCGGCGTTGCCGTACCGAACGGTGTCGGGCAGTGACCAGCCCTCGAGGAGGCCGTGGCAAAAGGCGCCACCGAAGGCATCGCCCGATCCGAGTCCGCAGACGACCTCGACCGGGTAGGGCGAGAGCCGTTCGCGAAGCTGTGGCGTGGCGACCATGACACCGTCGCCCCCGAGCTTCACGATCGCAGCGTCGAGGCCGCGATCGAGCATGCGGTCGGCCGCTTCGTCGGGATCATCGGTGCCGACCGCGACCTCGCACTCCTTGCGGTTGCCGATGGCAATAGTGACATGGTCGAGCATCGGCGAGATCGCCGCATGCGCCTGCTCCTCGCTGTCCCAGAACATCGGACGCCAGTCGAGATCGAGGACGGTGTGATGCTTCCGGTTGCGACGCTGCAACAGTTCGGTGACGGTCGTGCGGCTGCGGTCGAACGCGAACCGGCTCGCCGGGATCCAGAAGATGCGCGCCGTGTCGACCGCGTCGAGAAGTTGTGGGGTGGTCTCAATCTCCATGTCAGGAGCGGCAGGCTCTCGATAGAAGATGATCGTCGGATCCTCTGGCGGGTCGAGTTCGGCGAACGCCAGCGGTGTTTTCAGTGTCGGATGGGTGGCGACGAAGCGCGGGTCGACATTGAACGTGTTCCGCAGGGCATCGGCGACGTACCGGCCGAACTGGTCGTCGCCGACGCGTGTCGCGAGCGCGACAGCGTGGCCGTAACGGGCGGTGGCGACGGCGACGTTCGTGGCCGTTCCGCCGATGGACTTTCGGAAGGTCGTGACGTCGGACATCGTCACGCCGGGTTGTTCGGCGTAGAGGTCGACGCTCACCCTTCCGATCGAGAGAAGATCGAGCGGCGACATCGACGATCAGCCTCCTCGACCCTGCAGGTCGATCTCGGTCACGTGGGGGTACGGCTCTCGACGGCGCGTGCCACGGGTGGTCTCCTGGACCGTGCGGTGCGTCGGCGGGATCCGGTTCACGAGTTCTGGGCCTGGGCGATCTCGTGCTGCAGCGCCTCGAGTTCGGCACCGCCGGCCATCAGCGAGGTGAGCTCGTTCTGGCTGATGTCTTCCTTGGCGAAGTTGCCCATCGACTGACCGCGGTTGAGGATCACGAAGCGATCGCCGACCGGGTAGGCGTGGTTCGGGTTGTGGGTGATGAAGATGACGCCGAGTCCGCGCCTGGCGGCTTCGACCACATAGCGCAGCACCACACCCGACTGCTTCACACCGAGCGCTGACGTGGGCTCATCGAGGATCAACACCTTCGCGCCGAAGTACACCGCTCGGGCGATGGCGACGGACTGCCGTTCGCCGCCGGAGAGCGTGCCGACCGGCTGCTCGGTATCGCGAATGTCGATGCCCATCTTGGCCATCTCTTCTTTCGCAATGCGCTTCGCCTCGGCCTTGTCGATCCACTCGAGAGGCCAGACGCCCTTGGTTGGCTCGGAACCGAGGAAGAAGTTCCGCCACACCGACATGAGCGGCACCATGGCGAGGTCCTGGTACACGGCGGCGATGCCGGCGTTGAGCGCCTCACGCGGGTTCTTGAAGTTGACCTCCTGACCCTCGAGCTTGAAGGTGCCCTCGGAGTGCTCGTGCACCCCGGCCAGGATCTTGATGAAGGTCGATTTGCCGGCGCCGTTGTCGCCGAGCACACACGTGACCTGCCCGGCGCGTACCTCGGTGGTGACGCCTTGGAGGGCGATGATGTTGCCGTAGAACTTCGAGATGTTCTCGAGTTCGAGCAATGGCGTATCGGACATCGTGAACCTCCTCGATCAGCGGGCCGACTCGGCCTTGGTGCGGATGTAGTTGTTGGCAACGACAGCGAGCAGGAGGATGCCGCCGACGAAGACGAACCTCCAGTCGGAGTTCCACCGGGCGGACGGGATGCCCTGCACTGCCATCGCCATGATCAGGGCACCGATGCCGGCACCGATGGTCGAGCCGTAGCCGCCGGTGAGCGCCGTGCCACCCACGACTGCGGCGATGATGTATTCGAACTCCTCGCCGTCGCCCGTGCTGGCCTGGATGGTGTTGAGGCGGAACGCCAGCAGCACACCGACCAACCACGCAGCGGCCGAGACCACCATGAAGAGTTGGGTCTTGGTGCGGGCAGCGGGGACACCGACCTGGCGGGCAGCTTCCTTGTTGCCACCGACGGCAAAGGTCCAGCTCCCGAAGCGGGTTCGGGCGAGCACCCAGGACACGACGGCGGTGAAGCCGAGGAACCACAGGATGCGGACGCTGTACTTCACGATCGAGCCGCCGACCTCGGCCTCCTCGGTGGTGACCCAGCCGAGGCGGGCGATCATGCCGACAACGATGAGCAGCACAGCGGAGAGCAGCATGTTGCGGGCCGTCGTATCGGCCGAGGTGTCCGTGAACCGGCGCACCTCGAAGCGCATGTTCGCGATCGCCCAGATGGCCATGATCGCAGCGAAGGCGAGCATGAAGCTGAAGGCCTCGGCCCGGAACTTCGGAGCCGACGACTCGCTCTGGACGAAGAAGGCCATGGCGACGAGTGCGACCGACGTGAGCAGCAGCAGCGCCGAACCGGCCCGGTCGGAGTGCCGTCGGCCTCGGGTGGCGGCTGTGATCAGGCTGACAAAGGCTGCGCCGGTGAGGGCGATGAAGATGATCGCCCGGGCGCCCTGCTCGGTGGAGAGGTTGAGGAAGCCGAGGGTGGCGAGGATCGCCACGATGCCTGTGGAGATGACTCGCGCCCTGGCCTCTCCGAGGGCGGCGGCCGCTGCTGCCGAGATGGCCGACCCGATGACGTTGCCTGCTGCGGCACCACCGGTACCGGCCGACCAGATCATCGCCACGAGGGCGACGACGATGGCGATGGCGAGGCTGGTGCCACCACCGAGATCGAAGGCTTCGGTGAGGTCCTCACCGTTCTGCGCATCCATCCAGGTGCCGACGAGGATGGCGGTGACGAAACAGATGACGCCAGCGATGAGCGGTGCCGTCACCCCGTCGGGGCGACCGGCCGTCGTGTCGCTCTGGGTGTGCGGGACGTAACGCCACACGCCCCAGCCGATGAAGCCGACGAGCATTCCCGCGCCGATGAGGGCAGCACCGATGGTGTTTGCGCCGGCGCCATCGGTGTTGTGGAGTTGCCAGACGCCGGCGAGGCCGATGGCGATACCGACGACGACACCGATGAGACCGGTTGGGTTCATCACATCCTTGCGGCGGAAGTGGAATTCGTAGACGGCGAGTACGACAAGCGCGAGGCCGGCGAGGGTGCCGATTGAGTACACCCAGTCGCGGGAGTCCCAGACATGTTCGTTGCGGATCCACTCCCCGGCGAAGACCTTGTCAAGCAGGCCATATCCCTTGTCGCTGACGCCATTCTCCTCGGCGTAAATGGCGAGGTCGTCGAGCTTGCCGACCTGAATCTGATCGACGATCAGCTTCGAAAAACCGAGCTTGGCGCCCTTGAGAACGAAGAAGGACCCCAAGGTCACGATGAAGCTCGGGAGCGATGTTCGGTTGACGAGGAAGCCGTTCCACCAACCGAGTCCGAGGGCGGCGAGCAGCGAGATCGGCAGGGCGACCCAGAGACTGAAACCTGCGCCGGCTGCTTCGCCGGCAACATCGCGGACCAACAGGATGGTCAAGATGCCGAGTGCGCCCGTGGCGGCACCCGACGAGAGATCGAATTCGCCGCCGATCATCAGCAGCGCGACGGCGACCGCCATGATGCCAAGCGGCGCAGCGGCCTGGTCGAGGATCGACTGGGCACCACTGGCCTGGCCGAACTTGACCGAGACGGCCCAGAAGAAAACCCACACAGCGACAGCGCCAATGGCTGCACCGATCTCGGGTCGAACGAGTGCTCGCTGGAAGACCCCTCGGTACGCCAGCCGCTCGTCGGCGTTCGGGGCTGCGGCGGCCCCGGCTGTGGTGTCACTCATCGGTGACGGCTCCCCCCAATGGAATGTGTCCGTTTTGTGGCGCCTCCACGGCGCCCGACCGGGCAATTCCGGGACGGGTACTGGACCCGTCCCGGAATCGACCCTGATCAGAAGGCGACCGGTTCAGCCGTGGTCGAGCCGGTCATCGCTGATGTGGATCAGCGGGTGCCGGCGGCCGAGAGTTCCTTGACCGCAGCGGCGTTGTCCGGGGTCACGAAGCCCGGACCGGTGAGCACCGGAAGACCGCCGCCCGCCTGGTTGGCGTTGGTGGCCTCGAGGTACATGAGGACGACCGGCAGGTAACCCTGGAGGTACTGCTGCTGATCGACGGTGAAGGCGACATCGCCGGCCTCGATCGCATCGAGCAGCTCCGGCGTCATGTCGAAGCCACCGATGGTGAGGTCGATGCCCAGGTCCTGGGCGGCGGCGAGGGCCGACATGGTGATGACCGGACCGACGCCGAGCACGCCGTCGATCGCCGGGTCGGCCTCGAGGACGGCCTTGATGCCGTTGATCTGCTCAGTCTGGTCGGCGTCGAGGCCGACGAACTGGGTGATGACGTCACCGTTGAAGGTCTCTTCGAGACCGGCGCAACGCTCGGTGAGGCCGACGTTCGACTGCTCCTGCTGGGCGCAGAGGACCTTGGTGGCACCGAGGTCGTTGAACCGCAGACCAGCGCCCTGACCGGCGACGTCCTCGGACTGACCGATGTGGGTGGTAGCACCAATGGTGGTGTAGTCGTTCAGGCCCGAGTTGAGCGTGTAGACCGGAACACCAGCAGCAACGGCGTCCTGGAGCGGGCCGATGAGCTGGTCGGGCGACGGCAGCGATGCGGCGATGCCGTTCGAGCCCTCACCGATCGCGGTCTCGATGTCGGAGACCATCTGACCCGGGTCGTTGTTGCCGGGCATCCACACACAGTTGACACCGACATCGGCGCAGGCCGCTTCCATGCCGCGCTTCACGACGGACCAGAACGGGCCGTCGTCAGAGTGCGTGATCATGTGGAAGGTGAGGTCACCGCCCTGGGTCTGCTCGACCGCTTCTTCTTCGGTGCTTGCGCTATCGCTTGAGTCGGCGCTGTCGCTGCTGCTGTCGTCGTCACCGCACGCAGCGGCAACGAGCACGATCGCAAGCAGCACTGCCAACCAACGGAAGTGCTTCTTCATTGTTTGTCCCCCTCCTCAGGGTTTGGGTTGTTCCCGTACCAAGCATGGGCGTTCATGAGGCCTTCTGACCTGCGGTGAACTCCGCATTGATAGCACGGAGATATTCGATGCTCCGGAGAACATCGACCTTGGGGCCTTCACCCGGCGCCGGTTCGCCGTCGCTGATGGCCGCGTCCTGTTCGAGCACGTACCAGCCGTCGTAGCCGCTGCGTTCGAGCTCGGTGACGACCTCGGCGACCGGCACGTCGCCGTCGCCCATCGGGCAGAACATGCCGTTCTGCACACCCTGCATGATCGACTGCTCGCCACGAAGGACGGGTGCGGCGAGGTCAAGACGCACATCCTTGAGGTGGACATGCGCGATCCGATCACGGGCATCGGCCAGGAATTCGACGGGGTCGTATCCGCCGATCATCAGGTGGCCCATATCGAAGGTCCAGCCGACCTGGCTGCGCTCGAGCACGTTTTTCACGTCGCTCGGTCGCTCGATCATCGTGCCGAGATGGGGGTGGATCGCCTGCGACATGCCATGGGCGGCGACGATTTCCTCGATCTCGTCGAGCATCGCCGCAGCGTGATCCCAGGCCGCCGCGTCGATTTCCAGGCGGGGCGCCCAGTCGAAGCTGGTGACCATCGACGTGATGAACAGGTGACCGCCGGCTCCGCCCATCAGCGCTGCGGCCCGTTCGGCAGCGGCAAGGCTGGCGTCGCGCTGAGCGGGGTCGTGGAGCACGACAGGAACAAAGCCGCCGATCATCTCGAGGTCGTAGCGCGCGCACACCTCGCGCAGTTCGCAGGGGTCGGACGGGAGATAGCCGTCGGATCCGAGCTCGGTGGCGGCAAGCCCGAGTTCCTGCATCTCGGACAGCACACGGTCGACCGGAAGTTCCAGCCCCCAGCCGGGGACTTCGCAGACACCCCAACTGATGGGTGCTCCGGCAACGCGCTGGAAGAAACTGCTCAAACCCGACCCCGAGGAAAACGCTGTGCCCTGACGTCCAATTGCGTTAGAGCGCTCTAAATCTTACGGTGGCAACCGTACTTGTCAAGCCCAACGACGATGGGCGACGCTTTCGCAAAGGGGAGCTGAGGGGATGAGTCGTCCGACGATGGAGACCGTGGCTGAACGTGCCGGGGTTTCTCGCGCCCTTGTGAGCCTGGTGATGAACAACTCCTCGAAGGTCAGCGAGGCCAAGCGCCAGGCGGTGCTGCGCGCAGCAGAGCAGCTCGGATACCGGCCGAACCTCCACGCCCGCAACCTCGCCCAGGCCCGCACCAAAACCCTGGGCATGATCATCAACGACATCCACAACCCCTTCTTCGCCGAGGTCGTGTACGGGGTTGAGGCCGCCGCCGACGACTACGGCTTCGATGTGTTGATCCTCAACGGCGGACGCGACGCCGAACGGGAGCGGCGGGCCGTCGAAACCCACCTGCAGTTCCAAGTCGAAGCGTTGATCCTCGTCGGCCCCAAGCTCGACGACGACGACATCATCCGCGCGTCGGCGGTGGTACCGACCGTGGTGGTGGCGTCCGGACGCGACAATCCCGGGGCCGACACGATCACCACCGACGAAGAGCGCGGCGCAGCGCTCGCGGTCCAGCACCTCGTCGAACTCGGCCACACCGACATCGTCCACATCGACGGCGCTGCCAACATCTCCTCACGCGCCCGGTCGCGCGGCTATGAGAAGGCCATGCGCTCGCTCGGGCTCGAGCCGCGAATCCTGCGAGGCGGCGACGACGAAGCCGACGCCGAGGCCGCAATCGTCAACCTCGCCGAGACCGATTCGATGCCCACCGCCATTTTCGCCTTCAACGACCTCGTCGCCGCCGGCGCGCTCAGCACCCTCGAAGCGGCAGGGCTGCGGGTTCCCGACGACGTGTCCGTCGTCGGGTACGACAACACGTTCATCGCCGAGCTCAACCACATGTCGCTCACGACGGTCAACCAGCCGCGACACCAGATGGGTCAACTGGCGATCCGGACGGTCCTGGAGCGCATCGAGGACGACCGCACCGAGCCCACCCGTATCGACCTCGCACCGACCCTGTCGGTGCGGCGGTCGACGGCGCCGCCCCGAAAGGCCTGACATGACGGGGCGAATCCGCATCGGCATCGTCGGCACGTCCTGGTGGGCCGACTCGATGTACCTCCCTGCGTTGCGGCGCCTCGATGGTGTCGACGTGCCCGCCGTCCTCGGCCGCAACCCCGACCGCACCTCGGTGTTCGCCCAAGAGTGGGAGATCCCCGCCGCCTTCACCGACACCGCCGCGTTCTTCGAGCAACCACTCGACGCCGTCGTCATCGCATCGGCGAACGACTCGCATCACCCGCTGTCGATCCAGGCGATCGAACGGGGACTCGACGTGCTGTGCGAGAAACCACTCGGGCTCGATGTCGCCCAAGCACAGGAGATGACACGCGCGGCGACCGCCGCCGAGGCGATCACCCTCGTACCCTTCACCTACCGCTACATGCCCGTGAACCAGTACCTGAAGCGACTGATCGACGAGGGCTACCTGGGCGAGGCGTTCCATCTCGGGCTCCGCTACTTCACCGGCTTTGCTCGCGGCGGCGAGTACGCCTGGCGATTCGACCGCAGCGAGGCCGGCAGCGGCGTCATCGGCGACATCGGCAGCCATTTCCTCCACCTCGCCCGATGGTTCTTCGGCGAGGTCTCGTCGGTCGGCTGTCTCTCGCGGTCGTTCATCGAGCGCGCCGACCGACCCGACGGTCGCCCCTACGAGCGCGGCGAGGACTCGGCGCTGATCACCCTCGAGTTCACCTCCGGCGCCTACGCCACCGTTCAGGCGAGCGCGGTGTGCCACGAGCCGACCCCATTCGGCCAGGTGCACGAGTTCGACGCCCACGGCAGCGACGGCACACTCCACGCCGTCTGCGACTGGGACACCGTGCAGTCGGTACGCGGCGTCAAGGTCGGCGAGTCCGGCCCGGCCGCCGAACTGCCGATCCCCGACGACATCTGGATCGGTGCTCGATACGACACGGTGCACGACACGTACCGCGACATCTTTCGCGGATCAGGCGCGATGATCGGCGACTTCGTCGACGCCGTCCGGACCCGACGCCCCTGCGATCCCGACTTCGCCGAAGGCCTCCGCGTCCAGCAACTGTGCGACGCCGCGGTCGAAAGCGCCGCTGCCGGCGGTGTCCGATTGTCCGTGTGAGTGCCCGCATCACACTCGTGGCAGCCCTCACCCTCGCCGCCGTCGCCTGTGGCGTCGATGACCCACTGACGGCCGTCGACCGCGTGGTCTTCGGTGTCGCCGCCGAGGGCTGCAGCCTCGAGCCCGCCTTCGGCACCGGTGTCGCCGTTGTCCACGGCGACGAGGTGCTGGTCGTCACGTCGGCCCACACGGTCGCCGGATCCGATGAGGTGAGCCTGCGCCGACCCTCGGGCCTCGCCATTTCCGCCGAGGTCGTCGCCTTCGACCCCGATCGTGACGTCGCCGTGATCCGAGCCGACGAGATGAGGTACGGGCGGCCGATGAGCGAACCCTCGCGGGGCGCCACCGCGACCGCCGTGGCGTGGAGTCCCGACGTCGGCCTCGAGTCCTTCGACACCACCATCACCCGTCTCCTTCGCGTGACGATCGAGGACATCTACATCGAGGATGTCGTCGAGCGGCGTGCATTCGAGTTCGACGGTGCGATCACCGCCGGCGATTCGGGTGCGCCGATCTTCGGCGAGACCGGCGACGTGCTCGGGATCGTGTACGCCCGCAGCCGTGAACGCGGCGTGGGCTTCGCGGTGTCGACGACCGAAATCCGGCCGGTGCTGGATTCCATCACCGATTCCCGCGCCGACACCGGCCGCTGCATCTAGCCTCCGATCCCATGATCCTGGGTTTCGACGTCGGCGGAACGAACGCACGGGCATTGCTCATCGAACCGGAGACGGGCGACATCATCGACCGCGACCGCGAGTCGAGCGCCGGCACCGGGCCCGTCCTGCTCGAAATGCTCGTCCGGATGATCGACCGGATGACACGAAACCACGACGGCGAACTCGAGGGCGTGGGCCTCGGCGTAGCAGGCCTTGCCCATCGCTCGGGGGTCATCCACTACTCCCCCAACCTGCCAGATCTCGTCGAGTACCCCTTGGGCACCGAACTTGCCGGCCGAACGGGCCTCGACGTGACCGTCATGAACGACGCAACCGCCGCCACCTGGGCCGAGGGCAAACTCGGCGCCGGGCGAGGCAGCGACGACTACATGCTCATCACCCTCGGCACCGGGATCGGCAGCGGGTTCGTGTGCGGGGGCCGGTTGATCCATGGCCACAACGGCTTCGCGGGCGAGTCGGGTCACATGGTCGTCGACGCGAACGGCCCGACCCACCACACCGGCCAGCGGGGCCCCTGGGAGTACTACGCATCAGGTACGGCACTCGGTCAGATCGGACGCTCCCAGGCCCAGATCGGCCTCTTCCCTTCCGCGCTCAGCCTGGCCGGTTCGGTCGCCGCAATCACCGGCTTCACGGTCGCCGAGGCGCTGAACCGAGGCGACAAGGAAGCCGAGCGCATCTTCGACGGCTTTTGCCGACAGGTGGCGGTCGGTCTCGCCAACCTCGTCATGATCTTCGACCCGGAACGCATCATCCTGGGCGGGGGACTCACCGACATCGGCGAACCACTCCGGGCCGGGACGAAGTACTGGCTCAACGAACTCACCCTCGGCGCCCGGTACCGACCCGAGGTCGAGATCGTGATGGCCCAACTCGGCGACGACGCCGGCGCACTCGGCGCTGCGCTCTGGAGCCGAGAAGCCGCCGACTAGGCCTCGGCCCGGATCGGCGGGACCACCAACTCGACGGCGACGAGCAGGGCGCCCGCCACCACCAGCAGCCCGCCGCAGACCCACCCGAGCGCGGCGTACTCACCGCCGGCGACCAGCGCACCGGCGACGAGCGGGCCGAGCGCTCGTCCGAAGGCCATGGCGGCCTGGGCATCGCCGGCCCGTTCGGTCGGGAACCGGGACCGCTCGGCGAGCAGGGTGTACGAGCCGGGCACCGCCATCCAGAACGCGCCACCCCAGACACAGAGCACGATCCACAGCACCGCCGACTGGTCGGCCTGGGTCGAGATCACCGCACAGACCCCGGTGAGTGCGAAGTAGCCACCGGCGAAGCGCCGACGACCGCGGAAGCGAGCCGTCGGGATGCTGACCAGCGCGTTGGCCGAGAAGGCCAACGAGATCACAAGCGCACTCATCCCGTAGCGGTCGGCGGCGATCGCTCCCATGAAGACGAACACGGCCGAGCCACCGAGCGTGGCGATGGTCAGGGCCGCGATGACGACCAACGCGGCCCGAACCGCGCGGTTGCGGCCGGTGGGGGTGCGGTCGGGCACGACGATGGAGGGAACCCAGACGAGGGGCACCAGCGAGACGCCGGCGAGCACGAGGAACACCGCACGGACGTCGCCGAGTTCGAGCAGCACGCCGATGATCGGCGCCGACACAACGGCCGTGAGTGGCCCGACTGTGGTGATGTCGCCCGTCCGCTCGTCGTCGCCGAAGACCTGTGAGTAGGCGAGCCAGGTGAGGACACCGAGCGCGAGGCCCGAGACCGACCTCGTCACGACCAACACAACGAACGAGCCGACGAACGCCGCCACGACGTTGGCCGCCGACAGGGTCACGAGCCCGATGACGAAAACGCGCCGGGACGGGTCGACGACTCGCCCCGCCGTCCACGAGCCGACAACGAACGAACCGAGCTGGGCGGCCGAGAACAGCGCCGCGGTACCGGTGGAGACCGCGAACTCGGTCGCAAGTGGGGCGAGGACAAGCGGCGTGGCGGAGAAGGTCGCCATAGCCACCGCCATCGCAGCGACAAGGCCGATCTCGGTGTGCAGACGAAGCGCGTTGAGAAGCCGGAATGGGACCTGCACGACGTCACTTTACGCCCGTCCGCAGAGCCACGATCGGAGTTAGCCACCGGACCAACTAGATTCTCTGCCATGCCTGATCTCCGCAGTCAGACCACCACCCAGGGACGCAACCAGGCCGGTGCCCGAGCGCTCTGGCGCGCCACCGGCATGACTGACGACGACTTCCACAAGCCGATCATCGCTGTCTCGAACTCGTTCACCCAGTTCGTGCCCGGCCACGTCCACCTCAAGGATCTCGGGCAGCTCGTGTGCCGCGAGATCGAAGCCGCCGGCGGTGTAGCGAAGGAGTTCAACACCATCGCAGTCGACGACGGCATCGCCATGGGGCACGACGGCATGCTCTACAGCCTCCCGAGCCGCGATCTCATCGCCGACTCGGTCGAGTACATGGTCAACGCCCACTGTGCCGACGCGCTGGTGTGCATCTCCAACTGCGACAAGATCACGCCCGGCATGTTGATGGCGGCGATGCGCCTCAACATTCCGACGATCTTCGTCACCGGCGGGCCAATGGAGGCCGGGAAGACCAAGCTCGCCGGTGTCGAGGTCAAGCTCGACCTCATCGACCCGATGATCAAGGCCGGCGACACGTCCGTCAGCGACGAGGACGTGCACGAGATGGAGCGCTCCGCCTGCCCGACCTGTGGGTCGTGTTCGGGCATGTTCACCGCCAACTCGATGAACTGCCTTGCAGAGGCGCTCGGTCTGGCGCTGCCGGGCAACGGCACCGTGGTCGCCACGCACAGCGATCGCGAGCGGCTTTTCCTCCAGGCCGGTCGCCAGATCGTCGACCTCGCCACGCGGTACTACGAGAAAGAGGACGACTCGGTCCTCCCCCGCTCGATCTGCACCAAGGAGGCGTTCGAGAACGCGATGACCCTCGACATCGCGATGGGCGGCTCCACCAACACCGTGCTGCACATTCTCGCTGCCGCCCGCGAGGCGCACGTCGACTTCACGATGGCCGACATCGATCGACTCAGCCGGACCTCCCCCGCCATCTGCAAGGTCGCGCCCGCCACCGACACGTACCACATCGAAGACGTCCACCGAGCCGGCGGCATCATGGGCATCCTCGGTGAGCTCGACCGGGCCGGGCTCCTCCACACCGAGCAGCCCACCGTCCACGCCCCGACGATGGCCGCTGCCCTCGACGAGTGGGACATCATGCGCGACCCGTCGTCGGAGGTGCAGGAGTTCTACCGTGCCGGTCCCGCCGGCATCCGCACGACCGTGGCCTTCAGCCAGAGCACCCGCTGGGACAGCCTCGATACCGATCGCGAGAACGGCTGCATCCGCAGTGTGCCCAACGCCTACTTCCAGGACGGCGGCCTCGCCGTGCTCTTCGGCAACATCGCCGAGAACGGCTGCATCGTGAAGACCGCCGGTGTCGACGAGGAGATCTTCACGTTCTCCGGCCCTGCACGGGTCTTCGAGTCGCAGGACTCGGCGTGCGACGGAATCCTCGACACCGACCACATCCAGGCCGGCGATGTGGTCATCATCCGCTACGAGGGACCGAAGGGCGGCCCCGGCATGCAGGAGATGCTGTACCCCACGAGCTACATCAAGTCGCGGGGGCTCGGGAAGGAATGTGCGCTCCTCACCGACGGCCGCTTCTCCGGCGGCACCTCAGGTCTGTCGATCGGACACGCCTCTCCCGAAGCCGCCGAGGGAGGCGCCATCGCGCTGATCGAGGACGGCGACATCGTCGACATCGACATCCCCAACCGCACAATCAATATTCGCGTGAGCGACGAGGTGATCGCTGAGCGCCGCGCGGCGATGGAGGCCAAGGGTCCCGATGCCTGGCAACCCGCTGAGGAGCGGCCCAGAAAGGTGTCGGCTGCGCTGTGGGCCTACGCCGCCATGACCACCAGCGCCGACAAGGGCGCCGTGCGCGATATCTCGCAGATCCAACGCTGAACGGGTGAGGAATTCTCCGTGACCGATCTCGACACCAACGAACCCATCCGCGGCCCCGAAGCCGTCCGCAAGAGCCTCATCGAAGCGGCGGTCCAGCTCATGGCGATGCGGTCGCCTCGGCAGATCTCGGGCCGTGAGCTCGCAAAGCACGCTGGCGTGAACTACGGCCTGATCCACCATTACTTCGGATCCAAGGATGCGGTCTTCGCCGAGGCCGTGGCGGTCGCCACCGAGGAGATGGGTGAGCGCTGGGATTCCGATGGCATCCTGCCGGTCAACACCTCCGACGACGCTGCGAGTTACCGCACCTTCGCGAAGCTCGAGCTCGACGAGGCCCGCTCACCGATGACCGATCTGATCCACCGGATCGTGCGCGGTCAGGCCACCGCCACCGGCCGTGCGGAGGATGACCCCGATCTGCTCGCCCAGGTCGCGCTGTGCGCCGCGCTCCAGTTCGGTTGGGGTGCGTTCGAGGAGGAGATCGTCACTGGGCTCCACGAGTTCGGCGTCGACCGCGACGCACTACGCGAGAAGGTCTCCGAACTCTCCATGCGGCTCGGCGACGGGTGACCGCAACCGCCTCGACGAGGGTCCGCTCCGAGGCGGGCGTCGTCGCCTACCTCGGATTCACATCGGCGCTCCTCGCTATCGGGATCGACACGGCACTGCCGGCATTCGACGAGATCCGTGAGGAGTTCTCGTTGGCCGACGGCAGTGGTGAAGTCTCGCTCGTCGTCACCGCCTACTTCCTCGGCATGGCGGCCGGACAACTCCCGATGGGACCGCTGTCAGATCGGTTCGGTCGCCGTCCGGTACTGCTCGCCTCCTTCGCGCTCTACCTGATCGGCGCGCTTGGGGCCACGCTTGCGCCCTCGTTCGGCATCTTGCTCGGCGCCCGCTTCCTGTGGGGGCTCGGCGCCGCCGGTCCTGCCGTCATCGGCAACGCGATCGCCCGCGACCTCTACTCCGGCGACCAGATGGCGCGGGTCCTGTCGCTCACGATGGCGGTCTTCCTCATCGGCCCGACGATCGCCCCGCTGCTCGGCGAGATGCTCCTGCTCACCGGCGCCTGGCAGGCCGTGTTCCTCGTCGGCTTCGCGCTCGCACTTGTCGGCGCTGCATGGACGTTCCGGTTCGGCGAGACACTTCCCGACGACCGGCGCCGACCGATCGACCCGCCGGCAGTCGGTCGGGCGATCCGCACGACGATGACCAACCGCGCCTCAGCGGGCTACATCCTCGCGATGGTCTTCAGCTACGGCGCATTCTTCGTCTTCCTCGGCAGTTCCCAGCCGATCGTCGACGAGGTCTATGGGAGGCCAGGTTGGTTCGCTGCGACCTTTGCCTGCACCTCGGCCGTCAACGGTTTCTGTGTCTGGCAGGCGAGCCGCCACGTCCACCGCATCGGTGCCGCCCGACTCGCGCTGCTCGCCTATGGCACCAACGCCGGCGGCTTCGCGGTGATGCTCGTCGCTGCGCTCACGAGCGATGGCGTACCACCCTTCGTCGTGTGGGTGGTGCTCGTCACCGTCACATCGACATCCGGCACGCTCGTTTCCACCACGGCGATCTCGCTCGCCCTGCAACCGATGGAACGCATCGCCGGCACTGCAGCGGCGTTGCGCGGCACGTTCACCCTCGGATGTGGCTCGCTGTTGGCGTCGCTGGTCGATCGTCAGATCGTCGACACGATCACGCCGATGGCCGTCGGCGGCACGATCTACTGCGGAGTGGGCCTAATGCTCCTGTTGTGGGCCCGGGGCGGCTCCCTCGAGGTTGTCGATCCAGACATCGCGTAGCGATATGCCCTCGTCGGACACGCCGACGCCTACACCGGTGGGCGCATCCGAAACCACTCCCAGAGCGCATCGTTCCAGTCCGCCTCGGCGATCTCCGTCTCCTCGGTGACGTCGCCGCGCCGGAGCTTGAGTCGATCGGCGAGCAGGGTCACGCGGTCGGTGCCATCACCAAGGAGTCGGGTGGCGAACGGCCAGCGCCGCCAGTGCGCTTCGGCATCGTCGTAGAGGCGTTGGGACGCTCCGGCGAAATCGGCGAGGTCGTGCGCGACCCGCTTGAAGCGGAACTTGGCGATGGGAACGCCGTCCCCGTGTTCGGCGAGGGTTGTGCCCTGCGGGCTAGCGATGAATTCGAACGGAGCCTTGCCCCCGTTCTGCGGCCCCGCCCGGTTCAGGTCGAGGGGACGAGAAAAGGAATCACCGAACCCGACGTCGACCAGGTACGCCGTATCGAGTTGTACCTCGATCGTGTGGTGGTCGATCACCGTGTTCGGTCCGTCGGCCAACACAGCTGCCCCGATCCGCATGACCCGGAAGCCGAGCTGCTCGAGCAGCCACGCGAACGCGCCATTGTTCTCGAAACACCAACCACCACGGCCACCGACGATCTTGGCGAGCACGACATCCTGATCGACCGACACCGGGACCCGATGGAACACGTCGAGGTTCTCGAACGGCACGGCGACGAGATGGGCGTGCTGGAGTCGGGCGAGCGCGTCGAGGTCGAGCACGTCGGGCCGTTCGGCACCGATCCGTTCGAGATACGCATCGACAGTCGTCATGAGGTGGGCCACACTCTCGCACGATGCGCTTCTCTCCGACCATCACGGATCTCATGACGTCCCCGATCAGCGCTGCTCATGCGCTGGTCCACCATCGGGTCAACACTCGGCCGCTGCTCGACGTGTCGCAGGCCGCACCCTCGTACCCGCCGCCCCAGGTCGTGATCGACGCGATCGCGGCCGCGGCGAGCGACCCGAGCGTCGCGACTTATGCGCCGCAGCCCGGCCTTCCGGCGCTGCGTTCGGCCTTCGCCGCCGACCTGTCGAGCGCCTACGGCGGTGAGGTCGTCGCCGACGACGTGCTCATCACCGCCGGCTGCAACCAGGCGTTCTGCATCGTGGCATCGGCCCTCGCCGGACCCGGCGACAACATGCTCGTGCAGGACCCCTTCTACTTCAACCACGGCATGTGGCTCGACGTCGAGGAGATCGAGGGACGCCGCATCCCCAACGACGACGGCCTGATCCCGAATGCCGAGGCGAGCGCAGCGCTGATCGATGAACGCACGACCGCCATCGTCCTGGTCAGCCCCGGCAATCCCACCGGGGTCACCGTCCCACCCGAGCGGATCGCCGAGTTCGCCGCACTCGCAAAGGCGAACGATCTCGCCCTCATCATCGACGAGACCTACCGCTCGTTTCGCCCCACCGAGACGCCGGCGCACACCCTCTTCGACGATCCGGCCTGGCGGGACACCGTTATCAGCCTGCACTCGTTCTCGAAAGATCTCGCCATCCCCGGCTACCGCGTCGGTGCGGTCGTCGCCGGAGAACCCGCCCGACTCGAGGCGCTGAAGATCCTGGATTGCGTCGCCATCTGCGCCCCACCGATCGGGCAGATCGCCTGCATCGCCGGCCTTGAGCACGCCAACGAGTGGCGACGGGAGCAGGCGGAGCGAATCGCCACCCACCAACAACGCTTCGAGTTGGTGATGGCGGACCGACCGGGCGGCTTCGAACTCGTCGCCGCCGGCGCCTACTTCGGATGGGTTCGCTACCCCGGCACACTCGCCACCGACGACGCTCTCCGCAAACTCGTCGTCGACCACGACGTCCTCGCCATTCCGGGGACGGCGTTCACCGAAGGGGACGAGCACATGCTGCGCATCAGCTTCGCCAACCTCGACGCCGAGCAGATCGATCGCCTCGGTGAGCGCTTGGCAGAATGGTCGGCATGAGTCGACTCTGCACCGTCCGCATCGGCAGCTCGACCCGTGCGGGTCGCATCGACGGCGACGACATCGTCATCCTCGACGCCGCCGATGTGGGGGACGTCCTGCGGGCCGATAGCGAAGTCGCCGAGACCGGCGAGGCGATCCCTCGAGAGACCGCCCGCCTGGCTCCGGTTGTCACTGCGCCCGACAAGGTGGTGTGCGTGGGCGTGAACTATCTCGATCACATCGAGGAGATGGGCCGCGACCGGCCGTCGGCGCCGACGTATTTCGCCAAGTTCGCCAACTCGCTGATCGGCGCCACCGACGATCTCGTCCTCCCGCCGATCGACGTGTCGACGCACATCGACTGGGAGGTCGAACTCGCCATCGTGATCGGTTCGCCGGTGCGTCACGCCTCACCGAGCGAGGCGCTGGCCGCCGTGGCCGGATACACGGTGATGAACGATGGCTCCGTGCGCGACTATCAGCGCCGCACGACACAGTTCCTCGCCGGCAAGATGTTCGAGGGACTCAGCCCGCTCGGTCCCGTGCTTGTCGGCGTCGACGAACTCGGCGACGGCAGCGGGCTCGAGATCCGCAGCGAGGTCGACGGGGTCGTCAAGCAACAGAGCTCGACATCCGAGCTGTGCTTCAACGTCGTCGACATCGTCCAGGACCTCAGCGCGATCACGACGCTCATGCCGGGCGACGTGATCGCCACTGGTACCCCGGGCGGTGTGGGCGCAGCGCGCACCCCGCCCGAGTGGCTCACCGACGGCGCTGTCTTGCGCTGCTCCATCGAAGGCGTCGGCGCCACCGAGAACCGCTGCGTGCTGCCGTAGACGCCGGGAATAGGCAGGCGAACCCGACGCGTCAGCCTCGGATGCGAACGACGATGTCGTCGACGATCTCGGCGACGGTTCGACCGTCGGTCGGGACCGCCTCGAACCTCGCGTAGGCCTCGGAGCGCTCGGCCAGGAGTTCGGCGACACGCGCCTCGGGGTCAGCGGTGTCGAGGAGGGGCCGATCGACGATGCCATCGGCCCGGACCCGGGCGATGGTCGTGGCGGGTGATGCCGTGAGGCAGAACACCCGTCCGCTGGATTCGAACCGCTCGGCGATTGCCGGGTCGATGAGCATGCCGCCTCCGGTCGAGACGACCAGCGACGTTTCATCGGCGAGCTCGTCGGCCAGTTCTCGCTCGTAAGTCCGGAAGGCCGCCTCACCGTGCTCGGCGAAGATCGCCGGGATGGGCCCGTAGCGCTCGACGATCACGGCATCGGTCTCGACGAAGCGACGACCCAGGACGGCGGCAAGAGACGCACCCACCGACGACTTCCCCGACCCCATGAAGCCGGTGAGCACGATGTTGTGTTCTGCGACAGCGCCTCCGGCCATGATGACGAGCGTACGTCCCCGCCCGGCGATCACCGTCGACCAACCAGGAGCCCCGATGCCGAACACCTCTGCCATCCGTTTCGCCGAGACCGGTGGACCCGCGGTCCTGCAGATCACCGAGGCCGAGCTGGCCGAACCGGGGCCAGGCCAGGCGCTGGTCGGCGTTCATGCCTCCGGCGTCAACTTCATCGACACCTACCACCGGTCCGGCCTCTACCCCGTCGACCTGCCCTTCATCCCGGGGAGCGAGGGTGCTGGCATCGTCGAAGCGGTCGGTGCCGACGTCACCGATGTCGCCGTGGGCGACCGCGTCGCGTGGGTCGGCGTGCCGGGAAGCTATGCCGGTCGGGTGCTCGCTCCGACGGAGGCCTTGATGCCGATCCCCGACGGGGTCAGCCTCGAGATCGCCGCCGCACTCCCCCTCCAAGGCATGACCGCGCACTACCTGGTTTCGGACACCAAGCCGCTCCGACCCGGCGACCGGTGTCTGATTCACGCGGCGGCCGGAGGCACGGGACGGCTACTCGTCCAGATGGCGAAAATCCGGGGGGCCGAGGTGGTCGCGACCGCAGGCTCGCCCGAGAAGGGTGAACTCGCCCGTTCGGCCGGCGCCGATCATGTCGTCCTCTACAACGAGGTCGATCTGGTCGACGGGGTCGAGGCGGCGGTCGGCACGAACGCAATCGACGTCGTGTTCGACGGTGTCGGCGCCGCGACCTTCGACGCCGGACTCCACCTGCTTGCGCCCCGCGGCACGATGGCGACCTTCGGAAACGCATCCGGAGCCGTACCGCCGATCTCGCCGCTGGCGTTGATGGCCAAGTCGCTGTTCCTCACCCGACCCACCCTCATCACTCATATCGCCACGCCGGAGGCCCGCCTCACTCGCTGGAACGAGCTCAACCAGTGGATCGCCGACGGCGACCTCGAGGTCCGGATCGGGTACACATTCCCGCTCACCGAGGCCGCCGCTGCGCACACAGCACTCGAGGGGCGTTCGACCACTGGCAAGATCCTGCTCCTGCCGTGAGCGATGATGGCGCCATGACCACCTCCCTCATCGCCGAGTTCGAGGCGCTCTGCGCGCGGCAGTTCGATGACATTGCGCGGGCGAGTGTCTGGTGGACCGGCGAGGAGAAGCTCGCCATGGCCGCCGTTGCACGAGCAGCGATGACCGGCCGAGCAATCCCGGAAACTTCGCTTGGTGAAGCACCGCTCGAAGCGACCGGCAGGGTTGCCGCCGAAGCGAGTTCGCTTCGCAAGGCCGACATCGAACGGTGGGAGGCCGAGGGCATGCGGGTTGAGGCCTACGTCGAACTCGTCGGTGTGGTCGGACGCCTCGCCGCGCTCGACACCGCCGCCTTTGGACTCGGGTTCGACCCCACACCACTGCCCACACCGGTTGCCGGGGCACCGCTCGAAGCAACCGTGCCCGGCGTCGACTATGTCGACGGCTGGGTACCCACTGCCGGCATTGCGTTCCCGCCGACGGCCTACACGGCGGTCCCCGGCGCCACCGAACTCTGGATCGACGTCTCGTCCGTGCTGTACATGCCACTGGAAGAAATGGGTGACCCCACCTTCGTGCGTGACGGGGCCACCCGAGCCCAGATCGAACTCGTCGCCGCGAGAACCTCCTATCTCAACGACTGCTTCTATTGACTGCTCTCCCACACCTCGATGCTCCGTGCGAGCGTCAACCACCACAACAGCGACATCCAACCCGACCGGATCGTCGGCGGGGCTGAGGAATGTGGCATCGAGCACGCCAAAGAGATCTTTGCGCTGACCGACGCCGTCGTCCTGCGTGACACGGCCGAGTACCCCGACGCCCGCATCCGTGCCGAGCTGCGAGTCGGGCGGGACGCCACCGACCGTCTGGTCATGGTTGCGGCGAACTTCCAGCAGATGAACCGGATGATGGACGCCATCGGCGGTCGGGTTCCGACGTCCGTCGAGCCGCTGGCGGCCGAGATGGGCCTCACCATCCCCAACCATCTCGCTTCGACAACCGCCTGATCGTTTCGTCGCTGCCGGGCGCCTGTGCCAATCTCGCGGTGTGGATCTCCAATACCTCGCCGACCGGCTCGCCATCTCCGACTTCTTGACCACGTACGCCCACGCGGTCGACACCAAGGATTGGGAGCTCTACCGCTCCTGCTTCACCGACGACGCCGACATTGACTACACATCAGCGGGCGGCATCCGAGGCACACTCGATGAGATCGTCACCTGGATGGGGTCGACGATGGTCATGTTCGATGCCACACAGCACCTCGTGAGCAACGAGATGGTCGAGATCGACGGCGACACCGCCACCGTGCGGGCGATGTTCTACAACCCGATGCACTTCGCGGGCGACAACGCCGGCTACTTCGACTGCGGCGGTTGGTACAACCACGAACTCATCCGCACCGGCGACGGGTGGAAGAGCCGCAAGCTCTGGGAAGACTTCTCCTGGACCACGATGGGCAAGTGACATGACCGCGCCTTGGTCGACCATCCCTCGGCTCATCGACGACGCCGCCGAGCGCTTCGCCGAAGTTGAAGCGATCGCCGACGGTGAGATCAGCTGGACCTTCGCCGAGTTCCGAACCGAGATCCATCGCGCCGCGGCCGCCCTGATGGCGTCGGGCATCGAGGCCGGCGACCGGGTCGCATTGTGGGCGCCGAACTGTTGGGAGTGGGCAACGGCGGCGCTCGGTGTTCACGTGGCCGGTGGCATTGTCGTGCCGATCAACACCCGCTTCAAGGGGCGCGAGGCGGCCTATGTGATGGAGGCCAGCCAGGTGCGTGTCCTCTTCACGGTCACCGACTTTCTCGACACCGACTATGTCTCACTGCTCACCGAGGCCGGACTCCCCGCAAAACTCGAGGAGGTCATCGTGCTCCGCGGCTCGGTGCCGGAGACAGCGACGGACTTCGCGTCGTTCATGGATCGGGCCGGGGAGGTCGATGCAGCAGCAGTCGTCGCGCGGGCCGAAAACGTCGGGGGCGACGACCTCTGCAACATCATGTTCACCTCGGGCACCACGGGGGCGCCAAAGGGGGCCATGCTCACCCATTCGGCCACCTGCCGGGGGTACAAGTCGTGGAGCGACGTCATCGGTCTCGACCGTGACCGCTACTTGATCATCAACCCGTTCTTCCACTCGTTCGGGCTCAACGCAGGGATCCTCGCCTGCCTGATGACCGGTTCGACGATCCTGCCGCACCCGGTCTTCGACGTGCCCTCGGTGATGGCTCGCATCCCCGTCGACCGGGTATCGATGTTGCCCGGGCCACCGGCGATCTACCAGACGATCCTGAACCACCCCGATCTCGACACCTTCGACATGTCGACACTGCGACTCGCCGTCACCGGCGCTGCGGCAATTCCGGTCGAGATGATCGTGCAGATGCGCGAACGGCTCGGCTTCGAGAAGGTCGTCACGGGATATGGCCTCACCGAGACGACCGGTATCGCCACCATGTGCCGTCACACCGACGATCCGGAGGTGATCGCCACGACATCCGGACGAGCGATCCCCGACGTCGAGGTTCGCATCGTCGACCCCGACGGTGAGGAGACCCCACGGGGCGAACCGGGCGAGATCGTCGTCCGGGGCTACAACGTGATGGTCGGCTATCTCGATGATCCGGAGAGGACCGCAGAGACGATCGACGCCGATGGCTGGCTCCACACTGGCGACATCGGCGTCATGGACGCTGCTGGCAACATCGACATCACCGATCGGGTGAAGGACATGTTCATCAACGGTGGCTTCAACGCCTATCCGGCCGAGATCGAGAGCCTGATGCTCGCGCACCCCGACATCGGGAATGTCGCGGTGATCGGCGTGCCCGACGATCGCCTGGGAGAGGTCGGCTACGCCTTTGTGGTTCCCGCAGTCGGGACATCGCCCGACCCCGCCGAGATCATCGACTGGTGTCGAGCGGAAATGGCCAACTACAAGTGCCCGCGCCATGTCGAGATCGTCGATTCGTTGCCACTCAACGCCAGCAACAAGGTGTTGAAGTTCGAGCTTCGCGATCGGGCGATCGCTGCCCTGAGCTGAAATCCATCCGGATTTCCGGATGAGAAGGTGCCCGGACGCTCCCCCCGGCCCCACTACCGTGCGGGTGGTCCACTCAGGTGCAACGACGCACGGACAACGAGGGAACCATGACCGATCTTGGCGCTGATCACTTCGAACGCTGGCGGGAGGATGAAGCCACCGCCGAAGCGATGATCCCGTTGATGGGTCGTCTCTACCGCGACAACGACGTCATCCTGTACATCTTCGGCAAGAAGCTGACCCGCACGTCGATCGAGATCATGAAGGCCCACCGGTACGCCCGGAACTTCATCGATCGCGAGCTGTCGGTCCAAGAGACGATGCCCGTCCTCGTGGCTCTCACGACGATGCAGCTCGACTCGGCCAAGATTGACATCGGAAAGCTTGNCGCCGGCTTCCAGGATGCCGATACCGATGACCTCGAGGCGTATCTGCACGACGAGCTGTCGAGCGTGACGACGGGACATGGTCGGCTCCTCGAGGAGCCGACCGACGTCGTGCTGTACGGCTTCGGCCGGATCGGTCGGCTCCTCGCCCGGATCCTGATCGAACGGGCCGGCTCAGGCGCCAAGCTTCGCCTCCGCGCGATCGTCCTTCGACCACAAAAGGACAACGATGTCGAGAAGCGAGCGAGCCTGCTTCGCCGCGACTCGATCCACGGTCCGTTCTCCGGCACGGTCATCGCCGACGAGGAAAACGACCAGATCATCGTCAACGGCAACCCGATCAAGCTGATCTACGCGCCCCAGCCCGAGGACATCGACTACACCGCCTACGGGATCAAGGACGCGATCATCATCGACAACACCGGAGCGTGGCGAGACATGAACGGTCTCAGCCGGCACCTCCAGGCCAACGGCGCCTCACGCGCCGTGCTCACCGCCCCCGGGAAGGGCGAGGTGAAGAACATCATCTACGGCGTCAACCACGACACCCTCACCGAGGACGACACGGTGCTGTCCGCCGCGAGCTGCACGACCAACGCGATCGTGCCGCCGCTCAAGGTGATGAACGACCGCTTTGGCATCGTCGGCGGGCACGTCGAGACGGTGCACGCCTACACCAACGACCAGAATCTCACCGACAACTTCCACAAGAAGGAGCGCCGCGGTCGTTCTGCCCCGCTCAACATGGTGATCACCGAGACCGGCGCAGCAACGGCCGTGGTGAAGGCCCTCCCCGAACTCGCCGGGAAGCTCACCGGCAATGCCATTCGTGTGCCCGTGCCGAACGTCTCGCTCGCCATCCTCAACCTCACCCTTGAGACCGAGGCGACGGTTGCCGACATCAACACCGTGCTGCGCGATGCGTCGATGAGTGTCGATCTGGGTGAGCAGATCGACTACACGACATCGACCGAACTCGTGTCGAGCGACCTCGTCGGGGCCGATCGCACGAGCATCGTCGATAGTCAGGCGACGATCGCCGACCGCGATCGCTGCGTCCTGTACGTCTGGTACGACAACGAGGCTGGCTACAGCTACCAGGTCGTCCGGGTCGTGCAGGAAATCGCCGGGCTCACGTACCCCCGAGTGCCCTGAACATTCGGGGGCTTGCCCCAAAGCCCTGAGATCCCGGGTCGAGATCCCGTCCGACGATCCCCTGACCGGCCGGTGAGTCGACCGACTTTGTGTCCACCGGCGGGCTCGGCGCGATCAGGACAGGCATGGTCGCTGACTACCATCCCTGTCGATGCCGACCACGGCCACCGACACCGAACTCGTCCGCCAGTACCTGGCCGGTGATCAGCGCGCCCTGGGCGACATCTACGAACGTTACGGCGACCGCGTCTACGACCTGTGCTTTGCGATGCTGCGAAGTGGCGACGACGCCGCCGACGCCTACCAGGACACCTTCCTCACCGCCGCCAACAAGCTCGATCAGCTCCGCGACACCGAACGGCTCCGATCCTGGCTGTACTCCGTGGCTCGCAATCAATGCCGTGCTCGACTTCGCGCACGGAAACGCTCGACTCCCGTCGATGATGCGGGCGTCGACATCGGGACGGAGGTCGACATGACCGCCGACCTCGGCCGCGACGAACTCCGCACCCTGCTGACGGAGGCGAGCGCTGGTCTCAACGAACGCGAGCGCGAAGTTCTCGACCTTCACATGCGTCACGAACTCGAGGGCGAGGAGCTCGCCGACGCGCTGGGCGTTTCGGTTCAAAATGCCTACAAACTCGTCCAGCGAGTGCGGGACCGGGTGGAACGTTCGCTCGGTTCGCTCCTGATCGCTCGGCACGGTCGGCGCGAGTGCGCCGAGCTCGATGCCCTCCTCGGCTCGTGGGATGGCGTCTTCAATCCGCTCTGGCGCAAACGCATCAGTCGCCACATCGACGACTGCTCGACGTGCACCCGTCGCCGAGCCGGGCTCATGGATCCTGGTGGACTTGCCGGAGCCTTCCCGCTGCAGCCGGCGCCAGAGGCGGCGAAGACGGCATTGCAGGCTGCGCTGCTCGACGCCACCCGCCCTGCCCACGAGATCCGACGGTGGCGTCGCGACGGCTTCCCCGCTGCACCTCGTCGGATCCCGAAACTGCTTTTCACCGCGGTTGCAGGCGGCACGCTCGTCGTGGGCGGACTTGTCGGCGGGTTGGCCGTGACCGAGCTGATCGACCGGACCGACCCCCAACTCGAGACGGTCGCACCAGTGGGAACGACCACCTCGACAACATCGACACCTGCGACCACGACCCTGCCCTCATCCACGACCCCCCCCACCCAGTCGACGGCCCCCGCCACCACCACAACCGCCGCGCCGACAACCAC